>NZ_LIPN01000581.1 GCF_001418325.1 Streptomyces atriruber | reverse complement strand
CCCGCCGCCCCGCGCCAGGCCCTCGTCATCGGGGCCTCCCGCGGCTTAGGGCTCGTCCTGGCCGACGAACTCGCCGGACGCGGCTGGCACGTCATCGCCACGGCCCGCCGGCCCGGCGGCGAACTGCAGGCCCGCGCCGACGCGCACGGCGGACGCCTGGAGCCGGAGAGCCTGGAAATGAACAGCCCCGGCCAACTCGCCGCACTGCGCGAGCGCCTGACGGGCCGTAGGCTCGACCTGCTCTTCGTCAACGCCGCGATCGACCGCGGCAACCTGCCGATCGGCGACGTGCCCACCGACATGTTCACCGAGGTGATGATCACCAACGCGCTGAGCCCGCTGCGCACCCTGGAGGCCCTGCGCGACCTCGTCGCACCCGGCGGAACCGTGGCGGTCATGTCCTCCGAGCAGGGCAGCATCACCCTCAACACCGAGGACGGCTACGAGCTCTACAAGGCCAGCAAGGCCGCCCTCAACCAGCTGATGCGCAGCTACGCGACCCGCCACGGCGCCGATGGACAGACCAAGCTGCTCATCGACCCCGGCCACAACCGCACCCGGCTCGGCGGACCGGACGCACCGCTGGCGCCCCACGAGAGCATCCCGCCCGTCGCCGACGTCATCGAGGCCCAGGCGGGCGCCCCGGGCCTGCAGTTCCTGGACCGCCACGGCGAGCCGGTGCCCTGGTGAGGAGGGCGCGGAACCGGCCCCAGGGGGACGCCTCGGGCCGGGTGGGCTCGGCGACCAGGCCGGGGATGTCACCGAAGCCGGCCGCCTCCCCGGCCTCCTCGGCCGCGTTGGTCCCGGCGCTGCGCGGGAACGTGGCCTGCTCGTGGGCGGTGAGCGGGGCCTCGGTGTCGCCGGGGTGCGTGGTGAGGGCCCGGCCCGCCGGGCGGCCTCACGGCGCCGCAGCGCCGTCCGCAGCATCCCCCAACGTCCCCTGACGCGCGTGGTGTTGGCCGGTGCCCGGGAGAGTGGGCGGACCCGGCTGGGCGGTGGCGCCCATCGCGACACACAGGGGCGGCCCGGGTGCCCCGGGGTACACGCCTCGCCGCCGACCGCCCGTCGCCCCTCGTCGACCGCCACCAGCAGCCCGCCGGCCGCCACCGCCTGCCCGCCCGCCGATCGCTGACCGTCATCGACTGCCGCCGCCCGCCGCCGGCCCCGGGGTACCGGCCCGCCTGCCCCGCCCTCCGGGCAACCCCACGGCGCTCCAGTGCAGTCCGCACCCTCCCCGCCCAACACGACCTGAAACAAGCTGTGTTGGCTGGGCCCGGGAAGCGCGGGCGGCCCGGCCGGACGTCGGCGCTCACCGCGACGATCCGGGGGCAGCCGGGGGACAGCCGGAGGGGGGCAGCCGGGGCGTCCCGGGCCGCCCCGGATGCCCCCAGAAC
>NZ_LIPN01000580.1 GCF_001418325.1 Streptomyces atriruber | reverse complement strand
CAGGGCTATCAGCAGCAGTACCAGCAGGGCTACCAGCAGCCGCCCACCATGCCGATGCAGCCGCAGCCCGGTGACTCCGGCTCGGGCGGCGGCGGCAAGAAGATCAGCAGCCAGATGACGATCATCATCGCGGCGGTCGCCGCGATCGCGCTGATCGTCGGCGGCGGTGTCTTCTACGCCTCGACGAAGGACGACGACTCCAAGAACACCGCGCAGGAGTCCGGCGGCAAGAACGGCAAGGGCAAGAAGGGCGGCAAGGAGGGCGGGAACGCCCTGCCCGAGCAGGGCCCGGCCAAGGAGAAGGCGCCGGCCGACGCCGCGGCCAAGGTGCTCATGCAGCTCCCGCAGCCCAAGATCCCCAAGGACCAGATCTGGAACGCCACCGGATCCGTGCTGACCGATGACGTCTACGCCAAGGCGGGCGTCAACGAGCTGAACGGCTACGACCCGGACACCGGCAAGGAGAAGTGGTCGATCCCGCTCTCCGGCATGGCCTGCGCGATGTCGAAGGAGGTCACCGAGGACGGCATCGCCGCGATCGTCACCGAGGAGGCCAAGCGGAACAAGAAGGGCGACTACCAGCAGTGCACCAACGTCTCCGCGGTTGACCTGAAGTCCGGCAAGAAGCTCTGGACCGAGAGCGCCGAGACCAACGGCATGAAGGCGACGTTCAAGGAAGTCACCATCTCGGGCACCACCATCGCCGCGGGCGCGGGCACGTCCAGCGGCGGCGCCGCCTGGGACGTCAAGGGCAAGTCCCTGTGGGCGCCGAAGGTCGGCAAGTGCAAGGACGTCGGCTACGCCGGCGGCGACCAGCTCGTCGCCGTCCGCAAGTGCGGCACGTACGGCGACGAGACGCTGAAGGTCCAGCTCCTCGACCCGAAGACCGGCGACGACAAGTGGACGTACCCGATCGCCCCCGGCATCGACAACGCCAAGATCATCTCGACGAACCCGGTCGTCTTCGGCCAGGACACCACGAAGATCACGGCCTCCGGCGTCACGGACGTCTTCTCCCTCGGCAGCAACGGCAAGCTGCGTGCCAAGATCTCGCTGGAGGAGGGGAAGTACGACCACGACTGCGGCGTGAACATGGTCAACGACTGCAAGGCGATCGCGGTCGGCAACGACCGGCTGTACGTCCCGACGCGCCCGCACGACGGCAGCGGCGAGAGCTACAACCGCACCAACGAGATCGTGTCCTTCTCGCTGGCCACCGGCAAGCCCACCAGCGACCGCGCCGACGCCGGTGAGAACGGCGAGATCTTCCCGATCCGCATGGACGGCGGCAACGTCCTCGCGTACAAGGCGCACGGCTACAAGCAGGGCGCCCAGGTCGTCTCGCTCGACGGCAAGACCATGAAGGAGACCAAGCTCCTGGAGACCCCGGGCTCCGAGGCGGTCACCGAGGCGATCAGCGGCATGGTCCCGAAGTCGAACGAACTCCTCTACGGCAACGGGCACTTGTTCCTGGGCAAGAAGCTGCTCAGCAAGCCCTTCACGGAGGACGAGAAGGAGTACGTGGCGATCGGCTTCCTGGCGAAGTAGTACCGGAACCGTGTGATCCGCGGCGCCATGAACGGCGGCGGGCGCCCCCTCGCGCAACGGGGGGCGGCCGCCGCCGTTCGCGTACCATCCGGTCGTTCCCCATGCCCCCTGAATGGCTCGGATTTCGGCATTCCGTGCCGCTTCTGGCCGGGAGGGGGCGCGTAACCTCGAACAAGCGTGTAGCTTCCGGGGGATGAAGGGTCGGGG
>NZ_LIPN01000058.1 GCF_001418325.1 Streptomyces atriruber | reverse complement strand
CTCGGGGTCGAGGCCGTTGACCGGCTCGTCGAAGAGCAGCACCTGCGGGTCGCCGAGGAGCGCCGCCGCGATGCCGAGACGCTGGCCCATGCCGAGCGAGAAGCCCTTGGAGCGCTTCTTCGCCACGTCCTGCAGACCCACGACGCCCAGCACCTCGTCGACCCGGCGGGCCGGGATGCCGGAGAGCTGCGCGAGGCAGAGCAGGTGGTTGCGGGCGTGCCGCCCGCCGTGCACGGCCTTCGCGTCGAGGAGCGCACCGACCTGGCGCGGCGCGTTCGGCAGCTTGCGGTAGGGATAGCCGCCGATCGTCACCTGCCCGGTGGTGGGCGCGTCGAGCCCGAGGATCATGCGCATCGTCGTCGACTTGCCGGAGCCGTTCGGCCCGAGGAAGCCGGTGACGGTTCCGGGCCGCACCTGGAAGGAAAGGTTGTACACGGCTGTCTTGGCGCCGTAGCGCTTCGTCAGGCCGACTGCCTCGATCATTCTCCGCACCCATCGAATGGTTCAGGACGTCGGGGCACACGCCCCCGTAAGGGTTAGGAGGATAACTGTGAGCTGACGGTTCCAGCCAAGAGCAAGTAAAACCGTTGATTCACACGGACGGGTCGGGTAGCTCCGTCCAGGGCAGCACCCAGCCCTCCTCGGCGAAGAGCAGGGTGCCCCGCTCGCGCAGCTCCGGGTCGGCGGCCGCCCTGCGCACCCAGGCCGCCGCGTCCGGGCCGAGCAGCTCGCGCAGCGGCGGGGACGCGTCGAGCAGGGCGTCCAGGAGCGCCGCCTGGTCGCCCCCGCCGGGCCGCGGCAGGCCGGTGAGCGGGTCGGCGAGGACGCCGCGGGCGCTGACGTAGACCGACGCTCCGGCGAGCCGCTCGCCGGACGGCAGGGTCATGTCGTACGCGTCTCCGGAGAGCGGGATCCGCCGGTAGTTGGGGAGCTCGGTGGCGTCGATCGCGGGCAGCTGCGCCGGATCCAGCCAGGAGACGACGAGGGTGAGCCGGGCTCCGGCGCGTGCGTAGGGCGCGGCCGCCACATATCCGGCCCGGCCGATGTGGGCCGAGCAGCCCACGCCGATGCCGCGCAGCCGCACGGGCACCATCGGGACGGCGCCGGGGATGCCGAGCCGCCCGAGCTTGTGGGCGAGCTGGCCGGGGGAGGCGTTCGAGCCGACGGCGACGACGGGGTGGCGTCCGGCGACGGGAGGCTGCCCGAGGGTGCCGAGGACGTCGTCCAGCGTGCTGTGGGGCCCGTGGAGTCCCTGGCCCGCCCCTTCGATGGCCCATGCGCCGAGCCCGCCCGGACGCGCACTGAGCGCCAGCAGTTCGGTCCCGGTCAGCAGGGAGGGCGCCGTGACCGGCAGGCCGGGGTAGGTGAGGGGCTGCAGCGCGGGCACGCCGTCGAGGCCGAGCGCCGCGAGTGCGCGGTCCTGCGCCGTCACATGTCCCCCTGGAGTACCGAGTACCGCTAGGCGTCCCGCTTCTTCAGCAGTACGTACCCACCGATCAACGCGACCACCACCCACGCCACCATGATCGCGAGACCGCCCCACGGCCCGTACGGGGTGTCGTCGTCGAACGGCGACTTGACCTGCATGATCCTGCTGCCGGCCTGGTCGGGCAGGAAGCGGCCGAGCTTCTTCGTCGCCGAGACGTTGCCGAGGATGCTGGAGATCAGGAAGAAGAACGGCATCAGGATGCCGAGGGAGAGCATCGGGCTGCGCAGCATCGTCGCGACGCCCATCGAGAACACCGCGATCAGCGTCATGTAGAGCGCGCCGCCGATGACGGCGCGCAGCACGCCGGGGTCGCTGAGCTGCGCCTTGTACTGGCCGAGCATCGCCTGGCCCACGAAGAACGTGATGAAGCTGGTGACCAGGCCGACCACGAACGCGAGCAGCGTCGCGACGGCGATCTTGCTGAACAGGAACGTGGCGCGCTGCGGGACCGCCGCGAGCGAGGTGCGGATCATGCCGGTGCTGTACTCGTTCGAGACGACGAGCACCCCGAAGACGATCATCGCGAGCTGGCCGAGAGACATCCCGGCGAAGCTGATGTACGTCGGGTCGAAGGTCAGCCTGTCCTTGGCGTCGAGACTGTCGTAGTCGTTCTTGGACAGGATGCTGATCAGCATGCCGAGCGCGATCGTGACGACGACGGCGAGGCCGAGCGTCCAGATGGTCGACGAGACCGAGCGGATCTTGGTCCACTCCGATCTCAGGACTTGTGCCGCGGCCATCGCTCAGCCCTCCTTCCGCTGCTGCCAGCCCTCGCCCCAGCCGACGGGCGGCGGGGGTTGTGCTCCTCCGTGGTCCGTGTGCGCGTGGTACTCGACCGACTCGGCGGTGAGCTGCATGAAGGCTTCCTCCAGAGAGGCCTGCTGAGGGCTCAGCTCGTGGAGGACGAGCTGATGGCCCGCGGCGAGCTCGCCGAGTTCCTCCGGCGGCGTACCGTCCACTTCGAGGGTGCCGTTGCCCGCCTCGACGGCGGTGATGCCCGCCTCGTGCAGGACGTCGAGGAGGCGTTCGCGCTGCGGGGAGCGGAGTCTGACGTACGACCGGGAGTTCTGCCGGATGAAGTCGGACATCGACGTGTCGGCGAGGAGCCGGCCCTGGCCGATGACGACGAGGTGGTCGGCGGTGAGCGCCATCTCGCTCATCAGGTGCGAGGAGACGAAGACCGTGCGCCCCTGCGCGGCAAGGGACTTCATCAGGTTCCTGATCCAGTGGATGCCCTCGGGGTCGAGGCCGTTGACGGGCTCGTCGAACATCAGGATCTCGGGGTCGCCGAGCAGCGCACCGGCGATGCCCAGGCGCTGGCCCATGCCGAGCGAGAAGCCCTTGGCCTTCTTCTTGGCGACGGCGGTCAGACCGACGGTGTCCAGGACCTCGGTGACGCGGGCGCGCGGGATGCCGTTGCTCTGCGCGAGGCAGAGCAGATGGTTGAAGGCGCTGCGGCCGCCGTGCATCGCCTTGGCGTCGAGCAGGGCGCCGATGTACTTGAGGGGGTCCTTCAGCTGCGAGTAGTGCCTGCCGTCGATGCGGACGGCCCCGGCCGACGGGTTGTCGAGCCCGAGCAGCATGCGCATGGTCGTGGACTTCCCCGCGCCGTTCGGCCCGAGGAACCCGGTGACCATGCCCGGGCGGACCGTGAAGGTCAGATTGTTGACGGCCACCTTCTCGCCGTACCGCTTGGTCAGCCCCTCGAGCTCGATCATGCGGCAACGCTAAAACGGGACAAAGCCCCCTGCCACTCGGTGGCGGGGGGCTTCGGTGCCCTGAGGAAGCGCTTCAGCGGGTCTGCTGGGCGGGGACCCCTCGGGAGATGGGCTCGTCCTCCGCGGGCGTGCCCGCGGCGGCGACGGCCGCGCCGGTCAGCGTGGCCAGCATCTCGCGCACGTTCGTCAGCTGGGCGTTGATGGAGTCGCGACGGTTCGTCAGAGCGGCGAGCTCGCGCTCGGACTCCGAACGGATCCGGTCCGCCTTCGCGTTCGCGTCGGCCACGATGTCCTCGGCCTGGCGCTGCGCGGTCTCCACCGTCTGGCGGGCCCGGCGCTCCGCGTCCGTACGCAGCTTCTCGGCCTCGAGACGCAGCTGCTCCGCGCGGTGCTCGATCTCCGCGAGGCGCTTCTCCGCCTTGGCCTGACGCGAGGCCAGATCGCGCTCGGACTGCTCACGGCGCTTGGCGAGGTTCGTCTCGAAGTCGGCCGCGGCCTGTGCGGCCTTGGCGCGGGTCTCCTCGAAGAGGGCGTCGGCCTCCTCGCGCTTGGACTGCGCGTCCTTCTGGGCCTCGGCCCGCAGCGCGCTCGCCTCGCCCTTGGCCTTCTCGACGATGCGGACGCCCTCGTCCTCGGCCTTGGACTTGCGCTCGGCGGCGAACGACTCGGCGTCGTTGCGCACCTGCTGGGCGGCGGACTCGGCGAGCTCGCGGTGCTGCTCGGCAGCGCGCCGGGCCTCCTCGCGCAGGTCCTTCGCCTCCTCCTCGGCGAGGCGGAGGATCTTCTCGACGCGGGCACCGAGACCGGCGTACGACGGCTCGGCGTCGGCAACCTGGGCCTGGGCGTTCTGCGTCTCGAGGTGCAGCTCCTCGATGCGCTTTTCCAGAGCAGTGATACGAGCAAGAGCGCTGTCACGGTCGGAGACGAGCTTGGAGATACGTTCGTCCACCTGAGCGCGGTCGTACCCACGCCGCACAAGCTCGAAGCCGTAGGGGGAAGTGTCGCTCATGGGGTTCCTGTCGAATGAGACCGGTGAGGTGATAGAGGGAATCCTAGGGGTCCAAGCGGCGTGTCATCGAGCAGATGCCCGTTTGATCTGGAGAATGACACCCCTTTTGAGTGGTCAACGGCAGGAGGGCTTGCCAGAGACAGGGCCAAAGGTCCTTTCGGAGCACGGGTGATGCTCTTTGGCTACCCCTCCGACTGCTTGCCACTCGAACGTGTCGACCCTGCCGCGGCTCCGGCCTTGACGCCACCCGCGGCCGAGCCGCTGTTGGGCCCGGTCTTCGCACCGCCCGACGGGGCCTCGAAAGACTCCAACGCCTCCAGCACGTCCTGGACACGGGAGATCTCCGCATTGATGTCGGCCCGGCGCCGGACCAGCACCTCCAGCTCGCGCTTGCCCTCCTCGACCACCCGCGTCGCCTCGGCCTCGGCCTCGGCCTTGATGCGCTCCGCCTCGCGCGTCAGCTCGGTCTTCTTCGCCCCGGCCTCCTTCAGGAGACCCTCGGCCTTCTTCACGGCGGAGATACGGACCTTGCTCGCCTCGGAGTTGGCGTCGGCGAGGAGCTCCTTGGCCTTCGCCTCGGCCTCGGCCAGCTGCTCCTCGGCGGCCTTGACCAGCGCGTCGCAGCGCTCGCCCGCGGACTTCATCGCCTCCGCGGACTCGCGGCGGGCGCGCTCGTGCAACTCCTCGATCTCGGCCGTCAGACGGTCGCGCTGCTCCTCCGAGCGCTCCCTTATGGCGGTCGCGTCGCCACGGGCGCCGACCAGCAGCTCGTCCGCGTCCGTACGGGCCTTCTCCACCAGGGAGTTGCCCTCGACCGTCGCCGCGGCGACCAGCCGGTCGGCCTCCTTGCGGGCCGCGCCCACCATCGTGTCGGCCTGCGCCTCGGCGTCCGTCGTCGCCTTGAGGGCCTTCTCCTGCGCGTCCGTGGTCAGCTTCTCCGCCTCGGCGACCGCCTCCGTGATGAGCGTGTCGACCTGCTCGGCGGCTTCCTGACGGCGCTTGTTGGCGGCCTGACGGGCCTCGTCGAGGGTCCGCTCCGCCTCTTCGCGCGCCTCCGACGTGAGCCGCTCGGCCTCCCGCGCGGCATCCGCCTTGACGCGCTCGGCCTCGCTGCGGATCCGCTCGGCGTGCTGCTGCGCGGAGTTGACCGTCTCCGCGGCCTCGGCGCGCAGCCGCTCCGCGTCGCCGGACGCGTCCGAGATAAGCTTCTCGGCCTTCGCCACCGCCTCCGCGCGGACCCGCTCCGCCTCGGCCGTCGTCTCGGCCGTCAGGCGCTCCGCCTCGGTCGTGGACTCGGTGCGCAGCCGCTCCGCCTGCTCGGCCGCCTCCGTGCGGACGCGCTCGGCCTCCGCGACCGTGTCGCTCTGCAGCTTCTCGGCCTCGCTGCGGGCCTCGCCGATCAACTGGTCGGCCTGGCCCGCCGCGTCGCTGCGGATGCGGTTGGCGTCCTCGCGGGCGTCGGCCCGCGTGCGCGAGGCGTCCTGCTCGGCCTGCGCGATGGTGTCCGACGCCTCCGTGCGCACCCGCTGGGCGTGCTCCGAGGCGTCCGAGCGCATCCGCTCGGCCTCCGCGATGGCCTCCGAAACCGTGCGCTCCGCGAGCGACTTGGCGGCCTCCGACGCCTCCGTCGCCTCGCGCCGGGTGCGGTTGGCGTCCTCGGTGGCGCGCTCCCGCTCGGCGTAGGCGTCGGAGCGGACGCGGTCGGCCTCCTCCTGCGCCTCCGTCTTCGTGCGCTCGGCGGCGTGCTCGGCGGCCGAACGCAGGCCCGCGACCTCCTCCTGCGCCGCCTCGTGCAGGCCGGCCACGGAGTCCCGTACGGACTGGGCGTGCTGCTCGGCGGCCGAGACCATCTCGGTCGAGCGGCGGTCGGCCTCCTCGACCAGGCGGATCGCCTCGGCCTGTGCCTCCTCGACGCGCTTGCGGGCGGACGCGAGGAGTTCCTCGCTCTGCTCGCGCGCCCGCTCGCGCTCCTGGTCGGCCTCCGCGCGGGCGGAGCCCAGCGTCTCCTCGGCCTCGCGACGGCGGCGCGCGGCCTCCTCCTGGGCGGCGGCCAGCGCCTCGGCGGCCTCCGTGCCGACGCGCTCGGCGGCGGCCGCGGCCTCCGCGCGCACGCGGTCGGCGGACTCCTGCGCCTCGGTCTTGAGCCGCTCGGCCTCGGCGGCGGCCTCCGAACGCAGCCGCACGGCGATGTTCTCGCCCTCCGCGCGGGACTGCGAGGCATCGGCGGCGGCCTCCGTGCGCAGCCGCTCCGCCTCGGTCTCGGCCTGCGACTGCAGCGTGCGGATCCGCTCGGCGGCCTCCGCGCGCTGCCGGTCCGTCTCGTCCGAGGCCTCCTTGCGGATGCGCTCGGCCTCCGCGCGGGCGTCGGTCAGCGCCTGCTCGGCGGAGGACAGCCGCTCCTCGGCCTCCGTGCGCAGCCGCGTCAGCTCGTCGGCCGCCTCGGCCTGCCGTGCCGCTATGGCCTGCTCGGTCTCCTCGCGCAGCGCCTGCGCGGCTTCCTCGGCCTCCGACTTCGTGGCCTCGGCCTGCTCGGCGGCCTCCTCGCGGTGCCGCTCGGCCTCCGCGCGGGTGCGCTCCAGGGTCTCCTCGGCCTGCGTGCGCAGGGTCGTGGCGCGCTCGATGGCCTCGGTGCGGACCCGGTCGCTCTCCGTGGTCGCGGCCGTGCGCAGCTCGTCGGCGTCCGCCTTCGCCTTGGCGAGCAGCTCTTCGGCGGACTTGGCCGCCTCCTCGATCTGCTGGACGGCCTCCCGCCGGGCCTCGCCCCGGATGCGCTCGCCCTCCGCGGCCGCGTCGGCCCGCAGCTGCTCGGCCTCGCCGCGCAGCCTGCGCGCCTCCTCCTGCAGCTCGACGGTCTTGGCGCGGTACTCCTTGGTGTCGTCCTTCGCCGCGCCCTTGAGCTCCTCGGCGATGTCGTGCGCCTCGGCGCGCAGCCGGTCCGCCTCGGTCTCCGCCTCGGAGCGGATCCGCTCGGCCTGCTCGGTGGCGGCCTTCGTGGTCTCCTTGGCGTCCTTGGAAGCCTTGTCGAGGACCTCCTCGGCGGTCCGCGCGGCCTTCGCGAGCTGGCCCGCGGTCTCCTCGGCGGTGATCGTGCGCGCCTTCTCGGCGGCGTCCGCGATCAGCTTCTCGGCCTCCGCGCGGGCGTCGGCGACCAGCTGCTCGGCCTCGGACCTGGTGGACTCGGCCTCCTTGGTGGCCTCGCCGACCAGCCGGGCGACCTGCTCCTTGGCGGTGCGCGTGCGCTGTTCGTTCGCCGCTTCGGCGGCCGAGAGCTGCTTGGCCGCGGAGTCCTTCGCCTCGGCCAGCAGCTTCTCGGCCTCGCTGCGCGCCTCGCGCAGCGCCGTCTCGGCCTCGGTCATGCGCTGCTCGGCGGCCCGGCTCGCCTCGGCGGTCTGACGGCGCGCCTGCTCGGCCTCGGTCGCCGTGGTGGAGCGCAGCTGCTCGGCGTGGTCGGTGGCCTCCTGGGCCTGCGTCGACGCGGCGTTCAGGAGGCGCTCGGCGTCCGTGCGGGCGCGGCGCAGGATGGCCTCGGCCTCGGCGCGGGCGGCCTCGGCGTCACCGGCGAGCCGCTGGCGGGCCTCCTCGGCGACGCGGGCGGCCTCCGCGCGGGCGGCGGCCAGGGCCTGGTCGGCCTCGGCGCGCGACTCGTCCAGGAGCCGGCGGGCCTGCTGCTCGGTGCGGGCCCTGAGCTGCTCGGCCCAGGCCACGTTCTCGTTGACGTGCGACTCGACGGTCTGCCGACGCTCGTTCAGCTCCTGGTCGAGTTGCTGGCGCCGCGTCACGGCCTCGGTGTGCAGCTCGGACTGGAGCCTGGCCTGCTGCTCGGCGTGCTCCTGGAGGATGCGCTGGGTCTGCGCGCGGGCGTCGCGCAGCTCGCGCTCGGCGTCGGCGCGCAGTTGTTCGGCCTGGATCTGGGCATTGCGGAGCAACTGCTCGGCCTGATACCCGATGTCCGCGCTGTCGTAGGCAGGGCGGGACGCGAGGTTGCGGCGCGCCTCGTGCAGCTTGGCGCGCAACACCTCGACCTGGTAGCCGAGGTCCTCGGCGTGCTGGACGGCCTTCTCCCGCTCGGTCTTCAGCCGATCCATCTCGGCCTCGAACCGCGACAGACTGTCGGTCTCAGCCCGCGAGTTCTCTTGGCGTTCGTAGCCCCGCACTGCGCGGTCCCATCCTTCCCCAAGCTCGTCGAGCAGGGGATGCCCCAACCCTGGTCGCAAGTCTCTCCAACGAGCCCCGTCCATCGGCCGAACGGGGCCCCCGGGTGAATGGTGTCAGATCAACGGCGGAGCATGGGCTGCTGCCCCGACGCTCGTCCCCCGAAACCCGGACCCCGGCACGTGGCCGCCCGAACTTCGGACGGCCTCCCTCTCACCCTACCGGCCCAGATATACGGAGGTCAGTGCTCCTGTGACTCGGAAGGTGCCGAAGTGACAAGTTCGGTAAGCACTCCGTGGCAGTCCTTCGGGTGCAAGAAGGTGATGCGCGAGCCCATGGAGCCAATTCGGGGCTCGTCGTACAGGACGCGTACGCCCTTGTCCTTGATGGCCGCGGCGTCGCCGTCCACGTCCGCGGTGCCGAAGGCGATGTGGTGCACGCCCTCGCCGTTCTTGGCCAGCCACTTGCCGACCGCCGAGTCGTCGCGGGTCGGCTCCAGAAGCTGCAGGTAGGAGGCGCCTCCGTCACTGGTGTCATTGATCTTGAGCATGGCCTCGCGCACGCCCTGCTCTTCGTTGACCTCGGAGTGGGTCACTTCGAATCCGTACGTCGCGCGGTAGAACTCGACGGTCTTGTCGAGGTCGAAACAGGCGATCCCGATGTGATCGATTCGCGTCAGCATGCTTCAAGTGCAGCGCTTGATGCAGTGATTACGCAACGTGCGCGCGATCACAGTCGCCGCCCGGTGACGGCGGGGGTACTGCTCAGTACATTCAGATAAACCCTCGTTAACTCCTCTCCTCCCAAGGGGTCGTCGCACATGGCAGGAACGACCGGTACCACCTCAGTGATCGTCTCGGGCGCACGAACGCCCATGGGCCGTCTCCTCGGCTCGCTGAAGTCCTTCTCGGGTGCGGATCTGGGGGGCTTCGCGATCAAGGCCGCGCTGGAGCGCGCGGGCATCGGAGGCGACCAGGTCCAGTACGTGATCATGGGTCAGGTGCTCCAGGCCGGGACAGGGCAGATCCCGGCACGCCAGGCCGCCGTCAAGGCGGGCATCCCCATGAACGTCCCCGCGCTGACCATCAACAAGGTCTGTCTCTCGGGTCTCGACTCCATCGCACTCGCCGACCAGCTGATCCGCGCCGGTGAGTTCGACATCGTGGTGGCCGGCGGTCAGGAGTCCATGACCAACGCCCCGCACCTGCTCCCCAAGTCCCGTGAGGGCCACAAGTACGGCGCGATCGAAATGATCGACTCCATGGCGCACGACGGCCTGACCGACTCCTTCGACGGCGTCGCGATGGGCGAGTCCACGGAGAAGCACAACACCCGCCTGGGCATCCGCCGCCCGGAGCAGGACGAGGTGGCCGCCCTCTCCCACCAGCGCGCGTCCGCCGCCCAGAAGAACGGCCTGTTCGAGGCCGAGATCACCCCGGTCGAGATCCCGCAGCGCAAGGGCGCCCCGGTCCTCTTCGCCAAGGACGAGGGCATCCGCCCGGAGACCACCGTCGAGTCCCTCGGCAAGCTGCGCCCGGCCTTCGCCAAGGACGGCACGATCACGGCGGGCACGTCCTCGCAGATCTCCGACGGCGCCGCCGCCGTCGTGGT
Organism: Streptomyces atriruber; assembly: GCF_001418325.1. Lineage (GTDB taxonomy): Bacteria > Actinomycetota > Actinomycetes > Streptomycetales > Streptomycetaceae > Streptomyces > Streptomyces atriruber. The sequence goes on along the minus strand of NZ_LIPN01000058.1, from coordinate 10,587 downwards.
GATGTCCAAGGCCAAGGCCGAGGAGCTGGGCCTGGCGTGGATCGCCGAGATCGGCGCGCACGGCAATGTGGCGGGCCCCGACAGCTCGCTCCAGTCGCAGCCGTCCAACGCCATCCAGCACGCCCTGAAGAAGGAGGGCCTGTCCGTCTCGGACCTCGACCTGATCGAGATCAACGAGGCGTTCGCCGCGGTCGCGGTGCAGTCAATGAAGGACCTCGGCGTGTCCTCGGAAAAGGTGAACGTCAACGGCGGAGCCATTGCGCTGGGTCACCCGATCGGGATGTCGGGCGCGCGGCTCGTGCTGCATCTCGCCCTGGAGCTGAAGCGCCGGGGCGGTGGCGTGGGTGCGGCCGCGCTGTGCGGTGGCGGCGGCCAGGGCGACGCCCTGATCGTGAAGGTGGCCAGGGCCTAGCCTCCGGCCGGCCGCTGTCCCCGCTGTCCCTCGGGCACGTGCGTGAGTGCCCCGTACGTGCTCGTACGTAGTGAACGGAGCTGTGATGCAGGACGTCCCCTCCCTGGTGGCGCAGGCCCGCGAGGGCAGGCCACGGGCCGTGGCCCGGCTGATCTCACTGGTCGAGGGGGCGTCACCGCAGCTGCGCGAAGTGATGGCGGCGCTGGCGCCGCTCGCCGGCCATGCGTACGTGGTCGGCCTCACGGGATCCCCCGGTGTCGGCAAGTCGACATCGACGTCCGCGCTCGTGAGCGCCTACCGGCGGGCCGGGAAGCGGGTCGGCGTCCTCGCCGTCGACCCGTCGTCCCCCTTCTCCGGAGGCGCGCTCCTCGGCGACCGGGTGCGGATGTCCGACCACGCGTCGGACCCCGGCGTCTACATCCGTTCCATGGCCACGCGCGGTCACCTCGGCGGGCTCGCCTGGGCCGCGCCGCAGGCCATCCGCGTCCTCGACGCGGCGGGCTGCGACGTGATCCTCGTCGAGACCGTCGGCGTCGGCCAGTCCGAGGTGGAGATCGCCTCCCAGGCGGACACCTCGGTCGTGCTCCTCGCGCCCGGCATGGGCGACGGCATCCAGGCGGCGAAGGCCGGAATCCTGGAGATCGGCGACGTGTACGTCGTCAACAAGGCGGACCGCGACGGCGCCGACGCGACCGCGCGCGAGCTGAACCACATGCTGGGCCTGGGCGAGGCCCGCGGCGCGGGCGACTGGCGGCCGCCCATCGTGAAGACGGTCGCGGCGCGCGGCGAGGGCGTCGACGAGGTCGTCGAGGCCCTGGAGAAGCACCGGGCGTGGATGGAGGAGCGGGGCGTCCTCGGCGAGCGGCGGGTCGCGCGCGCCTCCCGCGAGGTCGAGACGATCGCCGTCACCACGCTGCGCGAGCGCATCGGCTCGCTCCACGGCGACCTGCGGCTGTCCGCGCTCGCCGAGCGGATCGTGGCGGGGGAGCTGGATCCGTACACGGCCGCGGACGAACTCGTCGAGGGTCTGACGGAGAGCTGAGACATGCCACTGGGGCGGCGTCGGTGACGCCGCCCCAGTGGTGGTGCTCCTGTGTGTGTCAGTCGTCGTCCTGACCGTCGTGGTCGTCGTGCGTGTCCGTGCGGTCGGCCGTGACCTTGCCGGTCTTCAGGTCGACGTTGTACTCGGACTCGGCTCCCTGCTTACCGGTCGTCTCCACGTTCCAGGCGGTCGCCGTGCCGTCGTCGTCCAGGTCCACGGAGGTCACCGTGCCCTTGTCGGCGCCGGCCTGCGCGGCGTCCGCGGCGCTGACGGACGCGCCCTTCAGGGCGGAGTTCACCCGGGCGGCGTCGGCGGCGTCCTCGGCGGCGTCGTCCTTGTCGTCCTTGTCGACCCAGGAGCCGAGGACCTTGCCGGTGCCCGGGTCGACCTCGACGTTGTGCCAGGTCTTGCCCTTCAGGACGTCGACGTCCCAGACCAGGCCGCCGTCCTCGTCGTCGAGCTCGGCGGAGACCGCGGTGCCGGAGGTGTGGGCGAGGGCCGCCTTGATCGCGTCGGCGGCGGTCACCTCGGCGGCCTTCGCCTCGGCGGTGTTCTCGGCGGCGTCGTCGCGGTCGTCGTCCTTGCGGTCGTCGTCCCGGCCGTCCTGGTCGTCGCGGTCGTCCTGGTCCTTGCGGTCGTGGTCCTTCAGCTGGACGCTCGACTTGCTCGCGGCGCTGTCGTCGTCACCGCCGGTCGCGAAGGCGGCGGTGCCGCCTCCGATCAGGGCCGCGGCGGCGACGGTGGCGATGACGATGTTGCGCTTCATGAGGGTCCTCCCGAGGAAGTGGGCGGTACGGGCGGCGGCCCGGGGGCCGCTGCCGTTCGCTTTCGACGTGGACCAATCTGGCGGAGCGATCCTGAACGCACGCTGAAGCCGCCTGAAGAACTCTTCAGCTTCGCTCTGCCACCCTGAACGCATGCGCCCACCCGTCTCCCACCACCGCCCTGCCGGAGGCGCTACGCGCCACACCTATCGACTCTTGATCGTGGAGGACGAAAAGCGCCTCGCCCTGTCCCTGGCCAAGGGCCTGACCGCCGAGGGCTTCGCCGTCGACGTCGTCCACGACGGCGTCGACGGACTGCACCGGGCGGGGGAGGGCACGTACGACCTGGTGATCCTCGACATCATGCTGCCCGGCATGAACGGCTACCGCGTCTGCTCCACGCTGCGCGCGGCAGGCCATGACGTGCCGATCCTGATGCTCACGGCCAAGGACGGCGAGTACGACGAGGCCGAGGGACTCGACACGGGCGCGGACGACTACCTCACCAAGCCCTTCTCGTACGTCGTGCTGGTCGCCCGCGTGAAGGCGCTGCTGCGCCGCCGCGGCTCCGCGGGCCCCTCCCCGGTCCACACCCTGGGGAACCTGAAGGTCGACATGGCCGCGCGCCGCGTCTTCCGCGACGAGGACGAAGTCACCCTCACCGCGAAGGAGTTCGCCGTCCTGGAGCAGCTGGTGCTGCGGGCCGGCGAGGTCGTCTCCAAGGGCGACATCCTGGACCACGTCTGGGACTTCGCGTACGAGGGGGATCCCAACATCGTCGAGGTGTACGTGAGCACGCTGCGGCGCAAGCTCGGCGCGGCCCTCATCAAGACCGTGCGCGGCGCCGGATACCGGCTGGAGGCCCCGCGATGAGGCGGCTGTTCGGATCGGTGCGGGCCAGGGCCACGCTCGGCGCGAGCCTGGTCGTCGCCCTCGCCCTGGTCGCCGCGGGCGCCGCCGTGCTGCTCTCGCTGCGGGACAACCTCACCGACCAGGCGGGCTCCCGGGCCGACGCGGCCGCCCGCAAGGTCGCCTCGCAGCTCCTCACGGTCCGGTCGTTCGGCGACCTGGACCTGCCGGACGACGAGGAGCAGCCCGTCCAGGTGGTCGACGGCAACGGCAAGCTGGTCGCGGCGAGCGACGACCTGCAGCGCATCAGCGGAACGGGCGTCGACGAGGTCCAGCCCGGTCGCGGGGGAGAGGGGGAGAAGGAGGACAGCGGCGACGGCGAGGACCGCGAGGACCGCGAGGACGGGGAGGTCGACGACGAGACGAAGTACACCGAGGGCTCCGCCACCATCGACGGCGACAGCGCCGACTACCGCTTCGCCGCCGTCGAGGTCAGCTCGCCCAAGGGCGACTTCACCGTCTACGCGGGCGGCTCGCTCTCCGACGAACAGAGCGCGGTGTCCACGGCGTTGACGTCCATGCTGGTCGGCTTCCCGCTGCTGCTCGCGGTCGTCGCCGGTGTCACCTGGCTGGTGACGCGGCGCGCCCTGCGCCCGGTGGCCGCGATCACCGCGGAGATGGCCGCCATCACCGCGTCGGAGGACCTCGCGCGGCGCGTGCCCGAGCCGGACACGCACGACGAGATCGCCCGCCTCGCCCGCACGACGAACGAGACGCTCACCGCGCTGCAGACCTCCGTGGAGCGCCAGCGCCGGTTCGTCGCGGACGCCTCGCACGAGCTGCGCAGCCCCATCGCCTCGCTGCGCACCCAGCTCGAAGTGGGCGCCGCGCACCCGGAGTTGCTGGATGTGGACGGCGCCGTAGAGGACACCGTGCGGCTCCAGGAACTCGCCGCCGACCTGCTGCTCCTGGCCCGTCTGGACGCGGGGGAGAAGCCGGGGGAGGGGCGGGTCGACCTGGCGGCCTTCGCGCGCGAGGAGCTCTCGCAGCGCACCCGGGACCACGTCGACGTGCACACGGACCTGAAGAGCGTCGAGGTCGCGGGCTCCCGGAGCCAGTTGGCGCGGGTGCTCGGCAACCTCCTGAACAACGCGCAGCGGCACGCGCGCTCCCGCGTCACGGTCAGCACCCGGAGCGAGGGTCCCTGGGCGGTCCTGGAGGTGGCCGATGACGGAAGCGGCGTGCCGGCGGGCGAGCGGGAGCGGATCTTCGAGCGGTTCGTGCGGCTCGACGACGCGCGGACCCGCGACGAGGGCGGGGCCGGTCTGGGCCTCGCCATCGCGCGGGACGTGGCGGTGCGGCACGGCGGCACGCTCGTGGTGCGGGCGGCGCCGTCCGGGGGTGCGCTGTTCGAGCTGCGGCTGCCCAGCCCTCAGTCGTCGGCGGAATGAGGGGTGCGGCGGGCCGTGGCGGAGCGGATCAGGGCTTGCCGCGCTGGGAGCGCAGGTGTTCCGCGATCGGGGTCAGGGCCTTGCGCAGGTCTTCGAGGGCCTCGGCGGAGATGAGATCGACGAAGTGCCGTCGCACGGAGGCGACGTGGTGCGGAGCCACCTTCTGCATGGTCTCCATGCCCTCCTCGGTGAGGACGGTGTAGAGCCCCCGGCGGTCGGACTCGCAGTTCTCACGGCGCACCAGGCCCGCGTTCTCCATGCGGGTGATCTGGTGGGAGAGGCGGCTCTTGGACTGCAGAGTGGCGGCGGCGAGGTCGCTCATCCGCATCCGCAGCTCTTCCGACTCGGAGAGGTACACGAGAATGTCGTAGTCGTTCATGGTCAGGTTGAACGGCTGAAGGTCCTTTTCGAGCTGATAAGTCAGCATCCTGTTGACCTCCACGTGGGTGCGCCAAGCGCACTGTTCCTCGTCGGTCAGCCACTGCGGGGCCGTCTCGGTCTCCATGGAATCGATTCTACCTAAGAAGTTGAAAGGTGAACGAATGGTGGGATGTGACGCGCCTCGCACCGCCTTCCTCGCGGAGGGGCACAGGCGTTCGCCGTCACACTCCGCAGACTACCGCTCACAGCCCGAAGCGACGCTGGAGGTCCCCCAGTTGTCCGGGAAGGCGCGGTGCACCCGGCTGCTGACCCGGTTGCCCCGGAGTGCCCCGTCCGCCGGGTACGCCCCCCTGATGTGGCACCTCTCCCGATGCCCGTTCGGGCATCAGCGCCTCGGTGGACTGGAGCAGGACCGTGCCGGCGCCCACGAACTCGAACTGGTGCTCCTCGCCGGACGTTCCGCCGATGCCGGTCAGTGCTCGCACGCCTCCGATCACGCCCGTGAGGTATCCGTGGTCGTAGTGATGGCACGGTGAAGGACAGTCGGCCCACCCCACGAGCGCCTGTGGATCAACGCGGATCGGGGGCTCCATGAAGACAACCGGGCCGTTCGACGCGGCGACGAACTTGCCCGTGCCGATGAGGGTCAGAAAGCCCGGAACGATCGATTGCTTCAGCGCGAGAGTTGGCTGAAAAGCGAGGAGGTTGCCCGAGCGAATGGTGAGGTTGCCCTCCTCGAGATCGTACGAATTCACGTCGAAGGCCCGGTCGGACAGGAGCATCTTGCCCTGGCCGTCCGCCACGACCCAGTCGCTCGCGTGCAGCGGCGAATGAAAGCTGGTCCGGACCAGACGGTCGAGGCGGCCGTGCCCGATGCCGTTGAATTCGATCCGTCCGTAGTAGGCGATCATCTTGCCCTTCTGCAGGAACCACTGGTTCCCCTTGAGCTCCACGCAGAAGGTGTACGGATTCACGCTGTCGTCGCTCGGCAGCGTCATCGGGTCGAAGACGGCGGGCGCCCCCGCGGGGGTCGAGACGTTCGGGTTCACAGCTTCTCCTCCGAAGCCTGGACGTACACCGCGCCGCTTCCCGACAGCTCCAGCTGGAAGGCCTCTCCGGAGCCGCGGCCCACCATGTCGCGCCAGCCGAGCGCCGTGGACAGCTTGTTGCGCACGTCGCCGTGGTGCGCGACATACGCCTGCGGGTCCACGTGGACCGGGCGCTGCGGGGTGATCGGCACCTCGATGACGCCGCCGTGCGCCATGACGGCGACCGCGCCGTGGCCCTTCAGGGTCGTGGTGAACAGGCCCTGACCGCTGACCTGGCCGCGCACCATGCCCATGACGCCGCCCTGGGAGCCCATGAACATCGTGCCCTGCTGGAGCGTGCCGTCGAAGGCGAGCAGGCGGTCCGCCTCCACATAAAGGGTGTCTCCGGAGAGGCTGATCACCTGGATGTGGTGGCCGCCGTGCCCGAAAAGGACCGTGCCGCTGCCCTCCACGGTCATCAGGGGAGTGGCCTCGCCCGCGACCCGGCGCCCGATCATGGAGGCGAGACCGCCCTGGCCGCCCTGGAGGTTGGGGGTGAAGGACACCTCTCCCTTGTAGGCAAGCATGGCGCCGCGCTGGCTGAAGATCTTGGTGCCCGGCTGCACCGTGGCCTCGACCATCTTCGAGTTGATCTCGCGGAAGGGCATGTCACACATCCCCTGCGATCGTCGCCCGCTCGCTGGGCTGGACATAGACCAGGCCGTCGCCCTCGAAGCGGATCTGGAAGGCCTCGCCGCCGCCCTCGCCCATGAGCGTGCGGAACGTCACGCCGGACTGGAAGCTCTGTCGTACATCGCCCTGGTGCGCGATGTACGCCCCCGGGTCGACGGTCAGCGGATACTGCCGGGAGACGCGCAGCACCACCGCGGGGCCGTCGGAGACGATCGCCGCCTGGCCGGTGCCCTCGACGGTCGTGGTGAACAGGCCGTTCCCCTGCGTCGCGCCGCGCAGGCCGGTGAAGCTGGTGCCGGTGCGCAGGCCGGCGTCGGTGCAGAGCAGATTGCTCGACTCGACGAAGAGCTTGTCGCCGTGCAGCTGCACGAGGTTGATCTCGGTGGCGCGGTCGGCGAACCAGCACGTGCCGTGCCCCTTCACCTCCATCACCGTCATCTGCTCGCCGGTGACGCGGCGGGTCACCATGCCGCGGATGCCCTCACCGCCGCCGGTCATCTTCTTGAAGGCCATCTGGCCGTCGTACGCGACCATCGAGCCGTTCTTCGCCTTCACGGCGTCGCCCGTCATGTCGACGGCGAGCACTCTGCTCCCTTGGAGCCGGAACGTAGCCACGAATCGACGGTAGCCGCCGCGTACCCACCCAGAACAGGGTGAAGGGCCCTGAGCGAACCCGGAGAACACCCCGATGTCACAATGGGGGTCGCTTGTGCGTCCGTTCACAAGATCGGCGCCGCCGAGCCCCGCCCCTTGCCTGCCGTCCGTCCCACCGAAGGTGACCCGTGGACATCAAAACCGCTTCCGCACTCCGCCGCCTCCGTCTGGTCTCCGTGCCCGAGGGTATTTCCTGGATCGTGCTGCTGGTCTGCACGATCATCAAGTACACGGTCGCCGAGGGCTTCAACGCGGCGCCGGTGCTGGGCCCGATCCACGGTGTGCTCTTCATCCTCTACGTGCTCTTCTGGCTCGACGCCTGGAACCGCACGAAGTGGGACGTCAAGACCGCCGCCCTGTACTTCGCGTACTCCTTCGTCCCGGGCGGCGGCTTCATGGCCGAGCGCAGGCTGAAGCGTGAGGCCGAGGCCGCGGTGATCGCCTCGCGCGCCCGCAAGGAAGGCGTCGTGAACGCATGATCGTCGCCTTCTCCGTGACGCCGCTCGGGGTCGGCGAGGACGTCGGTGAGTACGTCGCCGACGCGGTCCGCGTGGTCCGTGAGTCGGGTCTGCCGAACCGGACCGACGCCATGTTCACGTCCGTCGAGGGCGAGTGGGACGAGGTGATGGACGTGATCAAGCGTGCCGTCGCCGCGGTGGAGGCGCGCTCGCCCCGCGTCTCGGTCGTCATGAAGGCGGACATCCGCCCCGGTGTGACGGACGGTCTCACCTCCAAGGTGGACACGGTGGAGCGGCACCTGTCCGCGTAGGCGCGCTCCGGTACTCCAGGGCTCCGGTACTCCAGCGCTCCGGAAATCCAGCGCTTCACGAAAGCCCCTGCCCTTCTGGGCGGGGGCTTTTCTCTGTCCGCCGACTTGAGCGACTGCTCAAATGTCGCTACCTTCGGTTTAAGCAGTCGCTCAAAAAGACGCTGACGTGGGGGTTTGCCGTGAGTCTGTACATCGAGGCGCGGATACGCGCCGATCTCGACGCCCTCTGGGCCCGGACCCAGGAGCCCGACCGGCACCAGCGCTGGGACCTGCGCTTCACCGAGATCGACTACCTGCCGTGCCAGGAGGGCGAGCCGCAGCACTTCCGGTACGCCACGCGCGTGCTGCCCTTTCTGACCATCGCGGGCACCGGAGTCTCCGCGGGCGAGAAGCGGCGTCCCGACGGCACCAGGACCTCCGCCCTGCGCTTCGCCTCCCCGCACCCGCTCTCCCTCCTCGAAGAGGGCAGCGGCTACTGGCGCTACGTACCGGCGCAGGACGGTGACGGCATCCGCTTCCTCACCGGATACGACTACCGCCCGCGCTGGGGCCGCTTCGGAAGGGTCGCCGACCGGCTGGTCTTCCGCCCCCTCATGGGCTGGGCGACCGCCTGGTCCTTCGACCGCCTCAGGCTCTGGCTGGAGCGGGGCATCACCCCCGAGCGCGCCCTGCTGCACGCCGTGGCGGACTTCGCCGTCCGCGTCCTGTGCGTGATCGCCGCGGTCCTCTTCGTCCCCATGACGGCCCTCGCGACGGCCGCTCTGATGCTGATGCTGCCGCCCCTGCCCACGACCCCGGCCGCCCGCCGCTGTCTGCGCACACCACCGGGACGCACCCGTGACCCGCGCATCCTCTCCACCCTCGCCCCGCTCGCCGGGCCCAAGGAGCAGCACTCGTGACCGAGCCCGCATCGATCTTCCGCACCGTGATGGGCGCCGACTTCGACCGGCTGCACCCCCAGATCCGGCGCCGCTTCTCCGTCGGCCTGGCCGGCGGCGAGGCCTGCACGGGCCGGGGCGTCATGGACCGCATCTGGCACGGGCGGGGATTCGTCAAGCCGTTCCTCGCGGTGGGCGGCACCCGCAACATCCTCGTCCCGCGCCAGGGCAGGAACGTCCCCTTCGTCATCGAGAACGTGCCGTACGCCGACACGTACGGCCGTGAGACGGTGACCTTCGTGCGCACCTTCGACCTGCCCGGCGGCCCCCGCCGCTTCGACGCCCAAATGGTCCTGAGCCCCAAGGGCGACCGCGTGCTCGACTACCTCGGCACGCACCAGCACCTCGCCAGCGACCTCCACTTCCGCGCGGAGCCCGACGGCTCGCTCCTGATCCGCTCCGGAGCGCACCGCTTCCGGGAGGGCCCGGTCGACTGCCGGGTGCCGTCCCTCGTCGGCGGCGACGCGGAGGTCCGCGAGTCCTACGACGAGGCGTCCGGCCGGTTCCGCATCCGGGTCCGGGTGGCCAACCGGCACTTCGGGCCGCTCTTCGGCTACGAGGGGTCCTTCACCGCGACGTACACCGACGTCCGTACGTGCGGGGTCCGCCCGGGACTGCGGCCGGTCCGCGAGGAGGCGCGCGCGTGAGTGCGGCCAAGGCCCCGGCCAAGAGCCTGGAGACGCGGACCAAGCTCCTCGAAGGGGCGCTGCGGACCCTCACGGAACAGGGCATCGCCAAGACGTCCGCGCGGAACATCGCGGCGGCGGCCGGGGTCAACCAGGCGCTCGTCTTCTACCACTTCGGCTCGGTCGACGACCTGCTGGCGGCGGCGTGCCGACACGGTACGGAGCAGCGGGTCTCCCGGTACCGGGAGCGTCTCTCGGGGATCGACTCGCTCGCCGAACTCCTCGCCTTCGGACGGGAGATGCACGAGGAGGAGCGCGAGGCGGGCCACGTCGCGGTGCTCGGGCAGCTGCTCGCCGGTGCGCAGACGCAGCCCAGGCTCGCGGCGGCCACCGCGGCGGGGCTCGCCCTCTGGATCGAGGAGATCGAGAAGGTCCTGACCCGGGTCCTGTCGGCCTCTCCCCTCGGGGAGTTCGTGGATCCGGTGGGGCTGGCGCGGGCGGTGGCGGCGTCGTTCGTGGGGATGGAGTTGTACGAGGGGGTTGATGCGGCCGGGACGGAGCGGGCCCTCGATTCTCTTGAGGGGCTCTCTCTGCTTGTCGCGGCGGTCGAGGACCTGGGGCCGATGGCTCAGCGGGCGGTTCGGCATCGTCTGCGGAAGGCGCGCGGCTGACGTCGGCGGTGGCGGTGGGTTTGTTTCTCTGTGGCGTCCTGCCGGGGTAGGGGCCTCGAGACCGCTGTTTCGCGGCGGATTCATCCCACCCGCCCCCCCGTTTGCCCCGCGGCGTTGACGCGGGAGCAGGGGCGGCCCACACATCCCGACCCCCGTCGCAACCCCTCCCAAACCCGTCACCATAAAACCGCTCGCACGGGCGAACCCCGTTCGACACGCCGGGGAAACTCCACTTTTGTGTGGTTATCAGGGCATTGGCTCGGATCACCAGAACATGGAGGGCGCTGTGCGGCAGCCGGAGGGCTACGA
>NZ_LIPN01000579.1 GCF_001418325.1 Streptomyces atriruber | reverse complement strand
GACGGGCACTCCGGAGGCGGCGAGCGCCTCCGCGTCCCGGTAGACGGTCCTGACCGAGACCTCCAGCTCCGCGGCGAGTTCCGGCGCGGACATGCGTCCGCGGTTCTGGAGCAGCAGGAGGAGGGCCAGGAGCCGGTCGGCGCGCACGCGGCCAAGTCTGCCGCAGTACTTGACAGAAGGTGTCAGGTATCCCTGTCAGCATCTTCGACGGAGCGGCCCGACCGGGGCCCACCGCCGAGAGGACCCCATGCCCAGCCAGACCAGTCGGCCCGATCAGACCGGCCAGACCGGCCAGACCAGTCGGACCAGCCAGACCAGCGGCACCTTCACCTTCGCCCGCTGGGACGAGAAGCCCGTCGCGGGCGCGCACGGCGGCGCCCGCATCGCCCACGCCGCCGTCACCAACGACTACACCGGCGCCATAGAGGCGGCGGGCACCTCCTGCGAGTACACCATCGCGTACACGAACGAGACGGTCGGCGCCTTCGTCGGCTACGAGTTCATCGACGGCACGCTCGACGGCCGCAAGGGCTCGTTCGTCATGGAGCAGCGCGGATCCTTCGGGGCCGACGGCGTCATCGAGTGCTCCTTCTCCGTGCTGCCCGGTTCGGCGACCGGCGAGCTTGCGGGGCTCACCGGCACCGGTACGTTCACGGCACGGGGCGGGCGGTCCACCACCCCGTACGCGCTCGCCTATGTCCTGGAGGGCTGACGTCAGCCGATGTCGGGGATCCGCCAGTCGATCGGCTGGTGCCCCTGCGCCGCGACCGCCGCGTCGATCTGCGTGAACGGGTGCGAGCCGAAGAACTTCTTCGCGGACAGCGGCGAGGGGTGGGCACCCTGCACGACGATGTGCCGCTCCTCGTCGATGAGCGGGAGCTTCTTCTTGGCGTAGTTGCCCCAGAGGACGAAGACGGCGGGGTCGGGGCGGTCGGCCACCGCCCGGATCACCGCGTCGGTGAACTTCTCCCAGCCCTTGCCCTTGTGGGAGTTGGCCTCGCCGGAGCGGACCGTCAGGACCGCGTTCAGCAGGAGGACGCCCTGCCGTGCCCACGGCATCAGATAGCCGTTGTCGGGCACGGGGTGGCCGAGCTCCTCCTTCATCTCCTTGTAGATGTTCCGCAGGGAGGGCGGCGTCTTCACGCCGGGGCGCACGGAGAAGCAGAGGCCGTGCCCCTGGCCCTCGCCGTGGTACGGGTCCTGGCCGAGGACCAGGACCTTCACCTGGTCGTACGGCGTCGCGTCGAGGGCGGCGAAGACCTCGTCGCGCGGAGGGTAGACAGGGCCCTTCGCCCGCTCCTCCTCGACGAACTCGGTGAGCTCCTTGAAGTAGGGCTTCTGGAGCTCCTCGCCGAGGACTCCGCGCCAGGACGCGGGCAGCATGGCGATGTCGGTCACGTCAACAACCTCCGGTGTGCGGTCACTTCTCACCACAGAACCTACCGGCGCCCACTGACAATCCACCCGCATCCCCATCTGTCACCGGCTCACCGGATCACCGGCTCACCAGCTGGTCTTGCGCTGCAGCTCCCACATCATCATGATCGCCGAGGGGTCGAGGGCCCGCTCGCCGCCCGCGATCTCCTCGCTGGACATGATGTACTGCTTGCCCTGCCACAGCGGGAGCAGCCTGACGTCGTCGACGAGGATCTCCTGGGCCCGCTCGAACTGGTCGATCACCGCGCCCCGGTCGGCCTCCCGGCGCTCGCGCGGCAGCACCTGGTCCGTGATCTCCTTGGACGGGTAGGGCGTGTTGAGCACGTTCTTGGGGCCGACGAACGGCGCGATGAAGTTGTCCGCGTCCGGGAAGTCGGGGAACCAGCCGCGTCCGAAGACGGGGTACTCACCGTTGCTGTACCCCTCCTGGAACTCGGTCCAGGGGCGGCTCTTGAGCGTGATCCGGAACAGGCCCGAGGCCTCCAGCTGTCGCTTGAGCTCGGCGAACTCCGGCTCGGTCGCCGAGCCGTAGCGGTCGGTGGTGTACCAGAGGGTGAGCGGCACCGGCTCGTTGATGCCGGCGTCGGTGAGGATCTTCTTGGCCTTGGCGGTGCTGGGGTTCCCGTACTTGTCGAAGAACCCGGTGGCGTGGCCCGTGAGTCCCCTGGGGACCATCGAGTACAGCGGCTCGACGGTGTCCTTGTAGATCTTGTGGGCGATGGCCCCGCGGTCGACGAGCTGCGCGAAGGCCCGCCGGACCGGCAGTTTCCGCGCCCACGGGTCCTTCGTGTTGAACACCAGGTAGCGGATCTCGGTGCCCGAGCCCTCGACGAGCTCGATGTCCTGCTCGCGCCTGCCCCGGCCCTGCATGGTGACGATGTCCTCGGAGGCCAGGCCTCGGAAGGTCACGTCGATCTGCTTGTCCTTGAGGGCGTCGACCATGGCGGACGACTTCTTGAAGTAGCGGATGGTGACGGCGTCGTTCTTGACGTCGGCCGCACCCTTGTAGTGGTCGTTCTTGACCAGCTCGGCCTTCTCGTTCGCCGCGTAGGCGTCGAGGGTGTAGGGGCCCGAGCCGGTGACCTCGTTGCCCTCGCGGAGCTTGTCCGCCGGGTACTCCCGGGGGTCGACGATCGACATGGCGGGGGTCGCGAGCACGAACGGGAAGGTCGCGTCGGCCTTCTTCAGTTTGAAGACGACGGTCCGGTCCCCCTTGGTCTCGACCTTGTCGAGCGAGCCGAGCAGACCGGTGGGCCCGCCCTTGACCCCGATGGTGCGCATGCGGTCGAAGGAGTACTTCACGGCCGCCGCGTCCAGCTTGTCCCCGTCGGAGAACTGCAGGCCCTCGCGGAGCTCGCAGGTGAAGACCGTGCTGGAGGCGTCGCTGAACCGGCAGGACTCGGCGGCGTCCGGCTCGGGCTCGGTGGCCCCCGAGGGGAAGCTGAGCAGCGTCTGAAAAACGTTTCTGTAGAGCTCCCAGGAGCTGTCCCAGGCCTTCGCGGGATCCAGGGTGCTGGGCGCGCTCATCGTGCCGACGGTGATCTGCTCCTCGTCGTCCGACCCTTCGGACGACAGTACCCCGCAACCGGCGAGCAGGGATATGGACGCGATCGCCGCGACCGGACGGAGACCCCTGATCCGCTTAGCAGGGGGAACTTCACTGAACACGCGCACGCTCCTCGATCGGCCATGCCATGGGGTCGGGAGACAATATCGCAGTGCCCTGTCGGGCCAAGTCCTGGCGCCGACAGGGCACTTGATGCGGGAGAACGTCACCGAAAGTACGTCTCCGCCGGGTGTGGGGCCTTCGTCAGCCGACGCCCGCATTGAGGAAGATGCCGCCATCGACCACGAGTGTCTGTCCCGTGATCCAGTCGGACTGCCCGGACGTGAGGAACGCGGCCGCGCCCCCGATGTCCTCCGGCACCCCGAGCCGGCCGAGCGGGTAGGCGGCCGCCGCCTCCGCCTCACGGCCCTCGTACAGCGCCTGGGCGAACTTGGTCTTGACGACCGCGGGCGCGATGGAGTTCACGCGCACCTTGGGCGCGAACTCGTGCGCCAGCTGCAGGGTGAGGTTGACCATGGCGGCCTTGCTCATCCCGTACGCCCCGATGAACGGCGACGCGGAGACGCCGGCGACCGAGGCGATGTTCACGATCGCGCCGCCGTTCTCGCTCTGCCAGGCCTTCCAGGTCTGCTGGGCGAAGCCGAGCGCCGAGATGACGTTGGTCTCGAACACCTTGCGGGCCACGTTGAGGTCCAGCTCGGCCATCGGGCCGAAGACCGGGTTCGTACCGGCGTTGTTGATCAGGAAGTCGACGCGGCCGAAGGCCTCCATGGCGCGCTCGACGGCGACCGCCTGGTGCGCCTCGTCGTGCGCCTTGCCCGCGACCCCGATGACCCGGTCTGCGCCGAGCCTCTCGACGGCCTCCTTTAGGGCCTCCTCATTGCGTCCGGTGATGCAGACCCGGTCGCCGCGGGCCACCAGCGCCTCGGCGATGCCGTATCCGATGCCCCGGCTCGCGCCCGTGACGAGCGCGGCCTTTCCACTGTCCTGCACAGCCATGATCTCTGCCTCCGCCTTTCAGGTCAGTTGAGCGGGCCGCCGGCCACGTACATGACCTGCCCGGAGACGAATCCGGCCGCGTCGCCCGTGAAGAAGGCGATGGCGTTGGCGATGTCCTCGGGGCGGCCGACGCGCTGCACCGGGATCTGGGTGGCGGCCGCGGCCTGGAAGTCCTCGAAGCCCATGCCGACGCGGTCGGCGGTGGCCTTGGTCATCTCGGTGACGATGAAGCCCGGGGCGACGGAGTTGGCGGTGACGCCGAACTTGCCGAGCTCCTTGGCGAGGGTCTTGGTGAAGCCCTGGAGACCGGCCTTGGCGGCGGCGTAGTTGACCTGCCCCCGGTTGCCGAGCGCGGAGGACGAGGAGAGGTTGACGATGCGGCCGAACTTGGCGTCCACCATGTGCTTCTGGCAGGCCTTCGACATCAGGAAGGCGCCGCGCAGGTGCACGTTCATGACCGTGTCCCAGTCGCTCGCGCTCATCTTGAAGAGGAGGTTGTCGCGGAGCACACCGGCGTTGTTGACGAGGATCGTCGGCGCGCCGAGCTCCTCGGCGATGCGGGCGACGGCGGCCTCGACCTGGGCTTCGTCGGACACGTCGCAGCCGACGGCGATCGCCTTGCCACCGGCCGCGGTGATCTGCGCGACGGTGTCCTTGCAGGCGGCCTCGTCGAGGTCGATGACGGCCACGGCGCGGCCTTCGGCGGCGAGCCGTACAGCGGTCGCCGCGCCGATGCCTCGCGCCGCGCCGGTCACGACAGCGACGCGCTGCTCTGTGGTGGACATGCTGGTTCTCCTCGCCCTTGGGATGCGGCTCTACGGGATGGGGCTCTACGGGATGGGACTCCACGGTACGCCCCGATGGTGAGCGACCGCTTAGTACCTTCAGCTGGACGAGACGCTAGAAGCCCTGGCACCGGGTGTCAACGGCCCACAGGAGAGGTGTGACTCTTTACTTCACCAACAGGTCGAGCAGCCGGTTCACCTCGGCCTCGGGATCGGCCGTCAGACCGGTGTGCACCGGCCCCGGCTGGATCACCGTGGAGCGGGGCGCGATCAGCCAGCGGAAGCGCCGCCCCGCGTCATCGCGCTCGGCCTGGCCCGCGGCCTCGCCGCCCGCGCAGATCCGCTCGACGGCACCGAGCGCGGCCCTGATGCCGACCGTGTCGGCCGCCGGGTCCAGGGCGAGGAGCTTGGCCTCGTCCAGGTACGTGCGAGCGGCGACGTACGACTTGGCGCGGCAGTAGAGCACGACGCCCGCGTTGAACTGCTCGCCGCGCTCCACCCGCGGCACGACGCGCACCAGCGCGTACTCGAAGACGTCCCGGACGGGCGCGGTCTGCTCGGTCACTTGGTGGCGCCCTTCGCTCCGGTACCCCGCAGGGTGATCCGCTCGTGGATGGTCTTGGCGCGCGGCAGGAGTGCCGTCACGTACGCGCGGCGCACGTCGGCCACGCCGTCGAAGCCCGGCTCGTCGGCGAGCCACTCCGCGGGCACCTCGGCCACGACCTCGGTGAGCAGCTCCTCGGTGACGAGGGGGGCGAGCGCGGCGGCGGCCGCCGTCACGTCGGGGCCGAACGGGGCGAGGACGTGGTCCGACGCGTCGTACGGTTTGGCGGCCGCGGTCTGTGCCGTGCGCCAGTTGTGGTGCCAGATCATGCTCGCCCCGTGGTCGATCAGCCACAGGTCGCCGTGCCACACGAGCAGGTTCGGATTGCGCCAGGAGCGGTCCACGTTGTTGATCAGGGCGTCGAACCAGACGACGCGGCCCGCCTCGGCCGGGTCCACCCGGTGGGCGAGCGGGTCGAAGCCGAGGGCACCCGACAGGAACTCCATGCCGAGGTTGAGTCCGCCGCTCGCCTTGAGCAGCGCCTGCACCCGTTCGTCGGGCTCGCCGCAGGCCGAGCCTGCGGGCCAGCTCACCGCAGATCACCTCGGCGACGAGCGTCTTGCGCCCTTGTCCCGCGCCGGTGAACTTGAGGACGTACGTTTCGTACGTGCCGTGGTCGTCGGTCTCGACGAGCCCGGGCAGTGATCCGCCTTCCCGCAGGGGCGTGACATAGCGGACCGCGGTGACTTCGCTGAGCATTGGCCCAGATTACTGCCGGTCCCGCACTGTTGGATCATCCGGCCCGCGGCGGCACCTGCCCGTCCTTGCCCGGCGAAATCCTTGACTGCTTGAACACACGGCC
>NZ_LIPN01000578.1 GCF_001418325.1 Streptomyces atriruber | reverse complement strand
CTCACCACCCCCGTGGCGGCCCGAACCCGGCAGCCTCCGCCGTGACCTCGGCCCCGCCCTCGGGCGACATGGCCGAGCCCGCGGACACCGCGGCGGCCAAACCCGCCCGCGCCCTGCGCCGCGCCACCAACGTCCACACCCCGAGAATCCCGAGCAGCACCACTCCGGTCCCGATCCCCCCGGCGGCGACCACCGCCATCAGCTCGTCGTCACGCCCGCCGCCGTCCTGCCCGTCGGCACCACTCGCGGCCTCTGCCGTGTCCCCCCGCTGCGCGGCCTCCGCATCCCGCTCCGATACGCCGAAGTCGTCGGCGGGCCTGGGCGACCCCGCATAGGCAGGCCCGGGTCGCGGAGACCCGTCGACGTCCACGCGCAGCGTCAGTTCCAGCGGGCCGTCGCCGAACTTCTCCGCGACGGCGGGGCTGAGGTGGACCGACACGTAGTACCAACCGGCGAACCTCATCGCGGACACCTCGTCCGTGAGGGCGAAACGGTTCTCGTACGCGACCGGCGGCAGCGGGTCCAGGGCCGCCGACTTCTGCCGGCCGTCGTACGCGGTGTCGGCGTCCTCGACCTCGGCGCGCACCGGGTTGTGCACGGACATGACCACCGCCGACGAGACGTACCCCCTGTCCCGGGCACCACTGCTACTGCTACTGCCGCCGCTCCCCAGCCCCCCGCTCGAACTGCCGAGCTCCGCAGCGACCGACAGCTGCTGCCCCCAGTCGACCGGCACGCGGTAGAAGAGGGTCTCCCCGGGCTCTATACCTGCCCCCCAGACCCCCTTCTCCAGCCCTCGCGCGTCGTTGAAGCTCGTGCCGCCCTCGCGCGGCCTGCGCTCCCCCGAGGGCGGCACAGGGGCCGCGGAGTCCCACGCCTGCGGGGGCGTCGTCTCACCCGCCCCGCGCAGCGCGGGTTCTGACGCCACGTGGAGTTCCAGGTCCCAGTCCTCCTGCGCGACCGCGGACCGGGCGGTCCCGGATGACCTGGTCCGCTCGACGAGCACGTAATACGTACCGGCGCCCGTACAGCTCTTCTCATTGGGTCCGACCCTGCGCGCCGCCGTGGCCGTGATCGGACGCGGGCTCTCCGAGGAGCCGAACCGTGCCTCCTCCGCCTCCATGGGACTGCAGTTGTTGCCGTCGGAGTCCTGCACGGACACCTCGACCCCGTCGGCGTAGGAGACCTCGGCGCCCGCCCTGGGGATGGCCGTCACCGAGACGTACGCGCTGTCCTCCGCCGTGAGCTCCAGACGGTAAAAACGCTGTCCCACGCGCGGGAGCGAGCTTCTGTACGTCCTGCCGGGGGCCAGCCGGTGTCCTTCGACGTTGCTCGTCGCGCCCTCGACCGTCTCGGCTCCCTCGGCGAATGCGTACGAGCCGGGCACCCCTGCGGCCCCTGCCTGCCCGGGCAGCACCGCCACCGTGCACAGCGCGGCGGCCACCACCGCGGCCGGAGCGGCTCGGCCGCGGCCCCGCCTCGCCGTCCCCCGGCACCCGTTCAGCCGCCGCCCCATCACGCGTCACCCCTCGCCGCGAACCCAGCCGTCCCACCCGTCCCGACCGTCCTGCCCGCCCGACACCGCGCGGACACCACCACGGACAGGCCACCGGCGCAACCGCGCCATCCACACCTTCGCCCGGCCACCGCCCCCACACCCCCGCATTCGCATACGCAAGCGATTCATTCACGAGCGCGAAGCACGAAGGTGTCCGAGCAGCACAAAGCCCCGGCCGCAGAAGCGACCGGGGCTTGTGAAGTGACTGTGTCGGTACTCACGAACCCGTGGGCACGGAGTCAGTCGCCTCCGTCCACAGATCCTGCTCGGCGCGATCCGCCTGGATCTGGCGGTACACGAGGAGCCCGCCGATGGCGGCCAGTGCGACCAGGAGAAGCTTCTTCACCGCGCGACCTCGTCTTTCCTTGACGTAGGGGACTTCTGGCGCCCGACTATACACACCGAGCGATATCGATCGGTGACCTGGTTGGGCCTCAACTCCCGCCCTGCGGACAGCAGTAGAAACGGATGCGGGAGCTCCGCCCCGGAACCGCATCCACTGTGACTTTCGCCGCTTTGCCCCCTTCTCGGCGCCCTTGGGGCCATCCGGGTGGTGTTCATCTGAACATCGCCACGACGCGAGCGTCGGTCCACCACTCTCGGCTCCGCATACACATCATGAGGAAAGTACGCAAATCGCCCAACCCGAATTGAGGGGCAATGACCGGCAACAAGGCCATGAAGCTCTGGACCACGATCGTCACCGCGTTCCTCGCGCTCTTCGCCGCGATGGGGCTCACGACGACGGCCACGGCCGCCACGGCGGTACAGGAGACCACGAACGCACGCAACGCCACGGTGTGCGCACCCACGCCGATGACGGCGCTGTGGTCGGCCGCGTACGAACGGTCCTTGCCCCCGACGATGAAGCAACGCATCCGCGCCGAGGCCCACGGTTCGTCCCCCAGCTGCCGGCACCTGCCCACGACGGACACCGAGGCCGAGACTGACGCCACCGCGCAGGAACCAGGCCTCGCCCCAGAGCCGTAGGCCTCGGGCCCCTGCCCAGGGCCTACGCCCTCCAGAACCTCAGAAGACCCCCGGCCACCACAGGCCGGGGGTCTTCTTGCGTGACCAGGAGCAGCGGCCACGCCCTCTCCCACCGCCCGGCCCCGGACCCGGACCCGGACCC
>NZ_LIPN01000577.1:1778-2703 GCF_001418325.1 Streptomyces atriruber | reverse complement strand
GGCGTACAGCGGTTCGGCGGCCACGGTGGCGAGGGCGGCCTGCTCGTCCGAGGTGAGGGGAGCCAGGCGTCCGGCCGCGAGGGCGTTGACGGCCAGGGACGGGAGGTCGGGGCGGTGCTGGTCGGGAAAGACGTCGAGGAGCCCGAGGCCGCACAGGCGGGCCGCCGATCCGCCGACAGCGGCGGCGACGACGTCGATGACGGGTTGCGGGACCGGGACGGTGAACAGGGTGCAGGCCCGTAGCAGGTCACAGTGGGTGGGCCCGGCCTGGTCGAGGAGGGCGTCGAGGGCCAGGTTCGCCAGGAAATCGCCGATGTCGGAGTTGTCGGTTGGAGGGTCACCCTGGTGTAGGTAGGCCTCCATTCCGGCGACGGCTGCCTCGGCACGGTCCTCGTCGACCTCGCTGCTGTAGACCAGCCGCAGCCCGATGAGGTCCTGCAGCCCGGGGTTGCCGCAACTGACGTCCAGGGCCCGCTGGGCCAAGTCCGCGCGCTGAGTCCGGTACTCGACCGGCGCGAGGTCCTGCTGACGGCGCTGGAGTTTGAGCTGAGCCGCCGACGACAACGGCTGCAACTGGACCGGCTCCAACCGGGCCTGCAACCCGTCGAGCGTGAACGTATAGCGGCTGGTGATCAGCAGACGGCTGTCGGTCATGGACGGGTCGAACGCACAGAGCACGTCGGCGAGCACGGCGGCGTGCTCGGGATCGATCCGGTGCGGGCCGTCGGGGTCGGCGGTCAGGATCTGTTCGAGGTCGTCGATGATCAGCAGGAGGGGTTTGCGGACGTCGTCGAGTTCCTGGGCGCACGGTCCGGCCAGCAAATCGATCAGGAGCGGCTTGAGGCGGTCCGGCTGTTCGCGGATCTCCGCGCGCCTCACCTCGATGAGGGTGCGGGCAGCGGGGTTGGCGGCGACGGCGTCGGCG
>NZ_LIPN01000577.1:0-1763 GCF_001418325.1 Streptomyces atriruber | reverse complement strand
CCCAACCGGCCCTGCCCGTGGAGCAGGACCCCGGCTTTCCGCCCGCCGCGCAGGGCGCGCAGCGTGTGCTGGATTTCCGGGCGGCGGCCGACGAACATCTCCGCGGCCGCGACCCGTAGCTGGTGCTTGCGGTCCATGAACGTCTGGGTCCCGTGGTGCGGGGGCACCATCTGGCGTTTGCGGGTTCCTCCGACCACCGGGCCGCCACCGGTCGGCCCCAGCCACAGCCGCGCCAGGTGCCAGTCGGCGCGCTGTCGCTCATCGGCACAGGACAGCAGATGGCGGCGGGCGACGGCGACGGCCTCGGTCACCTCTACCCGGCGGCTGAGCTGCTGGTACAGGCGCTCGGCGAAGCGAGTGGCGGCCCGGTCGCTGACCGAGCCGTCCCATCCGATGACCGCGGGAATCCCGGCGGCCACAAGACCGGTGGCCATCGAGTGCGCCACGGGCACGCCGGGGTCGGCCGCCGGACCGCCGCGGTGGCCGGCACCGGCTGGAACATGCCCGGTCACGTCGGCACCGGTGGCGGTCAGGCAGGCCGACACGAACGCCAGCCGCGGCCGAGGAGTCAACAGGGCCACCAGCGCGTCCGCGCTCGTCGGAGAACCGTCCCCGAGGTCGTCTTCCATGAGCAGGACCGGGGTGGCGGGCCCGTCGGGCTCCGAGCGCCAGTTGTGCAGTCCGTGACACGACAGATGAACCACCGGCATTCCGCCGAGCTCGGACAGGCGCAGGCCAAGATGCTCGGGATTGCCGGAGTCCTCGACGACGAGATCAAGGCTCGTCTCTCCGGCGGCGGTGAGGATGGCCAGCTCCTCCGCCTCGTAGTCCAGTTCGTGCTGCCCCCGGGGTGCCGAGGCCATGAACGCCACCCCGAGCCGGTACTCGTCCAGGGCCTGCGCCGCACTCGGGTGACCGAGCCGACGCGCCACGGCGAACAACTTCGGCGACTCGGCCAGGAACCCGCCCTCGGGACCGGCCAGCAGCTCGTACGGGGCCCGCAGCAGCGCCCACGCGGCTGCGGACGGTCGCGCAGGTGCCCGGACCTCGAACACCAGCGGCGCCGACGCCTCGTCGAGCAGACGCCCCAGCTGGCCGAGGTCGCCGTCGAGCCACCGATACAACTCGCGTCCCACCGCAAGCAGCGCCTGTTCCTTGGAGCCGTTGCGCACGGCATCCACATACTGGTCGGCGACCATATCGAGCAGGTCGACGTCAGAAGCCCGCAGCATCCGACGGCGGCCGACCCGCCGCCCATCGACGACCAGCTCGAACCCGCCTGCGTCCACAATCAAACCGGCGACCATATGCCATCGTAACGTTACGTAGTGGTGCCGCTCCAGGGTTCACGGGCCTCAACATCCCTTTACTGAGCGCCAGTTGGACCGCCGGACACGCGACGGTCCTCCGATCTGGCCGGAAACCGCTCCGTCTACAGGCCCACCCCTAAGGGGTGCGTCTGCACCCTGGAGAGCACACGCCCCTTGGCCGAACGGTGGATGACGGGGGTCACACCCGCCGTGATGGTGGTGGGGTCGATCGCGCTGCACGCGCCTCACGCCACTCGCCCGACGGGGGACAACACATGGCAGAGCCGGAGAACCCAGAGAGAATCACCGCCACCCCAACCGCTCCCAGTCGCCGACACGTGCTCGCCGCCACCGCGGCCGGGGGCGCGGCCATGGCAATGGGCTTAGCCGGTACGGCCGGAGCCACCGAGGGGAGGCCCACCCCGGGGCCCGGGTCGACCACCGCCCCCACCA
>NZ_LIPN01000576.1 GCF_001418325.1 Streptomyces atriruber | reverse complement strand
CCTGCGACCCGGCCGAGAATCCGCCTGACAACCCCCCGCCCCCGCCGTAGACTCCTTAGCGAAACTAACTAGATAGTCGAACAGTCGCACAACAGAACAGCCGAAGGGAACTCTCGATCACATGACCCAGCAGCAGTGGGACTCCGTCGACGACTACTTCACCGGCCTCCTCGCCCCCGCGGACGAGGCCCTGACCGCGGCCCTCCGCGACAGCGACGCGGCCGGACTGCCACAGATCGCCGTCGCCCCGAACCAGGGCAAGCTGCTCCACCTCCTCGCCCAGATCCAGGGCGCCCGCCGCATCCTGGAGGTCGGCACCCTCGGCGGCTACAGCACCATCTGGCTGGCCCGCGCCCTGCCCGCCGACGGCCGCCTCATCACCCTGGAATACAAGCCCGAGCACGCCGACGTCGCCCGCGGCAACCTCGCCCGCGCCGGACTCGACAAGATCGCCGAAGTCCGCGTCGGCCCCGCCCTGGACTCGCTCACCGCGCTCGGCGCCGAGCACCCCGAGCCCTTCGACCTCGTCTTCATCGACGCCGACAAGGCCAACAACGCGCGCTACCTGGAATGGGCGCTCGAACTCACCCGCCCCGGCAGCCTGATCATCCTCGACAACGTCGTGCGCGGCGGCGCGGTGACCGAAGCCGCCAGCACCGACCCGCACGTGCTCGGCACCCGCTCCGCGCTCGAACTCATCGCGGAGCACCCCAAGCTGACCGGCACGGCCGTGCAGACGGTGGGCACCAAGGGGTACGACGGCTTCGCGCTGGCCCGCGTACTCGGCTGAGCGGGCGGGCGGCGCCCAGGCGCCGCTCAACCCTCGTGGTAGTAGCCGATGTTCACGCTCCGCGGCCCGGACCTGTCCTGGATGACGACCTCGCCGGAGCCGCCCCGGGACAGCGGCGCCGCCCCTCCGTACGCGAGGGGCCGCGCCGCGCCTGCGGACACCAGCCGCACCTCGGAGGCCGGATCGGGGTTCGAGCCGCGCAGCCAGCTCACGGACCAGTTCCCGTCGGGCCCGCAGCGGAACTCCAGGTGCGTGCGGGACACGAACAGCCAGTCGTCGGGCGTCACCAGGCGGCACACGTTCCTGTCCCGCCCCACGCGCAGCACCGCACCCGGCTCGCTCGGCGCGTCGGCCATGAGCATGCCTGCGGTGGCACCCGCGTCCGCCCCGGACACCGAGGCCATGGTCAGCTCCAGCACGTCGGTACGCTCCTTCAACTCGCGGCGGCGCGAGCCTGCTTGGGATGTCGCGCGCTGCCGCATCCTAAGTGCCGCGGGGCGACCGCACGACCTCCCTGGGACAATGGCCCCATGACTGAGCGCAAGCCACCTGGAGTCAACTTCGAGTCCTGGATCGACAAGCAGATCCGCGAGGCGGAAGAACGCGGGGACTTCGCGTCCCTGCCGGGAAAGGGCAAGCCCCTGCCCGAGGGGCCCGACCCCACGTACGACGAAATGTGGTGGGTCAAGCGGAAGATGGCCCGCGAAGGCCTCTCCTACCTTTCCCCCACGCTCGCCCTGCGCAAGGAGGCCGAGGACACGCTGGCCGCGGCGGCCGAGGCGCCGTCCGAACGCATGGCGCGCAAGCTCGTGACGGACCTCAACGAGAAGATCGGCGCCGCACTGCGCACACCGCCGCCGGGCCCGCCGCTCGGCCTGACCCCCTTCGACGTCGACGAGGTGGCCCGCGACTGGCGGGAGCGCCACCCGGGCTGAGGGACGCCGGGGCGGCGCCTGCGGAGGGTGCCGCTCCGTGCACGGGCCGTTTGGCGGCCCGATTCCGGGCAACTCGTTCCGGGGAACGGGTGTCGGGGCCCCACCGGGCCCCGCGCCCCAGGCCGATCCCCGAGCCGAAAAGGGCACCCACCCATGTCCACACTCATGATCATTCTCCTGATCGTGGCAGTCGCCGTCCTCGCCGTCGCCGCCTTCGCCGTGCTGAACCGCAGGCAGCGGGGTGCGGGCGGCAGGCGCGGCCTCAAGCGCCGCTTCGGACCCGAGTACGACCGCGCGGTCGCCCGGCACGACGGCGACACCAAGGCCGCCGAGCGCGACCTCGGCGAGCGTGTGAAGCGGCACGGTTCCCTGCGTACGCGGGCGCTGGACCCCGCCGCGCGCGAGCAGTACACGGCCCGCTGGACCGCCGTCCAGGAGCGCTTCGTCGACTCCCCGCGCGACGCGGTCGCCGAGGCGGACCGGCTCGTCGCCGAGCTGGCCGGTGCCCGCGGCTTCCCGGACGCCGGTCACTACGAGGACCAGATCGACGCGCTCTCCGTCCACCACGCCCACCACGTCCACGGCTACCGCAAGGTGCACCGCGCGAGCCTCGGCGCGACCGCCACGGGTACGGCGGACGGGGACCGGACCGGCGCCGACACCGAGGAGATGCGCGCGGCCCTGGTCGAGGCGCGGGCGCTCTTCGAGGCGCTGGTGGCGGAACAGCACACCGACACCGAAGCGGACACCACGCGCACCGGCAGGCACGACACCGTCAAGCGCTCGACCGGCATCGCCCCCAAGGGAGTTCAGCATGGCTGACGGCACCGCTCTCTTCCCGATCGACGCACGCGACAAGCTGACGACGCGCCTGCAGAACGCGGTCAACGGATTCGTCGACGGCCCGCGCGCCGCCGTGGAGAACGCCGACCGCGTCCTGGAGGAGGCGATCACCGACCTGACGCGCACCCTCACGGAGCGCCGCCGCGCCCTGCGCACGACGTGGCAGCCCCACACCGCGGAGCCCGCCCCGGGCGAGCCCACCGCGGCGGAGCCCACCTCCCCCGTGCCCCCGTCCACCGGCGACACGGAACAACTCCGCCTGGCCCTGCAGGACTACCGTGAAACGGCAGAACGCCTGCTGCGCCTTTAGCCCCGGCCCGGGACCGAGCCCCGGGACCGCCGCCCTCCGGACCTCCGTGACATCCGGACCCCCGGCCCCGGGGCTCACGCCGCTCCGACACCCCCGTACGGCAGGATGGCCGCATGAGCGTAGTCAAGATCAACGTCCTGACCGTCCCCGCCGACCAGCGGGAAACCCTCGAAAAGCGCTTCGCCTCCCGCGCCGGCGCCGTCGAGAACTCGGACGGCTTCGAGTGGTTCGAACTCCTCCGCCCCATCGAGGGCACCGAGGACTACCTGGTGTACACGCGCTGGCGTGACGAGGAGTCGTTCCAGGCCTGGATGGAGGGCCCGATGAAGTCGGCCCACCAGGGCGGCGGCGACCGCCCGAAGCCCGCCGCGAGCGGGTCCTCGGTGTGGTCCTTCGAGGTCGTCCAGCAGGCGGCGCCCAAGGGCGAGTAGGCCTGGGCCGCTCAGGCGCCGGAGCCCCGTCTGCGATGCAGGCGGGGCCTTACGTTCGTGGGCCCGGACGAACCGGCGGCGGTGCGCAAAACCCTTTGCGGGACGGTGTGCGTGTCGGCTCAGAATGACCGCATGAGTAAGCCTGTCACCGTGGTCCCTGCCGCCGCCTCCTGGAGTGTCGGGCCGGAGGCGTACGACTCGTCCGTCGCCCTCGCGCTCTGGCGTGCGTACTACACAGAGGTCAGCGACCGCTGGTATCTGCTGAACGAAGGCCGGGTCACGGATCCCGAGGAGCTGGAGCGGGAGATCGCCGCCGAGACGGGGACCGATCTCGCGCCGCCGGACGGTGTGCTCCTCGTCGCGCGGTACGGGGACGAGCCCGTCGGCACGGCGGGAGTCCGGCTGCTCGATGCCGCGACCGCCGAGCTCAAGCGGGTGTTCGTACGCGAGGACCTGCGCGGCAAGGGCGGCGCGCCCGTCCTCCTCGCTGCCGCCGAGGACGCGGCCCGAGCGCTCGGCGCCGAGCGCATCGTCCTGGACACCCGCACCGACCTGGTGGAGGCCCGTGCGTTGTACGCCCGGCACGGGTACGAGGAGACCGAGCCGCTGACCGTCCGGCCGTACGCCGAGCACTGGTTCGCCAAGAAGCTGACCGGGGACGCGAGCGGCTGACCCGCCGGGCGCCTCACGGCTGACAGCTCACCGCTCACGCCGCGCGTACGACCGTCCCGCCACCCTGCGGCCGCTCCGACTCCGAGCCGCACAGTTCGGAGCTGAGCTCCTCCACCAGCTGGACCAGGTCCGTGGGGCGGTCGGGGCTCCACCAGTCGCCGAGCAGCTCCGACAGGGACTCCTCGCGGGCCCTGGCCAGGGTGGCCGCGACCTCGCGGCCCCGGTCGGTGAGGATCATCTCCAGGCCCTGCCGCTCCGCGAGCCGCCGCTCCTCGACCTGGCGGGCGGCCGCCGTGATGACGGTCAGCGGCACCGTGGTGCGCTCGGCCAGCACGCCCGGTTCGACGGAGCCGTGCCGGGCGATGCGCAGGAGCAGCCAGCTCGACGCGGGCAGCAGGTCGTGGCCCGCCCGCTCCGTGATCTTCTCGTAGACGGCACGCCGCCCCTCACGCGTCCCGAGCACCGACAGCGCCCGCGCGCACTCGTCGTACGACGAACGCTCCACGGGGTTGCTGGCCAGCGTCTGCGTCGGGTCGGGCGCCGTGACCGAGGCGCGCAGCTTGTCCTCGCGCAGGAACCAGGCGAGCACGAAGGCGGCCAGGGCGACCGGCGCCGCGTACAGGAAGACGTCCGTGATCGACGAGGCGTACGCGTGCAGGGCGTCGGGCCGCAGGTCGGCGGGGAGCCGCGCGATGCCGCGCGGGTCGGCCTCCAGCGTGCTCACGCTCAGCCCCGGCGGCAGCTGCTGCCCGGCGAGGGCGTCGGTCAGCTTGTCGCCGAGCCGGTTGGTGAAGATCGTGCCGAAGATCGCGACGCCGAAGGAGGCGCCGATGGAGCGGAAGAACGTCGCGCCGGACGTGGCGACGCCCAGGTCCTCGTAGCTGACGGCGTTCTGCACGATGAGGACGAGCACCTGCATGACCAGGCCGAGGCCCAGGCCGAAGACGAAGAAGTACGCGCTCATCTCGCCGGTGCCGCTGTTCTCGTTCAGCTGGTGGAGCAGGAGCAGTCCGAGGGTGGTGACGCCCGTGCCCGCGATCGGGAAGACCTTCCAGCGTCCCGTGCGGCTGACGATCTGGCCGGACCCGGTGGTCGCCAGGAGCATGCCCGCCACCATGGGCAGCATGTGCACGCCCGACATCGTCGGTGTGACCCCCTGCACGACCTGCAGGAACGTGGGCAGATACGTCATCGCCCCGAACATCGCGAAGCCCACGATGAAGCTGATGACGGCGGAGAGCGTGAAGGTGCGGATCCGGAAGAGCTTCAGCGGCAGCACCGGTTCCGCGGCCTTGCGCTCCACCGCGACGAAGACCGCGGCGAGCACCGCGCCGAGCACCGCGAGCCCGATGATCTGCGGCGATCCCCAGGCCCAGGTGGTGCCGCCCAGCGAAGCGACCAGGACCAGACAGGTGGCGACGGAGGCGATGAGGAAGGTGCCCAGGTAGTCGATGGTGTGCCGGGTGCCGCGCACCGGGATGTGCAGGGTCGTGGCGATGACGACGAGCGCGATCACCCCGATGGGCAGGTTGACGTAGAAGACCCAGCGCCAGCTGAGATGTTCGGTGAAGAGTCCGCCGAGCAGCGGCCCGAGGACGCTGGTCGCGCCGAAGACCGCGCCGAACAGGCCCTGGTACTTGCCGCGTTCGCGCGGCGACACGAGGTCCCCGACGATCGCCATGGACAGCACCATGAGACCGCCGCCGCCGAGCCCCTGCAGCGCACGGAACCCGATGAGCTGCGGCATGTTCTGCGCCATGCCGCACAGCGCCGAGCCGACCAGGAAGATCACGATCGCGGTCTGGAACAGCTTCTTGCGGCCGTACTGGTCGCCGAGCTTGCCCCACAGCGGTGTCGCGGCGGTCGCGGCCAGCATGTACGCGGTGACGACCCAGGACAGGTGGTCCATGCCGCCGAGGTCACTGACGATCGTCGGCAGCGCGGTGGAGACGATGGTCTGGTCGAGCGCGGCGAGCAGCATGCCGAGGAGCAGCGCGCCGATGGAGATGAGTACGCCTC
Organism: Streptomyces atriruber; assembly: GCF_001418325.1. Classification (GTDB taxonomy): domain Bacteria; phylum Actinomycetota; class Actinomycetes; order Streptomycetales; family Streptomycetaceae; genus Streptomyces; species Streptomyces atriruber. The sequence continues at coordinate 547 of NZ_LIPN01000576.1, read as the reverse complement.
CTGGCGGATGCCCGTTGCCTGCGTGGGCCGGGACCGGGCCGGGCCCCTCCCCCGTGGGGTGGGCACTGACATCCTGCGACATGGACACCTCCTGGGAGTCCGTCTTCCCTTCCATCCTGGTCCGTGTCTCCCGTTATGGCCTGTTGAAGCGAGGGTCTGCATAATCGCTGGAGCTCTCGGGGCGGGCGGGACTGACGAGGGGAGGGACGGCCGGTGGCCGGACAGGACGAACAGAACGAAGAAAGAGCACGTCAGGACGCAGACGGCACCGCCGACGGCGAGCGGGAGGGGCGGGACCGGGCGCGGGCACGGTCGGCCGAGGCGGCGGCAGCCGCCGACTTCGATCCGCTGCGGATACGGCCGTACGTTTCGCTGCCGGACCCCACGGTTCCAGATCCCACGCTGCCGGAGCCCACGGTGTCGTCCGAGGGGACGGAGGGCGTGAAGGGCACGGGTGCGGGTGCGGGCTCCGGTGCTGGTGGCGGTGTTGGTTCCGATGACGGTCACGGTGACGGTGTTGGGGCCGGTGCGGCCGTGGGGCCGGGTG
>NZ_LIPN01000575.1 GCF_001418325.1 Streptomyces atriruber | reverse complement strand
CCCCACCTCGATCCCGCGCTGCTCGAACAGCGCGGGATCGAGGTGGGGTGGGCGGGACCGCTGCTCGCGGTGCTCGCGGTCGGATCGGCCGTCGGGTCGTTCGGGTACGGGCTGCGGCGCTGGCCGGGACGGCTGCGTACGCAGAGCGTGGTGCTGATGTCCGGCGTTTCCGGGTGCCTCGTCCTCGTCGCCGTACTGCCCGGCGTCGCATGGCTGTTCGCCGCCCTGGGCGTCGCCGGCGTGCTGCAGGCGGGCGTGATGCTCACCCGCAATCTGTCGCTTCGTGAGGCGCTGCCGCCCAGCGCCCTCGCGGCGGGCTACTCGGTGATGTACGCGGCCGTGGGTGCCGGGTACGCGGCGAGCGGGTCGCTCGCCGGGGGACTGCTGAGCGTCGTGTCGCCCGCCACGGCGATCCTGGCGGGCGTGGGGCTTGGGGTCGTACTGACGTTGGTCGGCGTGGCCGGGGAGGTGAAGCCCGCCGCGGCGGAGGGGGCGCGGTCAGGCGGTGGTGACGTCGCGGAACGTGCGGCGGTAGGCCGTGGGGGTGACCCCGAGCGCGGCCTGTAGGTGCTGCCGCATCGACTGGGCCGTGCCGAAGCCCGCGTCCGCGGCCACCTGGTCGACGGAGAGGTCGGTGGATTCGAGGAGGTGGCGGGCCCGCTCCACGCGCTGCTGCGTCAGCCACTGGCCGGGGCTCACGCCGACCTCCTCGCGGAACCGCCGGGTGAAGGTGCGGACCGACATCGACTCCTGCGCGGCCATGTCGCGCAGCTGCAGCGGCCGGTCGAGGCGGCCGAGGGCCCAGGCGCGGGCCGTTCGCGTGGTCGCCAGCTGCGGTTCGGGCAGCGGGCGTTGGATGTACTGGGCCTGGCCGCCGTCGCGGTGGGGCGGTACGACGGTGCGGCGGGCCACCTCGTTGGCGACGGCGGTGCCGTGGTCGCGGCGTACGACATGGAGGCACAGGTCGATGCCCGCGGCCACGCCCGCCGACGTGAGGATGTCGCCGTCGTCGATGAACAGCACGTCCGCGTCCACCTCGACGCGGGGGAAGAGCTGCTGGAAGTGCTCGGCGGACGACCAGTGCGTGGTGGCCGGGCGGCCGTCGAGGAGGCCCGCGGCGGCCAGGACGTACCCGCCCGTGCAGATGGCCACCAGCCGTGTGCCCGGCCTGATGCGGGCGAGGGCGGCGGACAGTTCGTCGGTGAGGCGGCCCTCCTCGTACACCGGGCCCAGTTCGTACGACGCCGGGATCACGACCGTGTCCGCGGTGGCCAGCGCCTCGGGACCGTGCTCGACCAGGATCGCGAAGTCGGCGTCCGTGCGGACGGGGCCCGGCGGACGGATCGAGCAGGTCACCACCTCGTACAGATGCCGCATCTCGGGAGTGCGGGCGCCCTTGAAGATCCGCTGCGGGATGCCCAGCTCGAAGGGGATCACGCCGTCCAGGGCCAGGACGACGATGCGGTGGCGTCGGGTGGGTGCGGTCGCGGCGGGCGTGGTGCCGGTGGTGGAGGACGAGGCGGGCATGGCCCGATCCTAGCGAATGCTGTCCCTCGGGCCACTCGTCCAGGGCGGACCGTTTTTCGATCCTTTATGACGTGACCCAGACAACCGAGACGTCCGCACGGAGCTCCTCCGCGCCGAGCGCGACCAGGCGCCGTACTCCCCGTATCCACCGCGCGTGGTTCGTCGCCGCCGTCACGTTCGTGACGATCATCGGCGCGGCCGCGTTCCGCTCCCTCCCCGGTCTGCTCTTCGACCCGCTGAAGGAGGACTTCGGCTGGTCGCGCGGCACCGTCGGACTCGCGGTCTCCGTCAATCTCGCGCTGTACGGCCTGACCGCGCCGTTCGCAGCCGCGCTCATGGACCGCTTCGGCATCCGCAAGGTCGTCGCGGTCGCCCTGGTCGTGATCGCCTGCGGCTCCGGCCTGACCGTGTGGATGAACTCCGCCTGGCAACTGCTGCTGTGCTGGGGGCTGCTCGTCGGGCTCGGGTCGGGGTCGATGGCGCTCGCCTTCGCCGCCACCGTCACCAACAGGTGGTTCACCGAGCGGCGCGGGCTTGTGAGCGGCATCCTCACCGCGGCTTCCGCGTCGGGGCAGTTGGTCTTCCTGCCGCTGCTCTCCTGGATCGTCGAGACGTACGAATGGCGGCCCGCCGCCGTCACCGTCGCCCTCGCGGCCCTCGCGGTCGTCCCCTTCGTCTGGCTGCTGCTGCGGGACCACCCGGCCGACGTCGGCCTGAAGCCCTACGGGTCGCAGGAGTTCGTGCCGAAGCCGCCGCCCGTCCCGGGCGCGGCACGGCGCGCCGTCACGGTGCTCCTCAAGGCCGTCCGCACCGGTCCCTTCTGGCTGCTCGCGGGGTCCTTCGCCATCTGCGGCGCCTCGACCAACGGGCTCATCCAGACCCACTTCGTGCCCGCCGCGCACGACCACGGCATGGGGGTGCGGGCCGCCGCCTCCCTGCTCGCCGTCATCGGGATCTTCGACATCGTCGGGACCGTCGCGTCGGGCTGGTTCACGGACCGCTTCGACTCGCGGCGCCTGCTCGCCGTGTACTACGCGCTGCGCGGCGTCTCGCTGCTCTTCCTGCCGATGCTGCTCGCGCCGGACGTCCGGCCGCCGATGATCTTCTTCATCGTCTTCTACGGCCTGGACTGGGTGGCGACCGTCCCGCCCACGCTGGCCCTCTGCCGCGAGCAGTACGGCGACGACAGCGCCATCGTCTTCGGCTGGGTGCTCGCCTCGCACCAGGTGGGCGCCGGTATCGTCGCGTTCCTCGGTGGCGTGGTGCGGGACGCCTTCGGCTCGTACGACGTGATCTGGTACGCCTCGGGCGCGCTCTGCGCGGCGGCCGCGCTGATGGTGCTGGTGATCCGGCGGGGCGGCCCGGTGCCCGCGGCGGTCGCCGTCAGCGGGTGAAGCGGCCGAACGTGCCCCGGTGGAACAGGAGCGGGTCGGCGTCGTCCTCGGTCGCGCCGAGGGCGTCCACCCGGCCCACCACGATGAGGTGGTCGCCGCCGGTGTGCACGGCCTGGATCGTGCAGTCGACCCAGGCCGGCGCCCCGGTCAGGCGCGGCGATCCGGACACCGGCGCCGCGTCGTACGCCACCCCGGCGAACTTGTCGGCGCCGCTCACCGCGAAGCCCCGGCACAGCTCGCCCTGGTCGGCGCCCAGGATGTTGACGCAGAAGACACCGGCGCGCGCGATGCGCGGCCACGTCGTCGACGTACGCGCCACCATGAAGGAGACCAGGGGCGGGTCCAGGGAGAGCGACGCGAAGGACTGGCAGGCGAAGCCGGCGGGGCCGCCGTCCTCGTCGGGCGGGGACGTGATCACGGTGACGCCCGTCGCGAAGTTGCCCAGCACGCGCCGGAACTCGCCCCGGTCGAGCGGCGCCCGCTCGTCGTCGCCGACGGCCCGCAGCTGAGGGCGCGGTAGAGCCTCGACGGGTGCCGTGGTGGTGCGGGCCCCGACCGACCTGAGGTATCGAACGGCGGTGGCCGCCATTCCTGCGTGTCCCATCACATCGACCATTGAAGCTGACGGGGCGTCAGATGTGAAGGGCGTGGCCGAAACGCTACTGACTCACGCGTATCTTCAGCCTCATGAGACAGGGGGGGGACGCGGCCGACCTGGGATTACGGGACGGCGCGGGCCGCGGCGGCGGCCTGCGCCGCGCAGCTGCCGGTGGCCGGGCTCGTGGCGTTCCTGCTGACGGTCGACCGGGCCGACGACGGCTCGGACGGCGGCCCCGCCTTCGGCCTGGTCTTCGGCCTCCCCTTCGCGCTGCTGGTGCTGCCCGTCCTCGGGCTGCTGCACTCCGCCGTGCTGACGCTGCCCGCGGTCTGGCTCGGGGGGCGTGGGCGTGCCCTGTGTGAGGGGCGTGGGGCTGAGCCGGTCTGGTCGTTGGGCTGTCTGCTGCCCGTCGGTGCCGGGTGGGCGGGGCTCTTCGCCCTGCTGGGCGCGCCCTTCGGCGGGGCCGTGCTGTGGTGTGCGGCGAGTGGTGTGGTGCCTGTGCTGAACGTCGCGTACGGCCGACGCCGCGAGCAGCGCCTCGGCAGGCCCCTGCGCAAGGTCTGGCTCGGGTCGGCGATCGCGTCGTTCGGCCTGTGCGTGCTGGTCGTCCTCGGTGCGTTGGCGTCAGCGGCCGCGGTACGAGGGTGAGCGGCGCTCGACGAAAGCGGTCACACCCTCGTTCGCGTCCGCCGTGGTCATGTTGATCTCCTGCGCCGCGGCCTCGGCGGCGAAGGCCGTCGCGCGGTCCGACTCCAGGGACGCGTTGATCAGTTGCTTCGTCATGGCGAGGGCGCGGGTCGGACCGGACGCGAGGCGTTCCGCCCACTCCCGTGCCGTCTTCTCCAGCTCGTCGGCCGGTACGACGCGGTTGACCAGCCCCATCGTCGCGGCGTCGGCGGCCGGTACGGAGTCGCCGAGGAACATCAGCTCCTTGGCCCGCTGCGGCCCGACGAGCCGTGGCAGCAGATAGGCACCGCCGCCGTCCGGCACGAGGCCGCGGCGCACGAACACCTCGATGAACCTGGCCTGTTCGGCGGCGATCACCAGATCGCAGGCGAACGCGAGGTGGGCGCCGATACCGGCCGCGGTGCCGTTCACCGCGGCGATCACCGGCTTCTCGCAGTCGAGGACCGCCGCGACGAGCCGCTGCGCGCCCTGCTTGATGGTGCGGGCGACGTCGCCCGGCACG
>NZ_LIPN01000574.1 GCF_001418325.1 Streptomyces atriruber | reverse complement strand
CCCCCACCCGTACGGAACCCCAGCGCCCCCCACACCGTCTCGTTCTCGGGAAGCAACGGGAGGCGTCATGGAACGACGTACGTTCATCGGCACAACGGCGGCCACGCTGGCCGCGGCGACGGTCGCGGGCTGCACCGGCAGCAGTACGGGCAACACCGGCTCCGGAACCAGCTCCGGCACCGGCACCACCGCGTCCCGCGGCGGCGGCACCCCGATCAGGACGTCCAGCGCCGCGTCCTCCTCCCCCGCCGACCTCAAGGCCCTCGCCCGCGACCTGGACGGCACCCTCGTCCGGCCCGGCGAGGCCAAGTGGGCGGCGGCCCGCCAGCTGTACAACACGCGCTACGACGACCTGAAGCCCACGGCCGTCGCCTACGTCTCGCACGCGGACGACATCCGCACCGCCCTCTCGTACGCCCGCGCCCACCGCACCAAGGTCGCGATCCGCAACGGCGGTCATTCCTACGCGGGTTGGTCCTCCGGCGACGGGCGGCTGATCATCGACGTGTCGAAGCTGAGCAGGATACGGGCGAGCGGCAGCTCCGCCACCATCGGCGGCGGCGCCAAGCTCATCGACGTCTACCGCTCGCTCGCGGCGAAGGGCGTCACCATCCCCGCGGGATCGTGCCCGACCGTCGGCATATCCGGGCTCACCCTCGGCGGCGGCCACGGCGTGGTCTCCCGCGCGTACGGCCTGACCTGCGACAGCCTCACCTCCGCCACCCTCATCACGGCGGACGGCAAACAGCTCACCGCCTCCAAGTCCGAGCACAAGGACCTGTTCTGGGCGCTGCGCGGCGCGGGCAACGGCAACTTCGGCATCGTCACCGAGCTCACCTACCGCACGCACGCCGCACCCCAGGGCGTCTCCGCGTACATGACCTGGCCCTGGTCGAAGGCGGCCGCGGTCGTCAAGGCCTGGCAGGAGTGGGGCCCCGGCCAGCCGGACGAGATCTGGTCCTCCCTCCACCTGGCGAACACCCCGGGCGGCACCCCGACCGTGTCCGTCGCGTGCTTCTCCCTCGGGACGTACGGCGAGCTGCAGAACGCCGTCGACCGCCTCGCCGACAAGATCGGCGCACCGGCCCGCAGCGTCTCCCTGAAGCGGCGTACGTACGAGGAGTCGATGGAGGTGTACGCGGGCTGCTCGTCCTTCGCCACCGACGCCCAGTGCCATCTGCCCGGCGCGACGCCGGGCCGCAGCCCGCAGGGAGCACTCAAGCGCGAGACGTACGCGGCGAGTTCGGACTTCTTCGACCGTTCGCTGTCGGCGGCGGGCATCCGCACGCTGCTGTCGCAGATCGAGAACGTGACGGGCGCGAGCGGGGGCAGCATCGCGCTCACCGCGCTCGGCGGCGCGATCAACCGCGTCGACCCGACGGCGACGGCCTTCGTGCACCGCCGCTCGCGGATGCTGGCGCAGTACATCGCGTCGTGGCGCGCGGGCACGTCGGGGACGGGCGCCCGGGCGTGGCTGAAAAAGGCGCACGGGGCCATGGGCCGCTACGCGTCCGGCGCCGCGTACCAGAACTACGCCGACTCGACGCTGACGAACTGGCGCGAGGCGTACTACGGGGCGGCGGCGCCGCGCCTGAAGAAGCTGAAGAAGCAGTACGACCCGTCCCGCTTCTTCGACTTCCCGCAGGCTCTCTGAGCCCGTAGCGCTGCAGTAGCTGCCATGGCGCCGCCGTAGCCCCGCAGTAGCTCTGTCAGGCGGCCCCGCCGCCCGTCACCCGCCCGGCGGGCACCGCAACCCGTTCGGCCCCGCCCGACACGCCCCCAGGTGGCCCACCCCGCTGGACACGGGTGGCCTGAGGGCATGACCCCACGCCGCGGTACGCCCCGCAGTACATCTCGCAGTACGCCTCGCAGTACGCCTCGAATAGCCGCCGTCACGGCGGCGGCGGCCGCGGCTGCCGTCCTCGCCCTGGCGGGCCCGGCCGTCGCCCTGGACAAGCCCACCGAGCCGGGCGAGCTGACCCTCGTCGACACCCCGAAGGGCAGGGCCCTCGCCGACAAGGACGGCAACCCGCTCTACACGCGCGACGCCGACGAGGCCGACACCCCCGACTGCACCGGGGAGTGCGCCACCGAGTGGCCCGCCGCGACCGGCTACCCCACCAAGGCCGACGACGTCACGGGCCAGACCGCCCAGACCGAGGAGGACGCGCAGGACGCCGACGCGCCCCAGGTCATCTACGAGACCCGCCCCCTCTACTACTTCAAGGACGACGAGCAGGGGCAGGACCCGAAGGGACAGGACGTCGAGGGCTGGAGCCTGCTCGGCGCCGACGGAAAGAGCCTGGGCGCGGGCACCGGCACCGACCCCGACTCCACGGACTCGTCGGCGTCCCCCGAGACGTCGTCCACGTCCGCGGAGAAGTCCGAGTCCCCGCACTCGAACATGTCCCCC
>NZ_LIPN01000573.1 GCF_001418325.1 Streptomyces atriruber | reverse complement strand
TCCCCGGCCGGCCCGCCCAGATCACCCACGGCCCCCGCACCCGGCCCCAGGTCGCCCTCACCTTCCACGGCCAGGGCGACCCGGCCACCGCGAAGACGCTGCTCGCCCAGGCGAAGGAGGCGGGCGCCGGAATCACCGTGCTCGCGGTCGGCGGCTGGCTCGACGAGCACCCCGAACTGGCACGCCGCATCCTCGACGGCGGCCACGACCTGGGCAACCACACCCATCACCACCTCGACATCAACGCGATGTCCGAGGCCGACGCCTACGCCGAGATCACCGGCTGCGCGGAGCGCCTGCGCCGCCTCACCGGCTCCGTCGGCACCTGGTTCCGCCCCTCGCGCGCCCGAACGGCGACGCCCCTCGTCGAACGCCTCGCCCGCCGCGCGGGCTACCCGCACGTCCTCTCGTACGACGTCGACTCCCTCGACTTCACGTCGCCGGGCGCCCGGGCCGTCACCCGCACCATCGCCGGCGAGATCCGCGAGGGATCCGTCGTGAGCCTGCACTTCGGGTACGCGGACACGGTCGCCGCACTGCCCGCCGTCCTGACCGAACTGGAACGCCGCGGCCTGCGCGCGGTCACGACCACGGAGCTGCTGACCTGATGCCCCTGCACCTGAACGAGACCCCGAGCCCGGCCCCCGGCCCGAGCCCCAGCCCGGGCCGGCGGCTCGGCCTCACCAAGCGCACCGCGGCCGTGCTCGTCGCGGGTGCCGCCCTCGCCGTCCTCGCGGGCTGCGGCACCGACGAGCGCGCCAACGAGGCCCTCGGCACCGAAGGCGTCCGCAAGCCCGCAAAGCCGAAGGCGGCCCCCGGCCTGCCCGGCATGCCCCCCGTCCTCGACCCCAAGGACGCCTACGCCGCCGACCGCCCCAACGCCCTGCAGCCCGTGGCCAGGAAGTTCCTGCCGCGCGTGTACGTCCCCAATACCGGCTCCAACACGGTGTCGGTCATCGACCCCAAGAAGTTCGAGGTCATCGAGACCATCAAGGTCGGCAACCAGCCGCAGCATGTCGTCCCCTCCTGGGACATGAAGACGCTCTGGGTCAACAACGACCTCGGCGACAGCCTCACCGCCATCGACCCCGTCACCGGCAAGACGGGCCGGACCGTCGAGGTCTCCGACCCGTACAACCTCTACTTCACGCCGAACGGCAAGCACGCCGTCGTGATGGCGTCCATGGACCGCGAGCTCGTCTTCCGCGACCCGAAGACCATGAACCGCGTCAAGACCGTCCCCGTCACCTGCGCGGGCGTCAACCACGCCGACTTCTCCATGGACGGGCGCTACTTCATCGTGTCCTGCGAGTTCTCCGGCGAACTGCTCAAGGTCGACACCGAGAAGATGGAGGTCGTCGGCCAGCAGAAGATCCCCTTCAAGGGGGCCATGCCGCAGGACGTGAAGATGTCCCCCGACGGCAAGACCTTCTACATCGCCGACATGATGGCGCACGGCATGTGGGTCCTGGACGGCGACAAGTTCACGACGCCGAAGCTGCTGCCCACCGGCAAGGGCTGCCACGGCCTGTACGTCAGCCGCGACTCCAAGGAGATGTACATCTCCAACCGCGGCGAGGGCACCATCTCCGTCTTCGACTTCCCGAAGAACGAGCTCACCAAGAAGTGGAAGCTTCCGCAGGGCGGCAGCCCCGACATGGGAGGCGTCTCGGCGGACGGCAACACCCTCTGGCTTTCCGGTCGTTACGACTCCGAGGTGTACGCCATCGACACCCGAACCGGAGTGCAACTGGCCCGTATCCCGGTCGGCAACGGCCCGCACGGCCTCGCGGTCTATCCGCAGCCGGGCCGCTATTCGCTCGGGCACACCGGGATCTTCCGTTGAACGGTTGATGGTTGACGGTTGGCCGCGGCCGACAGCGGGCACCAGACGGGCAGTTCAGATACCTGCCTTCCGCCCACTCTGGAGGCGCCCGTGATCCGAGGCATCGATGTCAGCTCGCACCAGTCGACCTTCGACACGGACGGCCTTTCCTTCGTCTTCATAAAGGCGACGGAGGGCCGTTCGTACATCAACCCGAAGCTGTCCGCCCAGACCAAGCGCGCCCGCGACGGCGGCTGCGTGGTCGGTTTCTACCACTTCCTGTGGCCGGGCAACATCAAGGCGCAGGCGGAGTACTTCGTGAGCAAGGCGCCTGAGAAGTCGGGGGACCTGCTGGCTGCGGACTGGGAGTGGACCGGGGACCACACGCGCGCGAGCAACGCGGAGAAGGACCGCTTCATCCGTGAGGTGAAGCGGCTCCGCCCGCACCACAGGGTCATGCTGTACTGCAATCGGAACTTCTGGCTGACTCATGACACCACGTCCTACGCGGGCGACGGACTGTGGATCGCCGACTACGTGACGGCGGGCAAGCCGCGCATCCAGGCGAAGTGGAAGATCCACCAGTACACGTCGACCCCGCTGGACAAGAACGTGGCCGACTTCTCCAGCGAGGACGCGCTGCGGGAGTGGGCCACGCCCTAGGTGTATTGCTCACGAGCGTTGTTAACGCCGGTAGGGCTTGATCGTGGCGAAGGCCCCCGTGTGTGGTGGAGGTGTCGAATCTTCACCGCACGGAGGCCTTCATGTCCCACCGTAATGCCCGGCTGACCGTTCACGGCAGGCGGCTGCTG
>NZ_LIPN01000572.1 GCF_001418325.1 Streptomyces atriruber | reverse complement strand
GGGTTGAGGCGAGGAGGGTCGGCAGGTCCGTGCTGTAGGGGGAGGTGGTGGTGGGTGAGAGGAGGAGCAAGTCACCGGTCAGCGCGGGGTGTTCCGGGGTCCAGCGGCGCAGGGGCGTCGGCTGGGGGAGGCCCAGGCGGCGGGCGAGGAAGCGGCCGGGTCCGGTGGCGGTGAAGGTCAGGTAGCGGTCGGCCATTGTCCAACTCCCAGCTCGGTCGTAAATTTACTTCTGAGTAAGGTTACTCAAGGGTCAGGAGTTGGTCGAGACATGAGTCTTCCCGCTGTGCGCCGCGTCGCAGTCCTCGGCGGCACCCGCATTCCTTTCGCCCGTTCCGACGGGCCGTACGCCACCTCGTCGAATCAGGACATGCTGACCGCTGTCGTCGATGGGCTCGTGGAGGCGTACGGGCTGCGAGGGGAGGGAGTGGTCGGGGAGTTCGTCGCGGGAGCCGTGCTCAAGCACAGCCGCGACTTCAACCTCGCCCGCGAGGTCGCCCTCGGCTCCGCCCTCGACTCCCGTACGCCCGCCTACGACCTGCAACAGGCCTGCGGGACCGGGCTGCAGGCCGTCATCGCCGTGGCCAACAAGGTCATGCTCGGGCAGGTGGAGTCGGGGATCGCCGGTGGGTCCGACACGGCGAGCGACGCGCCGCTCGGGGTGAACGACGAGCTCAGGAAGGTGCTGCTGGCGGCCCGGCGCGCCCGGTCCGCGGGCGGGCGGCTGCGTGCCCTCGCGCGGGTGCGGCCCCGGCACCTCGTGCCCGACATTCCGCGCAACGCCGAGCCCCGGACCGGACTCTCGATGGGCGAGCACGCCGCGGTGACCGCCCGCGAGTGGGGGATCACGCGTGCGGCGCAGGACGAGTTGGCGGCGCTCAGCCATCAGCGGCTCGCCGCCGCGTACGAGCGGGGATTCCTGGCGGATCTCGTCGTGCCGTACGAAGGGCTCGCGCGGGACCAGAATCTGCGGCCCGGCTCGACCGTGGAGCAACTGGCCCGTCTCAAGCCCGTGTTCGGGGTGGAGGCCGGTGGGGCGACCATGACCGCGGGGAACTCCACACCGCTGACGGACGGCGCGGCCGTCGTGCTGCTGGGCAGCGACGAGTGGGCCGCGGGGCGGGGGATCGAGCCGCTGGCGCACCTCGTCGCCTGTGAGACCGCCGCGGTCGACTTCGTCCACGGGGATGTCGCAGGGGGCGAGGACGGTCTCCTGATGGCACCCGCGTACGCCGTGCCCCGGATGCTGGAGCGCGCCGGGCTCGGACTGGGGGACTTCGACTTCGTGGAGGTGCACGAGGCCTTCGCCTCGCAGGTGCTCGCCACGCTCGCCGCCTGGGAGAAGCGGGGCCTCGGCACCGTCGACCGGGCCCGGCTGAACGTCGCCGGGTCCTCGCTCGCCACGGGGCACCCCTTCGCGGCCACCGGCGCGCGGATCGTCGCCACCCTCGCCAAGCTGCTCGCCGAGCGGGGACGGCCGGGGAGGGGGCTCATCTCCATCTGTGCGGCGGGCGGGCAGGGCGTCACCGCGATCCTGGAACGGCAGTGACGGAGGGTGAGCGACGTTGCGCAGGGTGAGCGTGCGCTGAACGGGCGAGGGGCGTGACCCCCGCTTAGGGTGAGCGAGGGGCACACCCTGGGAGGTTGCCGTGCGCGGAGCTTGTGCAGTCGCCGGCGTCACCGTGCTGGTCGTCGTGGGAGCGGGCATGGCCGCCGCCGACGACGGCAGTGGGCGGCCCGATCTGGCGCGCTATTACACGCAGAAGATCAAATGGGGCACCTGCAAGGGCGACACCGAAGCCGCGGCGGAGGCCGCGGGCGGCGCCAAGGACATCCGGTGCGGGCACGTGAGCGTCCCGCTCGACTACGCCGACCCCGCCGCCGGGGACGTCGACGTCGCGATGATCCGGATGAAGTCCAGCGCGAGCGGCAAGCCGCGCGGCTCCCTGCTGCTGAACTTCGGCGGGCCCGGCGGCCCCGGCGTCTCCGCGCTCGCGGGCTCGCAGAAGGACTTCGGCTTCCTGAGCAAGGACTACGACGTCGTCTCCTTCGACCCGCGCGGGGTCGGCCTGAGCGAGCCCGTCAGCTGCGGCGACGCCGAGGAGAGCACCGATCCCTCGTCCGGCGGAACGGACGACGCGGCCGCCGTGCTCAAGGAGATGCGCAAGGTCGCCGCGGAGTGCGCGAAGAAGTCGGGACCCGTCCTGCCGCACATGGGGACCGTCAACGTCTCCCGCGACCTCGACGTCATGCGTCAGGCCCTCGGCGACAAGAAGCTCAACTATCTGGGGTTCTCCTACGGCACACGGCTGGGTGCCGTGTACGCCGCCCAGTTTCCCAAGAACGTCGGGCGGATGGTGCTCGACGGCGTCGACACACTGACCGAACCCGTCGCAGAGCAGTCCCTCGCGACGGCCGAAGGGCGCCAGACCGCTCTCGACAACTTCCTCACCTGGTGCACCAAGAACCCCGGATGCGTCTTCGGCACCGACTCGCGCAGCGCACGCACCGGCATGGTCAAGCTGATCGACGACATGGACCAGATGCCCCTGCAGTCCATGGACGGTCAGCAGTTCACCGGGCAGGACGTCGTCGGCGTACTCAGCCAGGCCCTGTACAGCAGGCAGGCGTGGCCCGCGCTCTCGCAGGCCCTGGGAGCGCTGCTCGCGGACGGCGATCCGCGGGCGCTGATCCGGATGAGCGGAGGGCTCGGGCACGCGGGGGGCGTGCCCAGGGCGTCGGCGGTGGGGGAGGAGACTCCCGCCGGTGACACGCCCGCCGACAACTTGGCCGCCGCTCTCATGGCCGTGAACTGCGCCGACGACCCCGACCGGCCCGGCGCCGCCCGCATAGAGAAGGAAGTCGGCAGGCTCCAGGAGGAGTTCGACGAAGCGTCGCCCGTCTTCGGCAAGTCGATGCTGATGCCCGTCCTGCTGTGCTTCGGGAGGCCGGCCGGGACCAGCTACATCCGTGAGGAGGTACGCGACGTCAAGACGCCCAAGCTGCTGCTCGTCGGCACGCGCGGCGACCCGGCGACGCCCTACCGGTGGACGGAGGAGACCGCGCGACGGCTCGGCTCGCAGGCCGTCGTCCTCGACAACAAGGGCGACGGGCACACCGGTTATCTGGGCTCCACGTGCGTGCAGGACAAGGTGAACGGGTTCCTGCTGTACGGCGAGACGCCCAAGACCAGGAGCTCCTGCGCGGCCGCCGAGTGAACGGGTGAGCGGGCGGACGGTGCTCAGGCCGACGAGGTCAGCTTCAGCATCGCCGTCTCGTCCGGGGTGTCCCGCGGGGCCTGGTAGACCACCATGCGCTGGCCGCCCGTCCTCGCCAGCTTCATCACCTCGTACGTGAGCGTCATCAGGCCGACCTTCGGGTGCTCGAACGACTTCGTGCCGCCGCCGCGCTCGCACACGTCGTACCGCTCCCAGATGCGGGCGAAGTCCGGTGACTTGAGGAGCAGTTCGCCGACCAGGCTGGTCAGCTGGGGCGAGTCGGTGTCGGTGCCGCCGATCGCGCGCAGGTGCGACACCGACTTGGCGACCGTCTCCTCCCACGGCTGGTACAGCACGCGGCCCACGGGGTGCAGGAACAGATAGCGCAGTACGTTGCGCTGCTCCGCCGGCCACTCCCACAGGCCCGGCATCAGGGCCTTGCCTGGGGCGTTGGCGGCCAGCATGTGGCTGTGCCGGCTCACCACGTACGCGGGCAGCGGGTCCAGCGCCTCCAGGGTGCGCAGCGTGGAGTCGCGGACCGTGTGGTCCGCCGTGGGGTGCGGCTCCGTGAGGCGGCCCGAGGCCAGCTCGGCCAGGTCGCGCAGCCGGTCGTGGCTGTCGCCCGCCAGGCGCAGCGCGCGGGCCAGGGCGTCGATCACGGCGGGCGAGGGGTTCGTCTCGCGGCCGCGCTCCAGGCGCGTGTAGTAGTCGACGCTCACCCCGGCGAGGGTGGCGAGCTCCTCGCGGCGCAGGCCCGGTGTGCGGCGGAGCCCCGTGCCCGCGGGGAGGCCCGCCTCGGCCGGGGTCACGCGGGCCCGGCGGGCCCGGAGGTAGCGGCCCAGTTCCGTGCCGGTCGCCGTGCCGGTGGCTGTGCCCGTGGTGGTCGTCATCCAGCCATTGTCCAGGGTGGTGATCGGCTGTGGGGGGCCGTGTCAGGGCCAGGAACGCGGCGCCCCGGTCGAGCGCGGCCTGTCACTGCGTGGGGCTCGGGCGGAGAGTGGTCCTTGTTGCGGAGGGCCTGGTCCTCTCGGCCCAGGGGGTGCGTGGCGCCGGGCCGCGGCCTTGGGGGTCTTGCCCTCCGCACGGTGCCGTTGCACTTGGCCTGAACCGTTGTGCCGCCCTGCCGCTCCGCGGCGGTTTCCCGTCGCTCCGCGACGTGTCTCCGTCGCTCCGCGGCGGGTTTTCCCACCCGCCCAC
>NZ_LIPN01000571.1 GCF_001418325.1 Streptomyces atriruber | reverse complement strand
CCCACCGCTCCGCGTCAACGCCAGCAGATCCCGCCCCGGCCCCGCCGGACGGTGCCCCGTCGGCCACACCGCCCGCAGCTCCCTGCGCAGCCGCACCTCCGCCATGGGAATCTCCACCAGGCGCCGGGCCGCAAGCTCCTCGCCCACCGCCAGCTCGCTCAGGACCGAGGGACCCGCGCCGCTCACCGCGGACGCCTTCACCGCCGTCGTGGACGAGAGCTCGATCAACGGGCGGGCGAGGCCGCCGAGCGCCGCGTCGAGGACCTGGCGGGTGCCCGAGCCCTCCTCGCGCAGGATCAGCGGCGTCGCGGCCAGCTCCGCGGCGCCGAGCGGCTTCCGACGCCGCGCCCACGGATGCCCCGGCGCCGTCACGACGACGAGGCGGTCGTGCGCGACGACCACTTCGTCGAGCCCGCCCGGCACGGTGAGCCCCTCGACGAAGCCGAGGTCGGCCTCGCCGGAGAGCAGCTGGGACGCGACGGCCGCGGAGTTGCCCGCGAGCAGCGACACCGCCGTGTCAGGACGCTGGGTGCGCAGGGCGATCAGCCAGCCCGGCATCAGGTACTCGGCGATCGTCATGCTGGCCGCCACCCGCAGCCGCGAGTCCCGCCGGACGCGCAGCGCCTGCGCCCCCGCGTCGAAGGCCTCCGCCGCCTCCACGATCCGCCCCGCCCAGTCGGTGACCAGGGCGCCCGCGGCGGTGAGGCGCGAGCCGCGGGGCGACCGGTCGACGAGGGCGACGCCGAGCTGGCGCTCCATGGCGCGCACCCGGCTGCTGGCCGCGGGCTGAGTGATCCCGAGCTCCCGCGCGGCCCGCCCCAGACTGCCGAGTCTGGCCACGGCGAGCAGCAGTTGGAGCGCCCCGAGATCGGGCACGCGGTGCGCGAGCGATGCATCGGGGACGCCGGAGGACTCGGGGGACGCAGGGGACACAGGGGACGTACTCATAAAGCCAGCTTATGCCCTCATAGACGAGCGCTCCCTGGTGGTGGACCCCCGCTCCGTACGACCGTGGACACATGGTCACCACCGCTCACCCCGGCGCCTCCGCAGGCACCTCCCCCACGGCCGCCGTCCGCCGCGTCCTCGCGGTCCGTCACCTCGGACCGAACTGGTACGCCTCCGTCATGGGCACCGCCATCATCGCCAACGCGGGCGCGACGCTGCCGTACCGGTTCACAGGACTGCGCACGGGCTGCACGATCGTGTGGGCGCTGTCCTTCGTGATGCTCGCCGTCCTGCTCACCGCCCGCGTCGCGCACTGGATCCACCACCGCGACCAGGCCCGCACCCACCTCCTCGACCCGACCGTGGCCCCCTTCTACGGCTGCCTGTCGATGGCGCTGCTCGCGGTCGGCGGCGGCACCCTGATCGTCGGCAAGGACTGGATCGGCACAAACGCCGCCGTCGCCGTCGACACGGTGCTGTTCACCGCGGGCACCCTCATAGGGCTCGCCGCCGCCGTCGCCATCCCCTACCTGATGGTGGTCCGGCACCGCATCGCCGCCGACCAGGCCTCCCCCGTCTGGCTGCTCCCGGTGGTGGCCCCCATGGTGTCGGCGGCCGTCGGCCCGCTGCTCATCCCGCACCTGCCCACGGGCCAGGCCCAGCAGACGATGCTGTACGCGTGTTTCGCGATGTTCGGCCTGAGCCTGCTCGCCACCCTGGTGATGCTGCCGGTGATCTTCGCCCGCCTGGTGACCGCCGGCCCGCTGCCCCTGGCCCTCACCCCCACCCTGTTCCTGGTGCTCGGCCCGCTGGGCCAGTCGACGACCGCCACCAACAAGTTCGCCGACTTCGCACCGGGCGTCGTACCCGCCTCCCTCGACCACGGCTTCCTCGCCTTCGCCGTGCTCTACGGCGTGCCCGTGATGGGCTTCGCCCTGATGTGGCTGGCGCTGGCCGGGGCGATGGTGGTGCGCGCCCGGCGCCGTGGCATGGGGTTCGCGATGACCTGGTGGGCGTTCACCTTCCCCGTCGGCACCTGCGTGACCGGCGCGGAGGGCCTGGGCAACCACACCGGCCTGGTGGTGTTCGACTGGCTGGCGACCGCCCTGTTCGTACTCCTCGTGACCGCCTGGGCCATCGCCCTGACCCACACCCTGAAGGGCGTCCTCAGCGGACGACTGCTTGCAGCGCCCCGCTGAGCACGGCCGGAGCCTCGACCAGGGACGGTCCGTACCAGGTGAGATGGCGGCCGCCGACCAGCGCGACCGGTGTGTCCGGGAACGCCTCGGGGCCGTCGTCGTGCGTGAAGCGGTACGGCTCGTCGGGCAGCACCACCAGGTCGAGGCCGAGGTCCGCCGACGTCAGCTCCTCGATCGGCACGCGCGGATACCGCTCCGCGTGACCGGCGTACGCGTTGTCGACGCCGAGGCGCGCCAGGAGGTCCCCCGCGAAGGTGTTACGGCCGAGGACCATCCACGGCCGTCGCCAGATGGGGACGGCCGCCCGCAGCCGGGCCGTGGGGCGCGGCACCTCCCGCCACGCCGCCTCGGCCTCCGTCAGCCAGCGCGGCCGCTCGGCCCCGCATGCCGCGAGGACCCGCGCCAGCTCCCGGAAGGCCTGGTCCAGCGTCCGCACCTCGGTCACGAGGACCTCGATCCCGGCCGCGCGCAGCGCCGCCAGATCGGGCTCGCGGTTCTCCTCCTCGTTGGCGACGACGAGGTCGGGCGCGAGGGCGACGATGCGGGGCACATCCGGGTTCTTGGTGCCACCCACCCGGGTGACGTCGAGGCCGGCCGGGTGGCTGCACCAGTCGGTCGCCCCGACCAGCACGCCGGGCGCGCCGACGGCGACCGCCTCGGTCAGCGAGGGCACCAGCGAGACGACCCGCAGCGGGCCACGCGCGCGGGACACGTCAGCGCCCCTTGTCGTCCACGGCCTCGATGTGGTCCCCGACAGCGACCACCAGGACCCGGGTGTCCGGCACGGTGGCCCGCCAGCGGTGCCGCACCCCGCCGGTGAGGAACAGGGTGTCGCCGCGCCCCAGGCGGTAGGCCCGGCCCTCGGCCTCCATCTCCACGGCGCCCTCCACGACGTACATCAGCTCGTCGTTGCGGTGCTGGAACTCGCGGCCCTCGTCGTGGTCCCCGATGAACTCCAGGGCGTGCAACTGGTGGTGGCCGCGGGCCAGTTCGCGCACGCGCACGTCGGGGGTGGAGCCGTCCAGGTCCGTGTCGTCGGCGGCGCGCACCACCTCGACCGTGCGGGCCGGGTCGGCGGCGGCGAGGAGCTCCACGTCGGTGGTGCACAGGGCGTCGGCGACGCGCTGCAGGGAGCGCATGCTCGGCCGGGCCCGCTCGTTCTCGATCTGGCTCAGGAAGGGCACTGAGAGGCCGCTGCGCTCGGCGACGACCGCGAGGGTGAGCTCCAGCTGTCGGCGGCGTCGCCGCACCGCCGAGCCCACCCGGAGCGTCTCCTTGTGCTCGTCCATCGCCTCGACTCCCTTCAGCGCATCGGCCCGCTCTCAACCCTGAGGGGTTTTCTGCACCCTACGCATGTTCGCCAAACTGTTTTGCCCCGTTGCCGAGACCGCCTCCTACAGCTCTTGCCAGTAGAGCAGTTGTCCGGACTCGCCGGAGGCGGAACCCTCGGTCGGCACGAACAGACTCACGAGCAGGGCCGGTCGGCCCCGCGGATCGGTGAGCAGGGTCGCCGAGGGGTTGGCGAAGGCGCGGCTGCCGCCGTGCGTACGGACGTCGAGGCGGTCCGCGCGGCCGCTCACGGGGTCGTACGCGTACGTGCCCCAGCTGCCGAAGTCGCCCCGCCGCCCCTGGCCCTCGACGAGGACCACGCGCTGCCCGCCGAGCTGCACGGGCGACCGGTCGCCGATGTTGCCGCCGTTGCCCCGGGCGTGCACGGCGCGGTCCAGGCGGCGGTCGGGCTCGGCGTGCCAGTGCCGGAAGCCGGTCAGGGTGGCCCGCAGCTGGCGGTCGGTGTCGCAGCCCGCGCGGTAGTGCCCGGTCAGGTGGATCGTGGCGCCGCGCACGGCGGTGATGTTCGGGGTTCCCTCGGCGCACCGCGAGAGGGTCAGCGGTGCGTCGAAGGCGCGGCGGGCACGCCCGTCGAGGAGCGCGGCCAGGTTGGTGTAGGCCCGCACCGCGATGTGGTTGCGGGGGTCCTTCTCGTACGCGAGGACGTATCCCCCGCGGCCGTCGTGGGCGAGCGAGGCCTGGTGGGTGCCGGGACCGAAGTCGTGGCGGCGCTGCCAGTGGCGCAGGTCGGTGGAGGTCGCGACGGCCGCGTGGAAGCGGCCGTCGGCCAGGAGCGTGTGGTAGACGGCGAGGTAGCTGCCGTCCTGGGCCTGCTCGATCTGCGCGGCGTCCATGGTGCGGCCGGTGTGGTCGCGCGCGTCGTAGCGGTGGCCGTCGGCGGCCGTCACGTCCTCGGCGAGCGCGGCCAGGCGGGCGGTGGCCGCGGAAGCGGGGGCGCTGTCGGCCCGCGCGAGCTGCGCGACGAGCAGGGCGGCGGCCAGGGCCAGTGCGGCGGTGACGGCGAAGAGCGCGGTCCTGGGCTGCCTTGCGGTCACGGGCGGATTCTCACGTTCGGATGTTCGATGGCGTTCAGATGTTCGAGATGGGGCCCAGTCGAGGTTAGGGACTCGGCGGCCCCCGCAGGAACGCCGGAAGGGGTGGGCTTCGCCACAAGGCGAGGCCCACCCCTTCGAGCACTGCTGACCGGTGGAGCTACTTCGCGGAGGTCATCTTCTCCTCGAAGCCCGGGTTCTTCTTCAGCCAGGTGTCAACGGCCTTCGGCTCGTTGTTCTTGCCCGCCTTGTTGATCTCGTTCTCCAGGCTGGCCAGCTCCTTCTCGCTCATCTTGAAGTTCTTGAGCCACTTCGTGAGCTGGGGGTACTGGTTCGGGAAGTCCTTGCTGGAGAGCGAACGGATCGTGTTGCCCTTGCCGAAGCCGCCCTTGGGGTCCTTCAGCTTGGTGAGGTCGTACTCGCTGTACGCCCAGTGCGGCGACCAGAGCAGAACCGCGATCGGCTCCTTCTTCGAGTACGCGGTCTTCAGCTCGGAGAGCATCGCGGGGGTGGAGCCCGCGGCGATCTCGTACTCGTCCTCAAGGCCGTAGCCGGGCAGGACCTTGTCCTTGAGCGCCTGCATCACGCCGGTGCCCGGCTCGATGCCGATGATCTTGCCCTTGAACTTGTCGCCCTTGCCCTTGAGGTCCTCGAGCGACTTCACGTCCTTGACGTACGACGGGACGGCGACCTCCAGGGAGGTCGGGCTGTACCAGGAGCCGAGGTCCTTGAGGTTGGCCTTGTTCTTGTCCCAGTACGTCTTCTGCGCGGTGGGCAACCAGGCGTCGAGGTTGAGGTCGAGGTCGCCCTGCGCGAGACCGGTGTAGGCCGGACCGACGTCCGCAGGCGTCAGCTCCATCTTGTAGCCGCGCTTCTCCAGGACGCGCTTCCACAGGTTGGTGACGGCGATGTTCTCGTCCCAGGCGAAGTACGCGGCCTTCAGCGGACGCTTCTTCTCCTCGCCGCCGGTGTTCTTCGGCAGCGGGGCGATCTTGTCGACGACCTTCGGGTTCTTCTTCAGCCAGGCGCGCACGGCGTCCTGCTGCTTGCCCTTGCCGGCCTTGTTGATCTCCGCTTCAAGGCTGGTGAGCTGCTTCTCCTCCATCTTGAAGTTCTTGAGCCACTTGGCGACCTGCGGGTTCTCCTTGGAGAAGCCCTGGCGCGCCAGCGAGTGCACGCCGTCGCCCTTGCCCCAGGCACCCTTCGGGTCCTTGAGCTTCTTCAGGTCGAAGTCGTTGTACGCCCAGTGCGGCGACCAGAGCGGGACGACGATCGGCTCCTTCTTCGCGTACGCCGCCTTCAGCTCGGACAGCATCGCGGTGGTGGAGCCGTCGACGACCTTGTACTCCTTGTCGAGGCCGTACGCCTTGAGGACCTTGCTCTTCAGGAGCTGCATCTCACCGGCGCTCGGCTCGATGCCGGTGATCTTGCCGTCGAACGTGTCGCCCTTGCCCTTGAGGTCGTCGAGCGAGTCGACGTCCTTCATGTACGCGGGGACGGTCAGCTCCAGCGACGTCCGGTCGTACCAGGCGCCGAGGTCCTCCAGCTTGTCGCCGTACTTCTTCATGTACGTGGCGTGCGTCGTCGGCAGCCACGAGTCGGTCTGGAAGTCGACGTCGCCCTGGGCGAGCGAGGTGTAGAGCGGCCCGGCGTCCAGAAGGCTGGCGTTCACCTTGAAGCCGCGCTGCTCCAGGACCTCCTTCCACAGGAAGGTGGAGGCGATGCCCTCGTCCCAGTTGATGTAGCCGATGTTGATCTCCTTGCCCTGGCCGACGTCCTCGGAGTCGGCCACGGGCTCGGACTTGGTGCCGCCGAAGATGCTCATGCCGCCCGCGACGAGCGCGAGGACGACGACGCCGACCATCGCGACGACGGGCCGGGGGCGGTAGTTCCAGAGGTTTAGGCCCTGCGCGGCCCGCAGCTTGGCGAGCGCACGCCGGCCGAGCGGGGAGACCTGGCCGCCCAGGCCGCTGGTGACGCGGTCCAGGTAGATGGCGAGGATGACGATGGAGACGCCCGCCTCCGCGCCGAGACCGACGTCGAGCTGGCCGATGGCCGCGTTGACGTCGGCGCCCAGACCCGGGGTACCGACCATGCCGGTCAGCGCCGCCATGGAGAGGCCGAGCATGATGACCTGGTTGACACCGGCCATGATCGTCGGGAGCGCGAGCGGCAGCTGGACGCGGAACAGGGTGTTGCGGGGCGTGGTGCCGAACGCGTCGGCGGCCTCGACCAGCTCCTTGTCGACCTGGCGGATGCCGAGCTCGGTCATGCGCACGCCGGGGGCGAGCGCGAAGACGATCGTGGCGACGATGCCCGCGGGGGCGCCCATGCGGAAGAACAGCAGCGCCGGGATGAGGTAGATCATCGCGGGCAGCGTCTGCATGAAGTCGAGGACCGGCCTGACGATGCCGCTGACCGTCTTGGAACGGGCCGCCCATATGCCCACGGGCACGGCTATGACCAGCGCCACGAAGGTCGACACGAGCACCAGGGCCAACGTCATCATCGCGTTGTCCCACAGCTCGAGGGAGACGATGAAGGCGAAGCCGACGAAGGCGAGGACACCGCCGAGCAAGCCGCGCAGCCAGAACGCGATGATGGCGAGGATGCCCGCCATCAGCAGCGGAGCGGGGCCGGACAGGACGTCGAAGACGCCGTCCCACATGTTCTGGAAGATCGTTTTGACGAACGCGAACAGCCAGTCCATGTGGGTTCTGAGCCACTCGACCGAGTCATTGACCCAGTCGCCGAAAGGAATCCTAGGCACCGCTGCTCACCTTGCCCACGTTCTTGTCGCCGTTGCCCTGGGCGTCGCCCTTGTCCTGGGCGGGTACGGAGGCCGGGGCCGCGTCCCGCGGCTCCGCCTCGGTCTCCGACTGCATCGGCTCGCCGAGCACCGCGAGCAGCCTGGCCCGCGGCACGACACCGACGAGCTCGCCGTCGGCGTCGGTCACGGCGACCGGCACCTCGCTGGTGGAGCAGGGCGTGAACAGCTCGATGATGGGCGTGCCCTCGGTGACCGTCGCGGGGGCGTCGGCCTGCACGAAGCCCTTGTCGGGCTCGGCCATGATCGCGCCCGCGGTGAGGACCCGGGAGCGGTCGACGTCCTGCGTGAACGCGGCGACGTAGTCGTTGGCCGGGGTGACCAGGATGTCCTCGGCGTTGCCGATCTGGACGATGCGGCCGTCCCGCATGACGGCGATCTGGTCGCCCAGGCGCATGGCCTCGTTGAGGTCGTGGGTGATGAAGACGATGGTCTTCATCAGCCGCTTCTGGAGCACCAGGAGCTGGTCCTGCATGTCACGGCGGATCAGCGGGTCGAGCGCGCTGAACGACTCGTCCATGAGGAGCAGGTCGGCGTCGGTGGCGAGCGCGCGGGCGAGGCCCACGCGCTGCTGCATGCCGCCGGACAGCTCGTCGGGCCAGGACTTCTCCCAGCCCTTGAGGCCCGCGAGCTCCAGCGCCTCGGTGGCGCGCTTCTCGCGCTCGGCGCGGGGCACGCCCTGCACCTCGAGGCCGTAACCGGCGTTCTCCAGGACGCTGCGGTGCGGGAAGAGCGCGAAGTGCTGGAAGACCATGCTGATCTTCTTGGAGCGCACCTCCCGCATCTCGCGGGCGCTCAGCTCGGTCAGATCCTGACCGTCGAAGCGGACGTGGCCGGCTGTCGGCTCCGACAGCCCGTTGAGCATGCGCAACAACGTGGACTTGCCGGATCCGGAGAGACCCATGACGACGAAGATCTGGCCCGGCTCGACCTCGAAGGAGGCGTCGATGACGGCAGCGGTGGTGCCGTCGGCGCGCAGCTCCTCTCGGTCGGCTCCGTGGCGGATTTTCTCCACCGCGTCATCGGGTCGTCTGCCGAACACTTTGTACAAGTGCTCGGCCTGCAGCCTGGACACATACACCTCTCGGGTTGAACCAAGACGGCCCGCCTCCCCCGCCGGCGGGCCGTGGAGCGGCACGGGGTCTGCCCGCTTACCGATCGAAATGTTGAATCTGCGACCGGGTTCGCTCCGAGTGCGCGCCTTCCCGTGCTTACACAGAACAAACCAAGGAGTGACCCAGGTCACATTCGTTGCGCTGTGGGCACGGTTCGGCGCGATGCGCAACGCGGCCGCGCCGCCGTGCGCAGCACGTTCGCACTGTCGGTGCCGTGCGGCATGATGCGCGATGTGACTCAGCGAACACGACGGCTCATGCTTCTCGACACCGCTTCCCTCTACTTCCGGGCCTACTTCGGAGTCCCGGAGTCCATGAAGGCCCCGGACGGCACTCCGGTCAACGCCGTGCGCGGGCTGCTCGACTTCATCACCCGCCTCGTCCAGGACCACCGGCCGGACGACCTGGTGGCCTGCATGGACGCCGACTGGCGCCCGCACTGGCGGGTCGAGCTCATCCCCTCGTACAAGGCGCACCGCGTCGCCGAGGAGGTCGACCTGGGCGCGGACGCCGAGGAGATCCCGGACACGCTCTCCCCGCAGGTGCCGATCATCGAGGAGGTCCTCGACGCGCTCGGCATCGCGCGCGTGGGCGTCGAGGCGTACGAGGCCGACGACGTGATCGGCACCTTCGCCGGCCGCGCCACGGGCCCGGTGGACATCGTCACCGGCGACCGCGACCTGTACCAGCTGGTCGACGACGAGCGCGGCATCCGCGTCCTCTATCCCCTGAAGGGCGTCGGCACCCTCCAGATGACGGACGAGGCGTGGCTGCGCGAGAAGTACGGCGTGGATGGCCCCGGCTATGTCGACCTGGCGCTGCTGCGCGGCGACCCGAGCGACGGACTGCCCGGCGTGCCCGGCATCGGCGAGAAGACGGCCGCCAAGCTCCTGGACGCCTTCGGTGACCTGGCCGGGATCATGGCCGCCGTGGACGACCCGAAGTCGAAGCTCACCCCGTCGCAGCGCAGGCGGCTCGACGAGTCGCGGGCGTACGTCGCGGTCGCCCCGAAGGTCGTACGAGTGGCGGACGACGTCCCCCTGCCCGAGGTGGACCTCGCGCTTCCGCGCGAGCCGCGCGATCCCGCCGCTCTCGACGAGCTGGCGACCCGGTGGGGCCTGGGCGGCTCACTGCAACGGCTGCTCTCCACCCTGCACTCCTGAGGTGTTAGCTTAGGTAAGCCTAAGTAATTGTGGATCAGGGGAGGCCGCCGCCATGGCAGAACGTCCGGCACGCAAAGCACCGAAGGCCCATGTCGCACAGGTCGTCCGCACGGAGCGGCTGACCCCGCACATGCAGCGCGTCGTCCTCGGCGGCGAGGGTCTCGCCGAGTTCACGGCCGGCGAGTGCACCGATCACTACGTGAAGCTGCTCTTCGACGCCGAGGGCGTCACCTATCCCGAGCCCTTCGACATGCAGCGGATCCGCGAGGAGTTCCCGCGCGACCAGTGGCCGGTGACCCGGACGTACACGGTGCGCTCCTGGGACCCCGAGGCCCGCGAGCTGGCCCTCGACTTCGTGATCCACGGCGACGAGGGTCTCGCCGGGCCCTGGGCGCGCGACGTCCGGCCGGGCGCCACGATGCGCTTCCTCGGCCCCGGCGGCGCCTATGCCCCGGCCGCCGAGAGCGACTGGCACCTGCTGGCCGGTGACGAGAGCGCCCTGCCCGCCATCGCCGCCGCGGCCGAGGCGCTGCCCGAGGGAGCGGTGGCGCGCGTCTTCATCGAGGTCGAGGGCCCCGAGGAGGAGCAGAAGATCGCGACGGACGCGGAGGTCGTCTGGCTGCACCGCGGCGACCGCCCGGTCGGCGAGCTCCTCATCGAAGCCGTGCGCTCCCTGGAGTTCCCGGCGGGCGAGCTGCAGGCCTTCGTGCACGGCGAGGCGGGCTTCGTGAAGGAGCTCCGCCGCTACCTCCGCATCGAGCGCGAGATCCCCCGCGAGCGCCTCTCCATCTCCGGCTACTGGCGCCTCGGCCACAACGAGGACGGCTGGCAGGCCTCCAAGCGGGAGTGGAACGCGCAGGTGGAGGCGGAGCAGGAGCAGGCGGCCTAGCACCGCCCGCCGGGCCCGCAGGGGCCCGGCCTCACGCCGACGGGGCGGGCGGCCCCTCGCCCCTGATCCGCGCATGCAGATGCATGTCGTGCCAGCCGTCCTCGTGCAGCAGCGCACTGCGCTTGGTGCCCTCCACCGCGAACCCGGTCTTCAGGGCGACGCGGCACGACGCGTCGTTGGCCATCGAGTGGCTCAACTCCAGGCGGTGCAGGCCCACTTCCTCGAAGGCCCACTCGGTGAGGGCGGTGACGGCGCGCGGGGCGACGCCGCGGCCGCGCGCCGACGGCATGGTCCAGTACGCCACTTCGGCCTGGCCGTCGCCGAGCACGATGCACCGCAGGGCGACCCGCCCGACGAGCGCGTCGGTGTCGGCGTCGGCAATCGCCCAGTACGCGTCGCGCTCGTCCGCCCACGCCTTGCGCCAGCCCTCTATCCAGCCGCGCACCTCGCTCTCGGAATCCGCCACGCGCGCGTGCCAGCGCTGGATCACGGGGTCCTGGAACGCCTCGTACACGGCAGGTACGTCCGCGGCCGACCAGGGACGCAGGACGAGACCGCCGGGAACGGGGAGCGTCGGCTGCACACGACGGGCGAGGGAACCGGCCGCGACGATGTCGGAGATCTTGAAAGGCATGGGCGCATGGTGCCAGCGGGGGCACGGGCGACGGCAGTGGTTTTCCGGGGCGCACATGGGCCTGCCGGCCCGGCCCCCGCGCGCCCCGCACACCCGTCCGCCACGGAAGACCCTCGAACACCCCCGCCACCACCGCC
>NZ_LIPN01000570.1 GCF_001418325.1 Streptomyces atriruber | reverse complement strand
GGGCGAGGTCGTGGGCGGGCGTCGCGACAGCGACGGGTCCTGGCGGAGGATCGCCTCGTGCAGGGTCGCCAGCTCCGGGCCGGGGTCGAGGCCCAGCTCGTCCGACAGCTGCTTGCGCAGCGCCGCGTACGACGCGAGCGCCTCGCTCTGCCGCCCCGCGAGGTACAGCGCCCGCACCTGCACGGCCCGCAGCCGCTCGCGGAGGGGGTGTTGGGCCACCAGGTCCGCCAGCTCCCCCGTGAGAAGCGTGTGGTCGCCCGCCTCAAGGCGTGCCTCCGCCTGCTCCTCCACCACGGCGAGCCGCTGCTCGGCGAGCCGGTCCGCGGCCGCGCGTACGAACTCCTCGTCGGCCAGATCGGCGTAGGCGGGCCCGCGCCACAACGCGAGGGCCTGCCCGAGCGCATCGGCCCGCGACCGCGGGTCCGGCGCCCGCCGCGCCTCCTCGACCAGGGCGCGGAAGCGGTCGGCGTCCACCTCGTCGCCCGCCGCCGCGTCGAGCCGCAGCCGGTAACCGGGCGGCTGGTGCACCACGCGGTCGCGGCCCAGCGCGCGGCGCAGCTGGGAGACCTTGGACTGCAGGGCGTTGGCCGGGTTGCCGGGCGGCGCGTCGCCCCACAGGTCGTCGATGAGCCGGTCCGCGGAGACGAGCCGCCCCTCGTGCACCAGGAGGTCGGCGAGGAGCGCCCTGACCTTCGCCTCGGGAACCTTGACCGGCTCCCCCGCGCCGTCCCGCACCGCCAGTGGACCGAGCACCCCGAACTGCATGCGGATCACCGTACACAGCGCGCTCCCGCGCAGGCCGCGCAGGCCGAGCGGTCCGAGCGGTCCGAGCTGCCCGCGGAGCCCGCGCAGGCCGGGCAGCTCGCGGAGGCGGCCGATCGGTCCGAGCTGTCTGCGCAGGCCGAGCGGTCCGAACTGCCCGCGTGGCCCGCGGAGGTTGGGCAGCCCGCGTAGCCCACGGAGGCTGGGCTGCCTGTGCAGCCCGCGTAGGCCGAGCTGCCTGCGCAGGCTGAGCGATCCGCGCTGCCCGCGCTGCCCGCGTAGCCCGCGCTGCCCGCGTAGCCCGAGCAGGCCGCGCAGCCCGGGGAGCCCGAGCGGCCCGCGCAGCCCGTGCCGGACCGTCAGCGAACCGTCAGCGAACCGTCAGTGACCCCGAAGCGCCCGCGAGCAGAGTCGGTCCCGTCAGCAGCCGCCGGAGGACGGAGCCGGGCAGATGCCCAAGTACGCAGGCAGGAAAGCCGTGGTCGTCGGCGGAGCGACCGGTCTCGGGCTCGCCATCGCGAAGCGGCTCGTCGAGGGCGGCGCCGAGGTCCTGGTGACCGGCGGCCCCGGGGCGGACCTCGACGCGGCCGCCGACGAGGTGGGCTCCCGCGCCC
>NZ_LIPN01000057.1 GCF_001418325.1 Streptomyces atriruber | reverse complement strand
GCGAAGCCCCGGAACCGGCCCCACTGGCCCCGCCGGGCCCACCAGGCCCACCGGCCCCGCCGTCCCGCACCGGAACCGGCCCCAACACCACCGCGTCCCCCGGCAGTTCCGCACCGGCCAGGAACTCCGCGAGCGCCTCGGGCGCCCCGGACACCGACGCCATCCGCGACACCGGCGGGAAGCCGAGCTCGGCACGCTCCGCGAGCTCCCGCACCGCGTGGCCCACCGGGTCCCACCGCACCAGCGCCTGCACGGGGCGCAGCGTCGGCTCGGCGACGACCACCACCGTGCCGCCCGCGCCCTGTGGACGCACCAGCGACGCGGCCCCGACCCACCGGCGCAGCGCGTCCTCGCCCGCCCGCAGGTCGGGGCGGCCCAGCATGGCCCACCCGTCGAGCAGCAGGGCGGCCGCGTAACCGCCCTCGGCCACGGGCTCAGCCCCGGGCGTGCTCACCACCAGCGCCGGTGTCCCCGGCACCGTGTCGAGCACCTGCTCCCGGCCCGACGTCCGCACCGGCACCGCCGGGAACGCCCGCCCCAGCTCCTCCGCGGTCCTGCGCGCCCCGACGACCTGTGCCCGCAGCCGGAAACCGCCGCAGGACTCGCAGTGCCAGGCGGCCTCCTCCACGCCGCACCAGCCGCACCGCAGGGCGGCCCCGCTCTCCTGCGCCTCCAGCGGTCCCGCGCACCGACGGCACCGCGCGGGCTCGCGGCACCGCTCACAGGCGAGCCTCGGCACATACCCGCGCCGCGGCACCTGCACCAGGACCGGCCCGTGCTTCAGCCCCTCCCGGGCGACCTGCCAGGCCAGCGTCGGCAGCCGAGCGGCCCGCGCCGCCTCGTCGCGAGCCAGGTCCAGGTCGCCCACGGTCCGCACGAGCGGCGCGGCCCCCCGCACCTGCTCGCGATCGGCGACGAGCGGCGCGGCCCACCCGCTCTCGACGAGTTGCGCCGCCTCGACCGTGCAGCTCCAACTGCCCAGCAGGAATCCGCACTTGTCGCGCGTCGCCCGCAGCTCCAGGACCTCTCGCACATGCGGGAAGGGGGCGCGGTCGTCACTGTGATTGGAGTCCCCGTCCTCCCAGATGACGACGAGCCCCAGGTCCCGTACGGGCGCGAACATGGCGGCCCGGGTGCCGACGACGGCCCGCACGGCCCCGCGCCGCACGGAGAGCCACTCCTGATAGCGGCGCTCCTGCCCGGCGTCGGCGGTCAGCAGCGCATGCTGTCCCGGGCCGAGCAGTTCCGTGAGCGCGGCGTCCACGCGCGCGGCGGGCCGCCCGGTCGGCACGACGACGAGCGCGCCCCGGCCGGAGGCGAGCGTGGCCTGCACCGCGCGGGCGATCTCCTCGGCCCACTGCGGGCCCGGCAGCGCGGTCCACACGGCGCGCGGGGCGCCCCCTGAGGCCAGGGCGCGCAGGAACTCGGGCCCGTGTCCGTACCTCCCCCAGCTTCCCGGGTCGGGCGCGGTCGGCGGGGCGGGGGGCTCGGCGGCCGCTTTGGACTCGGCCCGCGCGTGCCGGGGCGGCACGGCGAGCTGCAGCACGTCGGCGAGGCTGCCCGCGTACCGGTCGGCCACGGCCCTGGCCAGTTCGAGGAGCCCGGAGTCGAGCACCGGCTCCGGCGACACGACCTGGGCCAGGGCCGCCAACGGGCCCGTGTAGTCGGATTCCGCGCACCGCTCGACGATGAACCCGTCGATCAGTCCGCCGCCTTCGCGCCGCCCCTCCCGCACGTTCCGCGACCCGGCGCCGAACCGCACCCGGACCCGGACACCGGGCTGTGCCTCGGCGTCCAGCTCCTCGGGCACGGCGTAGTCGAAGTACCGGTCGAGGTGCAGGACGCCCTTGTCGACGAGCACGCGCGCGACCGGCAACTCCTTGGCCAGCGCGGCCCCCCGCCAGGTCCGCGGCTTGGCCCGGGGCACCTTGGCCCTGCGCACCGACTCGCGAATGAGCGCGAGCTGCTCCGGCTCCTCGGCTCCCCCCACCTCGAACCCTTCGTTCTCCCTGCTCACAGCTGCATTCCTACCAGACCCCACTGACACGGCCGGAGAAACGCCGGGGCCCGGCACCCCCGCAGGGGTACCGGGCCTCGGCAGTGACCGAAAGGACGGGGACTACAGCCCCGCCGCCTTCCGCAGTGCGTCCACGCGGTCCGTCCGCTCCCACGTGAAGTCGGGGATCGCCCGGCCGAAGTGGCCGTACGCGGCGGTCTGCGAGTAGATCGGGCGGAGCAGGTCGAGGTCGCGGATGATCGCGGCAGGGCGCAGGTCGAAGACCTCGCCGATGGCCGTCTCGATCTTGTCCGTGTCGATCGTGGCCGTACCGAAGGTCTCGACGAAGAGACCGACCGGCTCGGCCTTGCCGATGGCGTACGCGACCTGGACCTCGCAGCGGGCCGCGAGACCGGCGGCGACGACGTTCTTGGCGACCCAGCGC
Organism: Streptomyces atriruber; assembly: GCF_001418325.1. Lineage (GTDB taxonomy): Bacteria > Actinomycetota > Actinomycetes > Streptomycetales > Streptomycetaceae > Streptomyces > Streptomyces atriruber. The sequence goes on along the minus strand of NZ_LIPN01000057.1, from coordinate 20,582 downwards.
ATCGCGTACGCCGCCGAACGGTCCACCTTGGACGGGTCCTTGCCCGAGAAGGCACCGCCGCCGTGGCGGGCCATGCCGCCGTACGTGTCGATGATGATCTTGCGGCCGGTGAGACCGGCGTCGCCCATCGGGCCGCCGATCTCGAAGCGGCCGGTGGGGTTGACCAGCAGGCGGTAGCCCTCGGTCTCCAGCTTGATGCCGTCCTCGAGGAGGGCCTTCAGCTCGGGCTCGACCACGAACTCGCGGATGTCCGGAGCGAGCAGCGAGTCCAGGTCGATGTCGCTCGCGTGCTGCGAGGAGACGACGACCGTGTCGAGACGGACGGCCTTGTCGCCGTCGTACTCGATGGTGACCTGGGTCTTGCCGTCGGGGCGCAGGTAGGGGATCGTCCCGTTCTTGCGCACCTCGGAGAGGCGGCGCGAGAGGCGGTGCGCGAGGTGGATCGGGAGCGGCATCAGCTCCGGGGTCTCGTCGCAGGCGTAGCCGAACATCAGGCCCTGGTCGCCCGCGCCCTGCTTGTCGAGCTCATCCTCGTCGCCCTCGACACGCTTCTCGTAAGCCGTGTCGACGCCCTGCGCGATGTCGGGGGACTGCGAGCCGATGGACACCGAGACGCCACAGGAGGCGCCGTCGAAGCCCTTCTTCGAGGAGTCGTAACCGATCTCGAGGATCTTGTCGCGCACGAGCTGCGCGATCGGCGCGTACGCCTTCGTCGTGACCTCACCGGCCACGTGGACGAGGCCGGTGGTGATCAGCGTCTCCACGGCGACCCGGGACGTCGGGTCCTCCCGCAGAAGCGCGTCGAGAATGGTGTCGCTGATCTGGTCAGCGATCTTGTCGGGGTGACCTTCGGTCACAGACTCCGAGGTAAAGAGGCGCCGGGACACATCGCTCCCTGTGGTTGCAGCGGCTGCTGGCTGATCATTGGTGGACGGGCCGAGAGCTGCGCTCGGCGTCGTCCGTGACCAGTTTATCGGTCACACTCGTCCGCCGGACCACATGTCTCGCCACTTGGGAGCCCTGTGACCTGCGGCACTGCATTGTGCGGTACGACGATCACTCTCCACCAGAGGGCCTCGTGCCCGATTTTCACGGTTTTGAGGCGCCCGGTGGGGCGAAGATGACATTGAGCCCTGCCCGTGGACACCCCGTCAAGACAGGCGCTCGAATATGGCCGAGTTCCGGATGGTGAGACGGGCCGGGCGTGCGGTGGCACGCGGCGTCAGGACAGTCGCTGCGCCACGAGGTCCCAGACGGTGTCCGCGAGGGCTTCCTTGGGGCCGTGCGGCACCGGCGTCTCGCTGCCGTCCGCGCCGAGCACGACCGCCTCGTTCTCCTCGGAGCCGAAGGTCTTGCGCTCGCCGACCTCGTTCACGACCAGCAGGTCGCAGCCCTTGCGGGCGAGCTTGGCGCGGCCGTTGGCCAGTACGTCGTCCGTCTCCGCGGCGAAACCGACGATCACCTGGCCGGGGCGGGGCCGGTCCCCCGCGATCTCGGCGAGGACGTCGGGGTTGCGGACCAGGGCGACCGGCGCGGGCTCCTCGCCGTCCTTCTTCTTGATCTTTCCTGTGGCGTACGTCTCGGGGCGGAAGTCGGCCACCGCGGCGGCCATCACCACGGCGTCGGCGTCGGCCGCGGCCTTCACCACGGCCTCGCGCAGCTGCACGGCGGTGCCGACCGGGACGACGTCCACGCCCGCCGGGTCGGGCAGCGCCGCATTGGCCGCGACGAGCGTGACGCGGGCGCCGCGGGCCGCCGCGCTGCGGGCGAGCGCATAGCCCTGCTTGCCCGAGGAGCGGTTGCCGAGGAAGCGGACCGGGTCGAGGGGTTCGCGGGTGCCGCCCGCGCTGACGACGACGTGGCGGCCCGCGAGGTCCTGGGGCAGGTCTCCGCGCGTGAGGACACGGCGTACGACCTCGTAGAGCTCGACGGGGTCCGGGAAGCGGCCCTTGCCGGTGTCGACGCCGGTGAGGCGGCCGACGGCGGGCTCGATGACCAGGGCACCGCGGCGACGCAGCGTGGCCACGTTCTCCTGGGTGGCCGGGTGCTCCCACATCTCCGTGTGCATGGCGGGCGCGAAGACCACCGGACAGCGGGCCGTCAGGAGTGTGTTGGTGAGCAGGTCGTCGGCCAGGCCGTGGGCAGCCTTGGCGAGCATGTCGGCGGTGGCGGGAGCGACGATGACGAGGTCGGCGTGTTGCCCGATGCGGACGTGCGGCACCTCGTGGACATCGGACCAGACCTCGGTCGAGACGGGGTTGCCGGACAGCGCGGACCAGGTCGCGGCGCCGACGAAGTGCAGCGCCGACCCGGTCGGCACGACGCGCACGTCATGACCCGACTCGGTCAGCCGCCGCAGCAGCTCGCACGCCTTGTAGGCGGCGATGCCACCGCTGACCCCCAGGACTACCTTCGGCTTCTCGGCCACTGCCTCTGTCTCCCCGCACTCGGATGCGTACTGCTCCATGACACACCACAGGCCCGGCAGTCGTACTGCCGGGCCTGTGATGAAGGTACGAACCGCTTACTGAGCCGGGCCCTCGATGGCCTCGGACGTCAGCAGACCCGCGTTGATCTCGCGGAGCGCGATCGAGAGCGGCTTCTCGTGGACGTGCGTGTCCACCAGGGGGCCGACGTACTCCAGGAGGCCCTCACCGAGCTGCGAGTAGTACGCGTTGATCTGGCGCGCGCGCTTGGCGGCGTAGATCACGAGGCTGTACTTCGAGTCGGTGGCTTCGAGCAGCTCATCAATCGGCGGGTTGATGATGCCCTCGGGCGCGGTGATGGAAGAGGACACTCTCTGCCTTCCGATGGGGTCAAGTGATGTCAGGACCAGAAGTCGAGACACTGTTAAAGATCAAAGAACTTTCATCAAGGCTAGCAGCTCACGAGCCACGTCCTCGACGGAGGTGTTGACCAGCGTCGTATCGAACTCGGCCTCGGCGGCGAGCTCCACCTTGGCGGCGGCGAGCCTGCGCTCGATGACCTCGGGCGCCTCGGTCCCCCGGCCGGTGAGCCGGCGGACCAGCTCGTCCCAGCTCGGCGGGGCGAGGAAGACGAGCTGTGCCTCGGGCATCGACTCGCGCACCAGGCGCGCACCCTGCAGGTCGATCTCCAGGAGGACGGGCTCGCCCGCGTCCAGGCGGTCGAGCACCGCGCGACGCGGGGTGCCGTAGCGGTTGCCCGCGAACTCGGCCCACTCTAGGAGCTCTCCGTTGGCGATCAGCTTGTCCATCTCGTCGTCGGAGACGAAGAAGTACTGGACACCGTGCTTCTCACCCGGCCGCGGCTTGCGGGTGGTGGCCGAGACCGAGAGCCAGACCTCGGGGTGTTCTTTGCGCATATGAGCGACGACCGTGCTCTTGCCGACCCCGGAGGGGCCGGAGAGCACGGTCAGCCGCGGACGTACGTCCGGGGGCACGGGGGACGTCCCCCGGGATGTTGCAGCCATGCAGCGATTATCCAGGTTCTCAGGAGTGCCTGAGAACATCAGCCGGCGGCACCCCCACCGAACTCTCGCTCGAGCGACGCAATCTGGTTGGAGCCGAGACCGCGCACACGGCGGCTCTCGGAGATGCCAAGACGCTCCATGATCTGCTTGGCGCGGACCTTGCCCACGCCCGGCAGGGACTCCAGGAGGGCGGAGACCTTCATCTTGCCGATGACATCGTTCTCCTGGCCCTGCTTGATGACCTCGTGAAGCGAGGCACCGGAGTGCTTGAGTCGATTCTTGACCTCGGCCCGCTCCCGGCGAGCCGCGGCGGCCTTTTCGAGCGCGGCTGCGCGCTGTTCAGGGGTAAGGGGCGGAAGAGCCACGCCTACGTCACCTCGGATGTCGAACTGTCGGATACGGACCGGTGAGGAACCTAGTCGCCCCACACCTGGTGAGCAACGTGCAACGCGCTTGCCCGTTGGCTCTCGTCGGAGACTAGCGGGCATGGCCGCCAGAGTCAGCGAGAACAGACGAAAAGTCCTGGTCAGCCTGCACCGAGCCGTACATTTCGGGCATTTCTCCCCGGATTTGCGCCGGGAAGCCGTCAAGGAAACATAAGTACAGGCTTCCCGGCCCCTCTCAGCGCGCTTCGACAGCAGCCCTGATCTCGTCCGCGAAGCGCGTCGCGGAGTCGCGCAGGCCCGTGACGTCGGGTCCGTGCCGGAGCACTCCCCGGCTGACGTTCGGAACGACATTGCGCACCGCATCACCGAAGACACCGGGAAGGTCGGCCGGGGTCGCGCCCTGCGCCCCGATGCCGGGGGCGAGCAGCGGGCCGTTGATCGCCAGGTCGTACGAGGACAGGTCCCCCAGCGTCGCGCCGACGACCGCCCCGAAGGACCCCAGGGGCTCCGCACCGGCGTTCTCGGCGGCGAGGTGGCCCAGGACCGTGGCGCCGACCGTGCGGCCGTCCTCGCGCACCGCGTGCTGCACCTCGGCGCCCTCGGGGTTGGAGGTGAGGGCGAGCACGAAGAGCCCGGCGCCGTTCTCGCGCGCGAGGTCGACGGCCGGCTTCAGGGAGCCGTAGCCGAGGTAGGGCGAGACCGTGAGCGCGTCGCTGAACAGCGGCGAGTCCTTGTGCAGGAAGGTCTCGGCGTACGCGGCCATGGTCGAGCCGATGTCGCCGCGCTTGGCGTCCATCACGATCAGCGCGCCGGCCGCCCGCAGCTCCTCGACCGCCTTCTCCAGGACGGCGATGCCCCGCGAGCCGAAGCGCTCGAAGAACGCGCTCTGCGGCTTGAACACCGCGACGGTCCCGGCGAGCGCCTCCACGACGGTCCGCGTGAACCGCTCCAGGCCCGCGATGTCGTCGTTCAGGCCCCACGCGGTCAGGAGCGAGGCGTGCGGGTCGATCCCGACGCACAGGGGGCCGCGCTCGTCCATGGCGTGGCGCAGGCGCGTGCCGAAGGGCTCCAGGGGGCTCATGCGGGCTTCCTCACGTCGGCGCCGACGGCGTCGGCGAGGGTGGCGTACGGGCTGGTGCGCAGGCGCGCGGCGAGGCCCTTGTGGATGGCGCGGCCCCAGAAGGGCCCTTCGTAGATGAAGGCGCTGTAGCCCTGGATCAGGGTGGCGCCCGCGAGGATGCGCTGCCAGGCGTCCTCGGCGTTCTCGATGCCGCCGACGCCCACGAGCGTGATCCGGTCGCCCACGCGCGCGTAGAGGCGCCTCAGGACCTCCAGGGAGCGCTCCTTGAGAGGCGCTCCCGACAGGCCGCCGGTCTCTCCGTAGAGGGCCGGGTCGGAGGCCAGGCCGAGGCTCTCGCGGGCGATCGTCGTGTTCGTCGCGATGATGCCGTCCAAGCCGAGCTCGACGGCGAGGTCGGCCACGGCGTCGATGTCCTCGTCGGCCAGGTCGGGCGCGATCTTGACGAGCAGCGGGACCCGACGGCCCTCGACGCTGCGGTCGGCGGCCTCGCGCACGGCGGTCAGGAGGGGCCGCAGCGACTCGGTGGCCTGGAGGTTGCGCAGGCCCGGCGTGTTCGGCGACGAGACGTTGACGACGAGGTAGTCGGCGTGGCGGGCGAGCCGCTCGGTCGACTTCACGTAGTCGGCGGCGGCCTCCTCCTCGGGGACGACCTTGGTCTTGCCGATGTTCACGCCCACGACGGTGTTGAAGACGGGCGTGCGGGCCGCCAGGCGCTCCGCCACGGCCGCCGAACCCTCGTTGTTGAAGCCCATGCGGTTGATCAGCGCGCGGTCCGGCACGAGGCGGAACAGGCGCTTCTTGGGGTTGCCGGGCTGCGGCTCGCCCGTGACCGTGCCGATCTCGATGTGGTCGAAGCCGAGCATCGACATGCCGTCGATCGCGACGGCGTTCTTGTCGAAGCCCGCGGCGAGCCCGAAGGGGCCGTGCATCCGCAGCCCGAGGGCCTCGGTGCGCAGCTCCTTGTGGCGCGGTGCGAGGATGGCCGCGACGAAGGTGCGCAGCACGGGGATGCGGGCCGCCAGGCGGATCCAGCGGAAGGCCATGTAGTGGGCCTGCTCCGGGTCCATCCGCTTGAAGACGAGGTTGAAGAAGAGTTTGTACATGGTGGGGGTCCTCAGAGGTCCTCAGGTGTGCTCACCAGAAGGGGGACACCGTTTTCGGTGTCCCCCTTGTGGGCCGGCTAGTCGCGGGTCGCGGTCAGGTGTTCCGCGTGTTCCTGGAGCGATCGGACGCCCACGCCGCCGTGGTTCAGCGCGTCGATGCCCTGGACGGCCGCGGCCAGCGCCTGGACCGTCGTGAGGCACGGCACGGAGCGCGCCACGGCCGCCGTGCGGATCTCGTAGCCGTCGAGGCGGCCGCCGGTGCCGTACGGGGTGTTGACGATGAGGTCGACGCCGCCGTCGTGGATGAGCTGGACGATCGTCTTCTCGCCGTTCGGGCCCTCGCCCTCGGACTGCTTGCGCACCACCGTGGCGTTGATGCCGTTGCGCTTGAGCACCTCGGCCGTGCCGGACGTGGCGAACAGTTCGAAGCCGTGCGCGACCAGTTCACGCGCCGGGAAGATCATCGAGCGCTTGTCGCGGTTGGCGACGGAGATGAAGGCACGGCCCTTGGTCGGCAGCGGACCGTACGCACCCGCCTGCGACTTGGCGTACGCGGTGCCGAACACCGAGTCGATGCCCATGACCTCGCCGGTGGAGCGCATCTCCGGGCCGAGGACGGTGTCGACGCCCGCGCCGTGGATGTCGCGGAAGCGCGACCACGGCATGACGGCCTCCTTGACGGAGATCGGCGCGTCCATGGGGAGCGTGCCGCCGTCGCCCACCGCGGGCAGCATGCCCTCCGCGCGCAGCTCGGCGACGGTCGCGCCGAGCGAGATGCGCGCGGCGGCCTTGGCCAGCGGCACCGCGGTCGCCTTCGAGGTGAAGGGAACGGTGCGCGAGGCGCGCGGGTTGGCCTCGAGGACGTAGAGGATGTCGCCCGCCATGGCGAACTGGATGTTGATCAGTCCGCGTACGCCGACGCCCTTGGCGATGCCCTCGGTGGAGGCGCGCAGGCGCTTGATGTCGAAGCCGCCGAGCGTGATCGGGGGCAGCGCGCACGCCGAGTCGCCGGAGTGGATGCCGGCCTCCTCGATGTGCTCCATGACGCCGCCGAGGTAGAGCTCCTCGCCGTCGTAGAGCGCGTCCACGTCGATCTCGATGGCGTCGTCCAGGAAGCGGTCGACCAGGACCGGCCGCGAGGGGCTGATCTCGGTCGACTCCTCGATGTACGCGGAGAGGCGGGTCTCGTCGTACACGATCTCCATGCCGCGGCCGCCGAGCACGTAGGACGGGCGGACCAGGACGGGGTAGCCGATCTCGTCGGCGATCGCCTTGGCCTCAGCGAACGTCGTCGCGGTGCCGTGCTTGGGCGCCGGGAGGCCGGCCTCCGCGAGCACGCGGCCGAAGGCGCCGCGGTCCTCGGCGGCGTGGATGGCCTCGGGCGAGGTGCCGACGACCGGCACTCCGTTGTCCTTGAGGGCCTGTGCGAGGCCGAGCGGGGTCTGGCCGCCGAGCTGGACGATGACGCCCGCGATGGGCCCGGCCTGCGCCTCGGCGTGGACGATCTCCAGGACGTCCTCGAGCGTGAGCGGCTCGAAGTAGAGGCGGTCGGAGGTGTCGTAGTCCGTGGAGACGGTCTCGGGGTTGCAGTTGACCATCACGGTCTCGTAGCCCGCGTCGCTGAGCGCGAAGGAGGCGTGGACACAGGAGTAGTCGAACTCGATGCCCTGGCCGATGCGGTTCGGGCCCGAGCCCAGGATGATCACTGCGGGCTTCTCGCGCTGTGCGACCTCGCTCTCCTCGTCGTACGAGGAGTAGAAGTACGGGGTCTTCGCGGCGAACTCGGCGGCGCAGGTGTCGACCGTCTTGTAGACCGGGCGCACGCCGAGCGCCTGGCGCACCTCGCGGACCACGTCCTCACGCAGGCCGCGGATCTCGGCGATCTGGGCGTCGGAGAAGCCGTGCCGCTTGGCCTCGGCCAGCACGTCGGCGTTCAGGCGCTCGGTGGCGGCCAGCTCGTCCGCGAGCTCCTTGATCAGGAAGAGCTGGTCGACGAACCACGGGTCGATCTTCGTGGCGTCGAAGACCTCCTCGGGCGTGGCGCCCGCGCGGATGGCCTGCATGACGGAGTTGATGCGGCCGTCTGTGGGGCGCACCGCCTCGCGCAGCAGCTCGGCCTTGTCGCCGGGCTCGCCCACGAAGGTGAACTGCGAGCCCTTCTTCTCCAGGGAGCGCAGCGCCTTCTGCAGCGCCTCGGTGAAGTTGCGGCCGATGGCCATGGCCTCGCCGACCGACTTCATGGTGGTCGTCAGGGTCGAGTCCGCCGAGGGGAACTTCTCGAAGGCGAAGCGCGGGGCCTTGACGACGACGTAGTCGAGGGTCGGCTCGAAGGAGGCCGGCGTCTTCTCGGTGATGTCGTTCGGGATCTCGTCCAGCGTGTAGCCGACGGCCAGCTTGGCGGCGATCTTCGCGATCGGGAAGCCGGTGGCCTTGGAGGCGAGCGCCGAGGACCGCGAGACACGCGGGTTCATCTCGATGACGATGACCCGGCCGTCCTCGGGGTTCACCGCGAACTGGATGTTGCAGCCGCCGGTGTCGACACCGACCTCGCGGATGATCGCGATGCCGACGTCGCGCAGGATCTGGTACTCGCGGTCGGTCAGCGTCATCGCGGGCGCGACGGTGATCGAGTCACCCGTGTGCACGCCCATCGGGTCGAAGTTCTCGATGGAGCAGACGACCACGACGTTGTCGTTCTTGTCGCGCATCAGCTCGAGCTCGTACTCCTTCCAGCCGAGGATGGACTCCTCCAGGAGCACCTCGGTGGTCGGCGAGAGCGTGAGGCCCTGTCCGGCGATGCGGCGGAGTTCCTCCTCGTTGTGCGCGAAGCCGGAGCCGGCGCCGCCCATGGTGAAGGAGGGGCGGACGACGACGGGGTAGCCGCCGAGCTCGTCGACGCCCTTGAGGACGTCGTCCATGGAGTGGCAGATGTACGAGCGGGCGGACTCGCCGTGCCCGATCTTCTTGTGGACCTCTTCGACGACGCCCTTGAAGAGGTCGCGGTCCTCGCCCTTGTTGATGGCCTCTACGTTGGCGCCGATGAGCTCGACGCCGTACTTCTCCAGGACACCCTGTTCGTGCATGGAGATGGCCGTGTTGAGGGCCGTCTGGCCGCCCAGGGTGGGCAGCAGCGCGTCGGGGCGCTCCTTGGCGATGATCTTCTCGACGAACTCCGGGGTGATCGGCTCGACGTACGTGGCGTCGGCGATCTCCGGGTCGGTCATGATCGTCGCCGGGTTGGAGTTGACCAGGATGACGCGCAGGCCCTCGGACTTGAGGATGCGGCACGCCTGGGTGCCGGAGTAGTCGAACTCGGCGGCCTGGCCGATGACGATCGGGCCGGAGCCGATGACCAGGACGGACTGGATATCGGAGCGCTTAGGCACGCTGGCCCTCCATCAGAGTTACGAAGCGGTCGAAGAGGTACGCGGCATCGTGCGGGCCGGCGGCCGCTTCGGGGTGGTACTGGACGGAGAAGGCCGGCTGGTCGAGCAGCTGCAGGCCTTCGACGACGTCGTCGTTGAGGCAGACGTGGGAGACCTCGGCGCGGCCGAAGGGCGTCTCGGCGGCCCTGTCGAGCGGCGCGTCCACGGCGAACCCGTGGTTGTGCGCGGTGACCTCGACCTTGCCGGTGGTGCGGTCCTGCACCGGCTGGTTGATGCCGCGGTGGCCGTACTTGAGCTTGTACGTGCCGAAGCCGAGGGCGCGGCCGAGGATCTGGTTGCCGAAGCAGATGCCGAACAGCGGCGTCTGCCGCTTCAGGACGGCGGTCATCAGCGCGACGGGGCCGTCGGCGGTGGCCGGGTCGCCGGGGCCGTTGGAGAAGAAGACTCCGTCGGGGGCGACGGCGTACACGTCCTCCTCGGTGGCCGTGGCGGGCAGCACGTGGACCTCGATGCCGCGCTCGGCCATGCGGTGCGGGGTCATGCCCTTGATGCCGAGGTCGATGGCGGCGACGGTGAACCGCTTCTCGCCGATCGCCGGGACGACATAGGCCTCCTTGGTGGCGACCTCCTCGTACAGGCTGGCGCCCTTCATCTGCGGCTGCGCCTGGACGCGCTCGACGAGCTCGGCGTCGGCGGGCAGCGTCTCGCCGGAGAAGATGCCGGAGCGCATGGAACCGCTCTCGCGCAGGTGGCGGGTGAGGGCGCGGGTGTCGATGCCGCTGATGCCGACGATGTTCTGGGCCACCAGCTCGTCGTCGAGCGAACGCTTTGCGCGCCAGTTCGAGGGGATGCGGGCGGGGTCGCGGACCACGTACCCGGAGACCCAGATGCGGCTCGACTCGTCGTCCTCGTCGTTCCAGCCCGTGTTGCCGATCTGAGGGGCGGTGGCGACGACGATCTGGCGGTCGTACGACGGGTCGGTCAGGGTCTCCTGGTAGCCGGTCATGCCGGTGGAGAACACCGCTTCGCCGAAGGTCTCCCCCACGGCCCCGTAGGCGCGACCGCGGAAGATGCGGCCGTCCTCCAGGACGAGTACGGCGGGAACCTTGCTGGCTCCCCTTGTGGAGGTCGTCATCGTGCGGTGCCTTCCGTAGTGCTGTTCTTGTCGATCATGTTGTTGAGTGCCTCGACCCACTCCGCCTGCTCGGCGGCGTGGTCCGAGCGGAAGCCGGAGTCGAGCAGCTTCCCGCCGTGTTCCCACGTGACGATCAGCAGACCGCCCTCCGTGAGGACCTTGCCCGCGATGCCCTTGTCGAGCCGGGCCTCCCGCAGCTGTGCGACCGGGATGAAGAAGTCGGTCGCGCCGGGGCGCACGACGTCCAGGCCCGCGTCGGTGAGCGTCAGCTCGACGCGGCTGCGGGTGCCGAGGCCGTGCGCCACGATGCGGTCGAGCCACTGCCCCGCCGTGGTGGAGCCGTGGTACCGGCCGCTCAGCTCAAGTCTCGCCGGACCTTGCTCGCTCGGCACGGCCGGCAGCTCGGGCAGGTCGCCCTGGAGCGTGCCGCGCCACTTCCAGCCCTCGCGCATCAGCCAGTAGACGAGCGCGATGAAGAGCAGCAGCCCCACGACCCAGCCGATGCGTGCGGCCCAGTCGGTCACCTCCGCCGATTCTTTGTCGGCGGCCAGTTCCAGAAGTGATGTCACGTGAGCTTCCCGTCGACGAGCGTGGCCCGACCCCGGAGCCACGTGTGCGTGACGCGGCCCGGCAGCTCACGGCCCTCGTAGGGCGTGTTGCGGCTGCGCGAGGCGAAGCCCGCGGGGTCCACTGCCCCACGGTAATCGGCGTCGACCAGGACGAGGTTCGCGGGCTCACCTGCCGAGACGGGGCGGCCGTGACCGGCGGCGCCGCCGATCGCGGCGGGCTTGAACGACATCCGGTCGGCGACGGCCTCCCAGGTGAGCAGGCCGGTCTCGACCATCGTCTGCTGCACCACGGAGAGTGCGGTCTCCAGGCCGACCATGCCCATGGCGGCCGCGGCCCACTCGCAGTCCTTGTCCTCGTGCGGGTGCGGGGCGTGGTCGGTGGCGACGATGTCGATCGTGCCGTCGGCGAGGGCCTCGCGCAGGGCCATCACGTCGCGCTCGGTGCGCAGCGGCGGGTTCACCTTGTAGACGGGGTTGTAGGAGCGCACCAGCTCATCCGTGAGGAGGAGGTGGTGCGGGGTGACCTCGGCGGTGACGTCGATGCCGCGCGACTTGGCCCAGCGCACGATCTCGACCGATCCCGCGGTCGACAGGTGGCAGATGTGCACCCGCGAGCCCACGTGCTCGGCGAGCAGCACGTCACGCGCGATGATCGACTCCTCGGCGACGGCGGGCCAGCCGCCGAGACCGAGCTCGGCGGAGACGACGCCCTCGTTCATCTGGGCGCCCTCGGTGAGCCGCGGCTCCTGCGCGTGCTGCGCGACGACACCGCCGAAGGCCTTCACGTACTCCAGGGCGCGGCGCATGATCACGGCGTCGTCGACGCACTTGCCGTCGTCGGAGAAGACGGTGACCCCGGCGGCGGACTCGTGCATGGCGCCGAGCTCGGCGAGCTTCTTGCCCTCCAGGCCGACGGTGACGGCGCCGATGGGCTGCACGTCGCAGTAGCCGGACTCCTTGCCGAGCCGGTAGACCTGCTCGACCACGCCGGCGGTGTCGGCGACGGGGAAGGTGTTGGCCATGGCGAAGACGGCGGTGTAGCCGCCGGAGGCGGCGGCGCGCGTGCCGGTCAGGACGGTCTCGGAGTCCTCGCGGCCCGGCTCGCGCAGGTGGGTGTGGAGGTCGACCAGGCCCGGCAGGAGCACCTTGCCGTCGGCCTCGACGACGGTGGCGCCCACGGCGGAGAGCCCCGCGCCCACGGCCTCGATGGTCTCGCCGTCGATCAGGACGTCCTGCGTCTCGCCGCCCAGCACCTGCGCACCGCGGATAAGGATCTTGCTCATGGTTACTTGCTCTCCTCGGAACGGATGTGGGTGACGGCGGGCTCGTTGCCGCCCAGAAGCAGGTAGAGGACGGCCATGCGGATGGAGACGCCGTTGGCGACCTGCTCGACGACCGTGCAGCGGTCGGAGTCGGCGACCTCGGCGGTGATCTCCATGCCGCGGACCATCGGTCCGGGGTGCATGACGATGGCGTGCTCGGGCATCTTCGCCATGCGCTCGCCGTCCAGGCCGTAGCGCCGCGAGTACTCGCGCTCGGTGGGGAAGAACGCGGCGTTCATGCGCTCGCGCTGCACTCGCAGCATCATCACGGCGTCGGACTTCGGCAGCACCCTGTCCAGGTCGTAGCTGACCTCGCAGGGCCACTGCTCCACGCCGACCGGCACGAGGGTGGGCGGTGCGACGAGGGTGACCTCGGCGCCGAGGGTGTGCAGCAGGTCGACGTTGGAGCGGGCGACGCGGCTGTGCAGGATGTCGCCGACCAGGGTGATGTGCTTGCCCGCCAGGTCCTGGCCGAGCCCGGCGTCGGGTCCGACGAGGCGGCGCCGCATGGTGAAGGCGTCGAGCAGGGCCTGCGTGGGGTGCTGGTGGGTGCCGTCGCCCGCGTTGATGACGGCGGCGTCGATCCAGCCGGAGGTCGCGAGGCGGTAGGGCGCTCCGGAGGCGCCGTGCCGGATGACGACGGCGTCGACGCCCATCGCCTCCAGGGTCTGCGCGGTGTCCTTCAGGGACTCGCCCTTGGAGACGCTGGATCCCTTGGCGGCGAAGTTGATGACGTCGGCGGAGAGGCGCTTCTCGGCGGCCTCGAAGGAGATCCGGGTCCGGGTCGAGTCCTCGAAGAAGAGGTTGACCACGGTGCGGCCGCGCAGGGCGGGCAGCTTCTTGATCGGCCGGTCGGCGACGCGCGCCATCTCCTCGGCCGTGTCGAGGATGAGGACGGCGTCGTCGCGGGAGAGGTCGGCGGCCGAGATGAGGTGTCGCATCATCTGCGTGTACTCCGGTGTGTGGAGGTCTGCGGGCGCGCGGGCGCGCAGGGGTGTGCCCCTGGGCCCGTGGTGGAGGAAACCGGTCTTATGCGGAGGCGGGCTTGGCACCGAGCAGCACGGCGTCCCGGCCGTCCTCCTCGGCGAGCTGCACCTTGACCGTCTCCCGCAGCGACGTGGGGAGGTTCTTGCCCACGTAGTCGGCACGGATGGGCAGTTCGCGGTGGCCGCGGTCGACGAGGACCGCGAGCTGCACCGCGCGGGGGCGGCCGATGTCGTTCAGCGCGTCGAGGGCGGCGCGGATGGTGCGGCCGGAGAAAAGCACGTCGTCGACCAGGACGACCAGGCGGCCGTCGATGCCGTCACCGGGGATGTCGGTGCGGGCCAGCGCGCGCGGAGGGTGCATGCGCAGGTCGTCGCGGTACATGGTGATGTCGAGGGAGCCGACCGGCATCGTGCGGCCGGTGATCTCTTCGAGCTTCTCGGCGAGCCGCCGGGCGAGGAAGACGCCACGGGTGGGGATGCCGAGCAGAACCACGTCGTCGGCGCCCTTGGCGCGCTCGACGATCTCGTGGGCGATGCGGGTCAGTACCCGCGCGATGTCCGGGCCCTCGAGCACGGGGCGCGCGACATCGGAGTCTTTGGTGTCCTGCGTGTCCATATGAAACGGACCTCCTTCTCCGCCTCACGGGACGGACTTTAAAGGACGTCGAAATTGCGCCAGCCAGACTACCAGCACTTACGACCGGGCACGTCATCAGCCTCCACCGAAGGGGCGGTAAGGACCTTTCGGCTTGACGCAAGCAAGTAACGCTGCGTAACCTCACAGTGAGTTACCAGCCACGCGGCGGAGCCGCATGATTGTCGCAGCGTCCGGGGAGCTATATGTCCAGCGAATACGCCAAGCAGCTCGGGGCCAAGCTCCGCGCGATCCGCACCCAGCAGGGCCTTTCCCTCCACGGAGTCGAGGAGAAGTCCCAGGGACGCTGGAAGGCGGTCGTGGTGGGGTCGTACGAGCGCGGCGACCGTGCCGTGACCGTGCAGCGCCTCGCCGAGCTGGCGGAGTTCTACGGCGTCCCGGTCCAGGAGCTTCTTCCCGGTACGGCTCCCGGTGGCGCCGCCGAGCCGCCGCCGAAGCTCGTGCTCGACCTGGAGCGTCTTGCGCACGTCCCGCAGGAGAAGGCGGGCCCGCTCCAGCGGTATGCTGCCACGATCCAGTCGCAGCGCGGTGACTACAACGGCAAGGTGCTCTCGATCCGCCAGGACGACCTGCGCACCCTCGCCGTGATCTATGACCAGTCCCCCTCGGTCCTGACCGAGCAGCTGATCAGCTGGGGCGTCCTGGACGCGGACGCGCGCCGCGCCGTCGCTCACGAAGAGGTCTGACCCCACCGCGGGAGACATCAGCAGAAACGTACCGCCGGGGTGCCGCCGCCGAAAGGCCGCGGCACCCCGGCGGTTTTCCGTTTCTTTCCCGTCGCTTCCGATTCCCGGAGTGTCCGGAGCATTTCACCCGGGAGGCGCGGAAGAAGAGCACAGGAATCAGAAGCCCGGACAGAAGCCGGGCAGAAAGTCGGAGGGCCCGCAGCGGATTGCTGCGGGCCCTCCGGATGACGTACGCCGAAGCTTTACGCCTCGTCGCGGCGCAGGGACGGCTTCAGGTCCTTGAAGCGTCCGAGCAGACCGTTGACGAAGGACGGCGACTCGTCCGTGGAGAACTCCTTGGCGAGCTGCACCGCCTCGTCGAGCACCACCGCGTCGGGCGTGGCATCGACCCAGACGAGTTCGTACGCGCCGAGCCGCAGGATGTTCCGGTCGACGACCGGCATGCGGTCGAGGGTCCATCCGACGGCGTACTGCGAGATGAGTTCGTCGATGCGGCGCTCATGCTCCGCATACCCCTCGACGAGTTCCATCGTGTACTCGCTCACCGGCGGCTGCCGGGTGTCGGACCGCGAGTGGCGCACCCAGTCCGCGAGGACCGTCAGGACGTCGGTGCCGCGCTGGTCGGCCTCGAAGAGGATCTGGAAGGCGCGCTTGCGGGCCGTGTTACGAGCAGCCACGGTTAGCTGTTCACCCGGCCGAGGTAGCCGCTGTCACGGGTGTCGACCTTGATCTTCTCGCCCGTGGTGATGAAGAGCGGGACCTGAATCTGGTGACCGGTCTCCAGCGTGGCGGGCTTGGTGCCGCCGGTGGAGCGGTCGCCCTGGACGCCCGGCTCGGTCTCCTGGATGACGAGCTCGACGGCGGCGGGGAGCTCGACGTAGAGGACCTCGCCCTCGTGCTGCGCGACGGAGGCGGTGAAGCCCTCGATCAGGAAGTTGGCGGCGTCGCCGACGGCCTTGCGGTCGACGTGCAGCTGGTCGTACGTCTCCATGTCCATGAAGACGAAGTAGTCGCCGTCCATGTAGGAGAACTGCATGTCGCGCTTGTCGATCGTGGCCGTGTCGACCTTGACGCCGGCGTTGAACGTCTTGTCGACGACCTTGCCGGAGAGCACGTTCTTGAGCTTGGTGCGCACGAAGGCCGGGCCCTTGCCGGGCTTGACGTGCTGGAACTCGACGACGGACCAGAGCTGGCCGCCTTCGAGCTTGAGCACCAGGCCGTTCTTGAGGTCGTTCGTGGAAGCCACGGTTGCGGAATCTCCTGCACTGACTGACTGGTGGACGACCCCGGGCGCGCACGCTCGTTCAGAGCGCGAGCAGTTCCTTGGTCGTGATGGTGAGTAGCTCGGGTCCGCCGTCCGCCTCGGGGCGCACGACGAGCGTGTCATCGATCCGGACACCACCCCGGCCAGGGAGGTGAACCCCCGGTTCGACGGTGACCGGCACGCAGACGTCCAGTTTACCCATGGCCGCGGGCGCCAATTGAGGGTCCTCGTCGATTTCGAGCCCTACGCCGTGTCCGGTGAGCGGAGAGAGCCCCTCCGCATACCCCGCGGAGTCCAGTACGTGACGTGCCGCGTGGTCCACGTCGCGGCAGGCGGCGCCGGGTGCGAGGGCCTCCCGACCGGCCCGCTGGGCGGCGAAGACGAGGTCGTACAACTCGATCTGCCAGTCCGCGGGGGACGTACCGATGACGAACGTACGCCCGATCTCGCAACGATATCCGCGGTAGCTCGCCCCGAGGCACACGGAGAGGAAGTCTCCCTCCTCCACCCGCCGGTCCGACGGGCGGTGACCGCCCTTGCCGGAGTTCGGGCCGGTGCCGACCGAGGTCGGGAACGCGGGTCCGTCCGCTCCGTGATCGACCAGCCGTCGCTCCAGTTCCAACGCCAGGTGCCGCTCCGTGCGCCCCACGAGGATGGATTCGAGCAGCTCTCCCAGCGCCTGGTCGGCGATCTCCGCGGCGATCCGCAGGTACGAGAGCTCCTCGTCGTCCTTCACCAGCCGCAGCTGTTCGACGGCCGTCCCGAGGTCCAGCAGGCGCACCCGTGGCGCGACCGAACCGAGCGCCCGGTGCCGGGCGACGGTCAGGTGGTGCTCCTCGACGGCGAGCGCGTCGATGCCCTGGGCGGTCGCCAGGCCGACACCGGCGACGGCCGGGTCGGCGCCCGGCGCGGGCAGCAGCTGCACCTTCAGCGCGTCGTCGGGCCGCCCCTCGCCCTGCTGTCCACCGGGCGGACGCCCGCACAGCAGCACGTCCTCGTCCTTGCCTACCAGGAGCGCGGCGCCGTCGGGCGCCGCGCCCGCGAGATAGCGGACATTGGCGGGCCGGGACACCAGCGCCGCCGCACCACCACCGGCAGCACACCGTTCCCGAACCCGCTCCCGGCGGACCGCGTACACCTCTGACATGGGGCGAGCCTACGAGCGCCACCCGGTTCCGGCCCGACGGACGCGTCCGACCGGGCGTCCCCGCACGCCTGTTCCCGCGCCGACACCCTCAGCTGTCGCAGCCGGTCCCGTCGCCGTCACGGTCGAGATGCCTGCCGTAGCCGGGCTCCCCACGGTGCACGGGGGCGGCACCGGCCGCGCGGGCCTCGTCGCAGTTCTCGAAATAGACGGAGCCACCGCCGGAACCGCCCCCGCCGCGCGTGGCCGTGACAGTCGACCTGACCGTCTTGGTGGCCCTGACGGTCTTGGTCGCCTCGACCGTCTTGGTGGACCGCACCGTGACCGTAGGTCGGGGGACAGCCTCCACAGTTGGGGTGGCAGTGGCCGTAGTGGTGGCCTTCGCCGCGGCGTCGTCCGCCTCGGTTCCGTCCACGCGGGCGCCCACGCCGACCCCCAGTCCTAGGGCCAGGAGGACCACGGGGATCACATACCGCTTCCGGGCCCACTTCGGGGCGGGGCCACGGGCGTCTGGTGGGGTGTTGTACGGATTGCTCATGTCATGCCCCTTGAGCGTTTGCCAGCGACATGACCGTAGTACCGCGCTCACGCGGCGTGAAGGGGACGGGGAGGCGCGGTGGCTCAGCCGTGACCGGTGGGCACTGTCCTCGCTACCACTGCGGCGGACTCGCGATGGCTCGGGCCAGGACGTCGTCCAGGACTCGGGCCGTCGCGGGGACGTCCAGTTGGGAGTTGTCGATGATGGGGAGGCCCGAGCCGTACCAACCCGCCATGCGGCCGTGGATGCGGGCCACTTCCTCGTCCGTGAGGCGGCGGTTGCCGCTGCGCTCCGCGTTGCGCTCCAGGACGATCTCCAGGCCCGGGAGGAGGACGACGGGCAGGAGGCCCGGGCCCACGTGCCGCTTCCAGCCGCCCAGGCCGACGACCGGGCGGTCCGGGAAGACCGCGTCGTCGAGGATGCACGAGATGCCGTTGGCCAGGAAGTTCCGTGCGGCGAAGCCGCAGGTGCGGCGGGCCAGGCGGTACTGCGCCTCGGAGTGGTCGTTCCAGCCCGACTGGGGGTCGGCGAACCCCGAGCGCACCCATTCGCGTACGTCGTCGAGGCTGATGTGGGCCGTGGGCACACGGCGGTGCTCGGCCCAGTACTTGGCGACGCTGGTCTTGCCCGCGCCCGCGGGGCCGATGAGCAGCACGGCGAGCGTCGTGGCGCCGGTGTCCGTCGGCGCCGCCCCCTGCGGAGGGCTCGGCATGGCCACGGGCCCGCCGGGCGGCAGCTGGATGTGGCCCGTGGAGCCCGGGGCGTCCGAGGCCGGGGGCACCGGACCCGGTCCGTGCTGTGGAGGCTGGGGGGCCGCGGGGGCATGCGGCATCGGGGTCTGGCCCTGTGCGGCATGCGGGGCGGCACCGCCCGTGAATCCCGGAGCGGGCGGCATTCCCTGCTGCGGCCCGTGCGGCCCTTGGTGCGGCGCCGCTCCGGGAGGCGGAGCGGCCGGGTGGTGTGCGGCCGGCGACCAGCCGGTGGCCGGTCCGTGCCCCGGCTGATGGGGCGGCGGCAGCGGAGACCCCACTGCGTGCTGCATCCGGTGCCACTCCGTCTCGTGCGACTGTCGCTGGTCGGGCAGCGACCGGCCGCCCGTTACCGAACGGTACCGTCCCCGGCCGCTGTTGTGTGAACGGCCGGGGAGGCCGTGACGTGCCCGTGGCCGAATCAGGAGGCCACGGTGAAAGGTGCCCAGGCCGTTACTGGCCCACTTCTCCGAACGCGGCCAGCAGCACGGCCGGGTCGGGGCCCTCCAGGACGGTCGGCTTGCCGAGGCCGTCGAGGACGATGAAGCGCAGCAGGTCACCGCGGGACTTCTTGTCGACCTTCATGGTCTCCAGAAGCTTGGGCCACTGGTCGTAACGGTAGGTCAGCGGCAGGCCGACCGATTCGAGGACCGTACGGTGACGGTCGGCCGTGGCGTCGTCCAACCGGCCCGCCAGACGGCCGAGTTCGGCCGCGAAGTGCATGCCTACGGAGACCGCGGCGCCGTGCCGCCACTTGTAGCGCTCGTTCTTCTCGATGGCGTGCGCGAGGGTGTGCCCGTAGTTGAGGATCTCGCGCAGGCCGGCCTCCTTGAGGTCGCCCGAGACGACCTCGGCCTTGACCCTGATGGAGCGCTCGATGAGCTCGGCGGTGTGCGCCCCGGCGGGCGTGCGCGCCGCCTCGGGGTCCGCCTCGATGAGCTCCAGGATCGCCGGGTCGGCGATGAAACCGGCCTTGATGATCTCCGCGAGCCCGGAGACGTAGTCGTTCACCGGGAGCGAGTCGAGCGCCGCGAGGTCGCAGAGCACACCGGCCGGCGGGTGGAACGCGCCGACGAGGTTCTTGCCCTCGGCGGTGTTGATGCCGGTCTTGCCGCCGACCGCCGCGTCCACCATGCCGAGCACCGTGGTCGGCACGGCGATCCACCGCACCCCGCGCAGCCAGGTGGCCGCCACGAACCCGGCGAGGTCGGTGGAGGCGCCGCCGCCGACGCCGACGATGACGTCACTGCGTGTGAAGCCGGACTGGCCGAGGGCCTTCCAGCAGTACGCGGCGACCTCCGCCGTCTTGGCCTCCTCGGCGTTCGGCACCTGGATGGCGACGGCCTCGTACCCCTGGTCGGCGAGGTCCTGGCGGAGCGCCTCACCGGTCTCGGCGAGCGCCTCGGGGTGGATCACGGCGACCCGCTTGGCCTGGTCGCCGATGAGGCCGGGCAGCTCGCCGAGGAGCTGTCGACCGACCAGGACCTCGTACGGATCCGTGCCGGCGGTGCCGCCGACGTGGATACGGGTGGGGGTCTGCTCCGTCGTCATGCTTCCTTCAACTCCAGTGCGTCGAGGACCGCCTGGGCGACCTCATCGGGGGTGCGGCCGTCGGTGGCGACGACCGCGCGGGCGACTTCGGCGTACAGGGGGCGGCGGGACTCCATCAGCTCGCGCCACTGCTTGCGGGGGTTGACCGCGAGCAGGGGGCGCGCCTGGTTGAGCCCGGTGCGCTGGACCGCTTCCTCGACGTCCATCGAGAGGCAGACCACGGGGTGCTCGGCGAGGAGCGTGCGGGTCGTCTCGTCGAGGATGGCGCCGCCACCGAGGGCGAGGATGCCGTCGTGTTCCACGAGGGCCGTGGCGACGGCGTTCTTCTCCAGGGCCCGGAAGTACGCCTCACCCTCGTCGACGAAGATGTCGGAGATCTCCCGGCCCTGCGCGGCCACGATGTCGGCGTCGGTGTCCCGGAACGAGACGCCCAGACGACCGGCCAGCAGTTCGCCCACCGTCGTCTTGCCGACCCCCATCGGGCCGACCAGGACGACCCGCGGACCGCCGGCTTCCCGGCCGGTCACCGGATCTGCAGGTTGTCGAGGTAGGACCGCACGTTGCGGCGCGTCTCGG
>NZ_LIPN01000569.1:4904-5347 GCF_001418325.1 Streptomyces atriruber | reverse complement strand
TGTGTAGACGAGAAGGCCCCGGCACCGGAGCCGCCGCCCGTGTCCGTACGAGTCCCGCGCCCGGCCCGGCGCCGCATGGCCGTCGCCTTCGGCGTGGCCGTCGCGACGGCCGCCGCAGCTCTGGTCGGCGGGCTCGCCTGGCTCGTGGTGGACGCCGGGCAGGGGACGGGAGACGCCGACGGGGCGGACACGGCATCGGGTGCGAAGAGCAGGCCGGAGGGCCACGCGGACGCGGACCTCAGCGCCGAGGGGTTCGTGGCGTGCTCGCGGCTCATCGTGGAGGGCACGGTCACGGCGGTCGACCCGGTGCCGGGCGGCCTGCAGGACCGGGTCACGGTCGACGTGACGCGCTACCTGAAGCCGACATCGGGGTCCCCCACGGTCAAGTTCCCCATGGACCGTGCCGTGGACCCGCGCCTGAAGAAGGGCGACCGCGTCCTGAT
>NZ_LIPN01000569.1:0-4883 GCF_001418325.1 Streptomyces atriruber | reverse complement strand
GCGACGACGGGCCGGGGGCGGACCGGTAGCGAGCAAGCAGACAGGCGCCGGACGGGCCCGATCGAACCCGTCCGGCGCCTGGGGGTCACTCCGTTACGGCGTGACCTTCTCGACCTTCACGCTGCCGCTGCCCGCGACCGTGCCGCCCGCGTTCAGCAGGGACACCTCGCCGAACAGCTCACGGCCCGCCGCGGCCGGGGCCTTCGCCTCGACCTTCGCGTCGATCTGCGCCGAGGCGCCGTTGGGGAGCTGCACCGTCTTCGACTCGTCGACGGTGACCTGTCCGAGCGCGTCCGAGAAGAAGACGTCGCGGTAGTCGTACGCGGTCGAGCCGGACGGCACCGAGTAGCCCGTCACCTCGATCGTGTACGTGCCCGCGGCGGGCTTCTTCAGGCTGACCGACTCCTCCGAGTCGCCCTCCGCCGAGGAGCCCACGACCGCGCCGTCCTTCTTCACGGCGAGGTCCAGGTCGGCGGCGACGTCCGCGGTCGAGCCGATGGCGACGTCCAGACGCTCCGCGCCCGCGGGCACGACGACCTCGGTGGTCTGCGTCTCGCCCTGCTTGATGCCGGGCCGCGCCGACTTGGACGAGCCGAGCGAGCCGCCCTTCAGCTTGCCGTCGACGGCCGCGAAGCCGTTGGTGGCCTTCCAGGAGACGGGCGCCGGAGTGCCGACCTTCGCCTCGGGCAGCGTCTGCACGGCCGGGTCGAAGTCGACGCCGAGCGCGGCGACGTTCAGCTTGTACGGGTTGTCCAGCAGCGGCGACGTGCGGCGCGACTCGACCTCGATCTCCCAGACACCGGCCTGCGGCTCCGCGTACGCACGCAGGTCCGGGCGGCAGGTGTTGGCCGGGTTCTCGTAGTTCGGGTAGCAGACGATCGACGAGGTGGAGTCGACCGGGACGCCGTACGGGTGCACCGCGATGAAGCGCGTCTGGCTCTTGTCCTTCAGGCCGCCGAGGGAGACCTCCAGGGACTTGGCGCCCTTGGGGACGGTGACGAAGTAGGACTGCGGGGTGTTGCGCTGCGTCGAGCCGGACGCCGAGAAGGTGTACGACGGCTTGGCGAGCGGCGCCGAGACGACGACCGTCGACATGATCTGCTGGTCGATGCCCTCGGTGCGCTCGTCGTCGACGGTGAGGATCGCGCTGTGCAGACCGGCCGACTCGGCCTTCGCCCGGACCTTGACGGTCACCGGCTTGTTCAGCGGCAGCGTGATCTCGTCGTCGCCAAGCAGCTCGAAGGTGTCCTCGTGGTTGTTGACCAGGTCCAGCTCGTGGCGGATGCCGCGGTCCGGGCCCGAGGTGCGGGTGATCGTCACGTCGTACGTCCGCTTCTGGCCGGTCTTCAGGCCGCCCTCACGGTCGTAGATGCCGGTGCCGGGCTTCTTCAGCTCCTGCTCCAGGGCGGTGTCGACCGGGGCCTTCACCGTGTACGTGTGGGCCTTCGCGTCGTCCTCGATGGCCTCCCAGGCGTCGACGACGTCGATCAGGCCGGTGCCCTGCGCGTACGCCTGCTCGCCGCGGATGCGGCCCGCGGTCGAGGTGAGCGCGGTGCGCAGCTTCGCCGGGGTCAGGTCGATGCGCTCCTGCTTGGCGGCGGAGAGCAGCAGCGCCGAGGCGCCCGCGGCCTGCGGGGACGCCATCGAGGTGCCCTGCAGCATCGAGTAGCCGGCGGGCAGCTGGTAGCCCGCCTCGGCGACCGGGGCGCCCGGCAGCCAGGTCTGCGTGGTGTTGATGGCCGAACCCGGCGCCGAGATGATCGGCGCGAAGCCGCCGTCCTCACGCGGACCGCGCGAGGAGAACGGCATCATCGCGTACGAACGCTTGACCTGGGAGCCGTAGTTGGCGGCCCAGGTCTCCTTGGAGATCGCGGCGCCGACCGAGATGACCTTGTCGGCCAGGCCGGGGTCGCCGATGGTGTTCGCACCGGGCCCCGAGTTGCCCGCGGAGATCACCAGCTGGACGCCGTACTCGTCGATGAGGCGCTTGTAGAGCTCGGCGCGCGCGTTGTTGCCGTCGTTGAGTGCGGGCAGGCCGCCGATCGACATGTTGACGATGTCGACGCCGCGCTTGGTGACGAGGTCGATCATGCCCTCGGTGAGCGCGACGTTGGTGCAGCCGCCGGTCCAGGTGCAGGCGCGCGAGGAGACCAGCTTGGCGCCGGGCGCCGCGCCGTTCATCCGGCCGCCGAAGAGGCCGTTGGCCGCGGTGATGCCCGCGACGTGCGTGCCGTGCTCGGACTCGATGACGCCGATGTTGACGAAGTCGGCCTTCTTGCCGACCCAGTCGCCGCCGTACGGGTCGGTGGGCACGTCCTTGCGGATCTCGACGACGAACGGGACGCGCTCGACGACGTCGGTCGCCGGGTCGTCCTTGCCGAAGTAGGCGACCTGGTGGTCGTCCTTGTACGGCTTCATCGGCTCGTCGTCGGTGAAGTCCTTGTTGTTGTTCAGGTCGACGCGGACCGTTCCGGCGGCCGGGTCGTAGAGCACGCCCCAGCTGTCGGTGGTGTCGCCGTCGCGGTTGATGTCGCCCTTGGCGTCGCCGCCGGTGGTGGCCGACTCCAGGAAGCGGTTGACCTGGAAGGAGCCCGCCGGGGCCTTCCACGTCTCGCTGTTCCAGGTGAAGACGGGGCCCGTGACCGGGTTGGTCATGCGGCGCCAGGTGCCGTCCGCGTCCACGATCGGGTCGGTCGCGGTCACCCAGTCGGTGATCTTGCGCTCGCCGGTGGTGGTCTTCTTCAGCGCCGGGTGACCGAGGTCGACGCCGGAGTCCAGGATGCCGATGGTGACGCCCCGGCCGTCCGCCTTGCGGTGCTTCTGCACGAAGTCGACGGCGCCGGTCTCGGCGGACGGGTTGTACGGGTTGTCCGCAGGGGTCTTCTTGTCCGGGCCCGGGTAGGTGCCGCGCGCGCCGCGCTCCGCGCCCTTGGCACGGTCGGCGGCGGGGGTCGGGTCGTCCAGCTCGATCTCGTGGCGCAGGTCGATGGCGTGCACGGACGACAGCTTCGAGGCCGACTTGATCGCCGCGTCGGCCTTGCCGGTCGGCACGGTCGCGCGGACGTAGCCGAGCTTGTCGTAGGTGCGGCCGACCGAGCCGCCCTTGACGCCGTCGAGCTGTTCGGCGACCTGCTCGGTGGCGCCGGGCTCGGTGGCGACCATCATCGTGACGGTCTTCTCGCCGTCCGCCTTGGCATCGGCGAGCAGGTCGGCGTCGGCCGACCCGAGCTTGCCGCCCGCGGACTTGGGGGCGGGCGCGGGGGTCTCGTCCGCGGCGAAGGCGAGTGGGGCGGCCCCGGTCGCGCAGAGCGCGGCGGTGAGTCCGACGGCTATCGCGAGACGGGGCGCGCGTCTGGCGCTGGAACTGGATCTGGGCATCGGCATCCCTGTGCGTGAAGGTCGGGAAGGAGGGTCGAAACGGCCCGGATCGCGGGAAGGTCCGGAATCCGGGGCCGGATGACCGCTCAGCCTTACGCAAGTGACAGGTGTTTGGGGAGAGTTGTCCGAGCTGTGATCGGGGCGTGACGCAATTCCGCCATACGCCATGGCGGACATGGCGTTCTATAAGGGGACTTGCCCCGGGAACTTTTTCCGGCCGGATCAGGTCTCGCGCGAGCGCGCGTAGTGCCGCGAGGCCTTCGCGCGGTTTCCGCAGGCCGCCATGGAGCACCAGCGGCGCGTGCCGTTCCGCGAGGTGTCGAAGAAGTGCAGGATGCACGCCTCGTGGGCGCAGCCGCGGATCCGGTCCGGCGCGGTGGCCAGGAGGCGCAGGTGGTCGCGGGCCGCGAGCCAGGCGGGGCCCCAGGCCGGGTCCTTGAACTCGGGCTCCTCGCCCGGTCCTTCGGCGGTGAGCGTCGCGCGGATGCGGCCGTGCCGCAGGACCTGGTCGACGCGGGCGATGCCTGCGGGGTCGTGCGGGGTGTCCACGACGGAGGCGAGGGCGCCGCGGGCGCGCAGGACGTGCTCCAGGGTCGGCCCGTCGGCGGCGAAGGTGCCGTCGAGTCCGTTCGCCGCGAGCCAGACCGCGAGCCCCTCGGTGCCGGTCAGCAGGTCCTGGCGTACGCCGTCGTGCATCCAGCGGGTGTTGAGCAGGTCGAGGGAGAGCGGTTCGCCGACGAGGGGGCGCGGGTCGTGCGGCATGGCGGGCTCCCTTCAGTGCTAACCGGTCAAGAGTACGTGACCGGTTGACGGCCTCGCTTTCTAACCTCTAACCTTCATTTCAAGGGTTAGCCAGTGGGTGGCCGACCAGCGGACTCAGGGGAGAGTCATGACCGCATCCACCGCTCCGCGCACCGGCCACATCGGTCTGAACGTCACGGACCTGGAGCGCTCGCTCGCCTTCTACCGGGACGTGATCGGGTACGGCGTGCTCGCGGAGGGCAAGGAGGAGGGCCGCCGTCACGCCTTCCTCGGACAGGGCGACCGCCCCGTGCTCACGCTCTGGGAGCAGGCCGACGCCGCGTACTCCGCGGGGCGGGCGGGACTGCACCACCTCGCGCTGGAGGTCGACACCATCGAGCAGGTCAGGGAGTACGAGACCGCGCTGCGGGCGTACGGAGTGGAGTTCGCGTACGACGGCGTGGTGCCGCACGGCGAGGGCGCGGCGTCCGGCGGGATCTTCTTCCGCGACCCGGACGGCACCCGCCTGGAGATCTTCGCGGCGTCCGGCGCCGAAGGGGCGCCCGCACCGGTGGAGTCGGCACCGACCTGCGGCTTCTTCTGAGCCTTGAGGAGCGCCCCGAAGAGGCGCGGGGAACTGCGCGCCCAGCCACGAAGCACCCGCAGCAAGGAGCCCGCCGATGACCCCGCGAACCCCGGTCCAGACCCCCTACCACCAGGGCTCCCGCACCGTGCAGGCCAAGGTCGGCGTCACCGACCTGGCC
>NZ_LIPN01000568.1 GCF_001418325.1 Streptomyces atriruber | reverse complement strand
GGGAGTTGCGCGTGGTTCGGGTGGGGCGGGTGGTACTGGTGCAGGTCTCGCGGGCATCGCTGGGGGGAGCGAGGGCGGATCAGTGGTCGAGCGGACCGATGCGGTACAGCACCTCGGGCTCGTGGCCGTCGTCGGGGAAGATCCCGGCGTCGAACAGGACCTTCCGCTCCACCGACGCGCCGTGTCGACGCGCGTAGGAGAGGAAGAGCCGCTCGGACGCGGTGTTCGAGGGTGCGATCGTCGTCTCGATCCTGCTCAGCGTCCGGCCCGCGGCGACCTTCGAGGTCAGCCCGTCGAGCAGCGCGCCCGCCAGGCCCCGGCCGCGCTGGCCGTGGTCCACGGCCACCTGCCAGACCATGAGGACGTCGGGGTGCTCGGGCCGGATGTAGCCGGTGATGAACCCGACCGTCTCCCCGTCGGCGTCCCGCGCCACGACGGACGTGGCCGCGAAGTCACGGCACCACAGCAGATAGCTGTAGGACGAGTTGAGGTCGAGGACCTTCGAGTCGCGGGCGATCCGCCAGATCGCGGCGCCGTCGGCGACATCAGGACCGTCGAGTTGCAGCCCCTCCGGCATTTTTTGGAATTTCGCTTGCAGGTCGGTCGGTAGATCGGCTTGTGCAGCGGTCATGCAGATTGAATTTACCGAGCAATTTCTTGAATTGCATCGGGGGGAGGGGTTACGTGAGAGCGCCGGATGTGTTATCAGGCGTAGGCGCGCGCCCGCACGAGATCCCATCTCTTTGAGGTGATTTGTCCGGCATAAAACGCACAAAAAGGACGCGCTGTGGAGTACGTCACATAGGCATAGTCCACTTTGGGCGCGTCCGAATTGTGGTGCTTGGTGCTGTCGAAATCTTGGCGTTTAGGTCCCGGGAAAGCGGGCAGAAGAATACGGGAAGCTGTGCTTCTCAGTTTATAAATAATTCGTGAGAAGGTGCGCGGGAATTCAAAGTCCCGCAAAGAGGCGGAGGCGTGGAATCACGATCCGGTGGATCCGTTGGATCCGGTGGTCCCGTCCGACGCGAAGACGTCCGTCACCGCGCGCCGGGCCCCCTCCAGGTCCACCGTGAGGCCGGTCTCGCCCATCGCGGCGCCCAGCGCGGCGAGCGAGGCGTGCACGACGCCCCGGGTCGCGTCGGGCCCGTAGTGGTTGACCCTGATCATCTCCTGGGCGAGCGCCCCGCCCCCGGCGACCAGCGGGAGCACCGGGTCAGCGGCGAGCGCCCTGGCGACGAGCGCGGCGGCGTCGACGCCCTCGGGCGTCCGCAGGGTGGTGGCGACCGGCGCCGCGTCCACCGCCTCGTGCACGTACGGCGCGAGGCCCCCGCCCAGCGCGAGCGCGCCCGCCCGCGTGGCCGCGGCGGTAGTGGCGTGCCGCGCCATCAGGGCGTCCAGGCCCTCCGTTTCGATGCGCTCCACGCACGCCTCGAGCGCCAGCATCTCCAGCTGGGCGGGCGCGTGCAGCAGTGCCTTCCTGCCGCCGTCGATCCAGCGCTCCTTCCAGTCCAGGAGGGAGAGGTAGGAGCGGCGCGGCGCCTGCGGGTTGGCGGCGATGCGCTGCCAGGCCCGCTCGCTCACCGACACCGCGGAGACGCCCGCGGGCCCGCCCATCGCCTTCTGCGCACCGATCACGCACAGGTCCACGCCCCACGCGTCCGGCAGCAGCGGCTCGGCGGCCACCGAGGCGACCGCGTCCAGCATGAACAGCGCGCCGTGCTCGCGCACGACCGCGCCGATCTCCGCGACGGGGTTGGTGTTGCCCGTCGCGGCCTCCGCGTGCACCAGCGAGACGAAGTCGATCTCCGGGTGCTCGGCGAACGCCTCGCGCACCTGGTCGGCCGTGACGGCGGTGTGGAACGGCACGGCGAGGTCGATGACGGTCGCCCCGCAGTCGCGCAGCCAGTTGCCGAAGGTCTGGCCGTACGGACCGGTGATCACGTTCAGCGCGGTCGTGCCCGGCTGCGCCGCGCCCCGGATGCACCCCTCCAGGGGCAGCAGCGCCTCGCCCTGCATGATCACGACGTCCTGCTCGGTGTCGAGCAGCCCGGCCACCCGCGCCTCGATGGCGGCGAAGTGCTGGGCGCTCAGCGGCGCCAGGTCCAGAAAGGGGTGCGTCACAGTACTGCTCACGTCACTGCTCACTTCGCTCACGAGTTCGTTCGGGCTGCGGTACTGAGCGTACCGACCGGCCACGTACCGGGCGTTTCGAGTGCCTCCTAAGCTGCTGCCCATGAGCGATCACGCGGTGCTGCACGTGAAGGGGCGGGTGCTCGTCGGGCCCGAGGACGTACGGGACGAGCTGTGGGTGGTCGGGGGGAGGGTGACCTTCGACCGGCCCGTCGGGACCGCGGCGGGCGACGTCCGCACCGTCGAGGGCTGGGCCCTGCCGGGCCTGGTCGACGCGCACTGCCACGTCGGCCTCGACGCGCACGGGCCCGTCGACTCCGACACGGTCGAGAAACAGGCCCTCACCGACCGCGAGATCGGCGCCCTCCTCCTGCGTGACGCGGGCTCGCCGTCGGACACCCGCTGGATCGACGACCGCGACGACCTCCCGAAGATCATCCGCGCGGGTCGCCACATCGCGCGCACGCGCCGCTACATCCGCAATTACGCCCACGAGATCGAGCCCGACGAACTCGTGGCGTACGTCGCCCAGGAGGCGCGGCGCGGCGACGGCTGGGTCAAGCTCGTTGGCGACTGGATCGACCGCGAGGTCGGCGACCTGACGGCGTGCTGGCCCCGCGACGCGGTGCGGGCGGCCATCGCGGAGGCGCACCGGCTGGGGGCCCGCGTCACGGCCCACTGCTTCGCCGAGGACTCGCTGCGCGACCTGGTCGAGGCGGGCATCGACTGCATCGAGCACGCGACGGGCCTCACGGAGGACACGATCCCGCTCTTCGCGGAGCGCGGCGTCGCGATCGTCCCCACGCTCGTCAACATCGCCACGTTCCCGGACCTGGCCGCGGGCGGCGAGCAGAAGTTCCCCCGCTGGTCGGACCACATGCGCAGGCTTCACGCGCGCCGCTACGACACGGTGCGGGCCGCGTACGACGCGGGCGTCCCCGTCTTCGCGGGCACCGACGCCGGTGGCTCCCTGCCGCACGGCCTGGTGGCGGCGGAGATCGTCGAGCTCACCCGCGCGGGCATCCCCGCGGTGGACGCGCTCTCGGCGACGACGTGGGGCGCGCGGGAGTGGCTGGGCCGCCCCGGCCTCACGGAGGGCGCCCCGGCGGACCTCGTGGTGTACGGGGCGGATCCGCGGGACGACGTGCGGGTGCTGGGAGCGCCGCGGAGGGTGGTCCTGAACGGGCTCGTGGTGGGTTGACCTGGGCGTGACGTGGGGGTGGTGCGGCTCGTTGGGCTTGCTTCGCGAGCGGTGCGGGGTGGCTCGCGAGCGGCGCGGGGCGGTTCGGGGTGGCGTCCAGGGTGGTGTCGGGCTGGTGCGGAGGGGGTGGCTGGGAACGTCTGTGCCGCGGGATTCGAATGAAGAGTCGGAAACGTCCCGTTGGAGTGAACTGACGCCAGGTTGCCGCCCGTTCACTCTGTGTGCGTAAAGATTCCCGCGTCGTCCCTCGTCGATGAGGGGCGACGCCTTCGGTGCGCACGTGATGTCCCCATGTCCCCCATGCGGCGTGCGTGACCGGTGGCCCGTGTCTCCCGTGGGGGTTCCACCACCTTGAACAGCAATACATTCCGTGCGCCCGCCCGCCGCCTCTCCGTCGTCGCCGTCGCCACCGCGCTCGCCGCGGGGCCCGCGGCGCTCGCTGGTGCGGGGTCCGCGCAGGCCACCGGCGGCGACAGTCACCGGGGCGGGCGGGCCGACGCCGTCGTGCTGCGCACCGGGCTGAACGTCTCCCTGCTCAACAAGACCGTGAACGTCCCGCTCAAGGTCGCCCTGAACGAGGTGCAGGCGCCCGCCAGCGCGGAGAAGACCGCACTGACCGCCCGGCTGGACGGCGTCGACGGCGGGCGGCCCTTCAGCGTGCTCCGCGCGGACGTCGCCACGGCGAAGGCCACCGTGCGGGGTGGCACGGCGCGGGGCTACAGCAACGTCGCGCGGGCCGAGATGCATGTGCCCGGGCTGCCGTTGCTCTCCCTCGTCGAGGTCGAGCAGGTCACCTCCAAGGCGGTCTGCACCGCTGGGAAGCGGCCGGTTGCCGAATCGAATCTCCTCGGCGCGGTGACCGTGCTCGGCAAGAAGGTCACGCTGACGGCCAAGGGCACGACGGAGGTGAAGGTGCCGGGGGTCGGCGAGGTGAGCCTCGCCCTGTCGAAGACGCAGACGACGTCGCGCACGGCGGCGGCGTCCGCGCTGGAGCTCACGGTGTCCGTGAACCCGCTGAAGCTGAACGTCGCGGAGGTCACGGGCACGGTGCAGCTGGCCGGGGCCGGATGCGAGACGCCGGTGGGGGTGACGCCGCCGAAGGACTCCGGCGAGAAGCCGCAGGGCGAGCCGGAGAAGCCGGTACAGCCGAAGACGGAGGCGAACCTCGCGGAGACGGGTGGCAGCGCGATGACGCCGTATGTGGCGGGTGGCGCGGTGGTGCTGTTGGTGGCCGGGGGCGGAGCGGTGGCGATGGCGCGCCGTAACCGGGGGTAGTTG
>NZ_LIPN01000567.1 GCF_001418325.1 Streptomyces atriruber | reverse complement strand
GTGGGAGCGGGCGCTGATCCGGGTGCCGCCCGGCAGCGGGGCCGCGCTCGCCGCCTCACTGAGGGCGGGACAGGCCGCGCGGATGGCGCGGGGGGCCAAGGGGACGCGGGAGGCGGGCGGCGAGCCGGTGCGGGTGCGGGTGGATCCGTTGGACATCGGCTGACCTGAACGCCCCGGCACCCCGGCGTATCAGTGTCCCGGAACGGTCCTGCCGGGCCGTCGAGCGCGGGCGGACGCGGCGTGCATGAAGCTGCCCCCTCGTTCCTTGGCGGAGGAGCGAGGGGGCAGCGGTCGGGTGGGGCGGGTCAGCCGTTGCGCGGGCCGGGGAAGGCGTTCGGCCTGGGCTCGTCGCGGAGCGTGGGGCTGCCCGCGGTCGGCTGGGTCGGCATCGTGCGGGCCGCCGGCACCGACGGCAGCGGGACGCCGACCGGAAGGGGACGCGTGGCCGTCGACGTCACGGTGGACGTCACCGCGGGAGTGGGGGTCTCCGCCGCGCGCTCCGCCTCGGCCGCCGCCTGTGTGGTGGCCCGTCGCGCGCCGTAACGGCGGTGGACCGCCTGCTTGGTGACGCCGAGGGCCGAGCCCACCGCGTCCCACGAGAACCCCAGCGAGCGGTCGAAGTCCACCGCCGCGGTGACCAGCGTCTCGACGCTGTCCCGGAGTTCCTGGGCGAGACGGACGGTCGGGGCGGGGGCCCGCCCGTACACGACGAAGCCCGCGGACGGGCTGGAGCGGCGCGGGCGGTAGACGTTGCCGAGCTGCGCGGTGAGGGTGCGCAGCGCGTCCACCTGCCGGCGGACCCGCTCGATGTCCCGCACCAGGAGGTGCAGGCTGGCCCGTGCCTGGGCGTCGTGGGTTGCGTGGTCGGCCATGAACAAGCCTCTCGAACCGGCGTTGAAAAGGATCGGGCCGCATCCGCGGCCCGTTGTGGTCAACTCTTTCTTGACCAACGCGCTAGTTCGTGTGGGGTCACGGTGCAGGGGCGTATGCGCATATGCACAGGGCGCGCGCCCATTCGTACGCCCCCGGTGAGGGCGTCGCCCTCGTGTGGGGAAGCCCGCCCCGGGCAGGGCCCCGAGGCGGCCCATAGACTGGTGCGCTGCCGTCGTCCCACCCTTGACCAGAGATCCGAGGTACCCCCCAGTGAAGCTCGTCTTCGCAGGCACTCCCGAGGTCGCAGTCCCCGCACTGGACGCCCTGATCGCCTCCGACCGGCACGAGGTGGCCGCCGTCGTGACCCGTCCGGACGCGCCCGCGGGACGGGGCCGCAGGCTCGTCGCGAGCCCGGTCGCGGAGCGCGCCGCGGAGGCCGGCATCGAGGTGCTCAAGCCCGCGAAGCCGCGGGACGAGGACTTCCTGGCGCGGCTGCGGGAGATCGGCCCCGACTGCTGCCCGGTCGTCGCCTACGGAGCGCTGCTCCCGAAGGCCGCCCTGGACATCCCGGCCCGCGGCTGGGTCAACCTGCACTTCTCGCTGCTGCCGGCCTGGCGCGGCGCCGCGCCGGTGCAGCACGCGGTGATGGCGGGCGACGAGATCACCGGCGCCTCCACCTTCCTGATCGAGCAGGGGCTCGACTCCGGTCCGGTGTACGGCACGGTCACCGAGGTGGTCCGGCAGTCCGACACCAGCGGGGACCTCCTGACGCGCCTCGCCTTCGCGGGCTCGGGCCTGCTCGTCGCGACCATGGACGGCATCGAGGACGGCAGCCTCAAGGCGGTGCCGCAGCCCGCCGACGGCGTCACCCTCGCCCCGAAGATCACCGTCGAGGACGCCGAGGTGGACTGGGCGGCGCCCGCGATGCGGGTGGACCGGGTCGTGCGCGGCTGCACCCCGGCGCCCGGCGCCTGGACCGTGTTCCGCGGCGAGCGGCTGAAGATCATCCAGGCGGCGCTCGTCCAGGACCGCACCGATCTCGCGCCCGGTGAGCTGTCCGCCGCCAAGAACAACGTGTACGTGGGGTCCGGATCGCACGCCGTCGAGCTGCTCTGGGTCCAGCCGCAGGGCAAGAAGCCGATGCGCGGCGCGGACTGGGCGCGCGGGGTCCGGATCGCCCCGGGCGAGCAGGTGGGCCGGAGCGACGTAGGCTGAGTGGGTTCGACCCATTCCAGCAGCGGAGCACCTTTGAACGACCAGCCGAACCGGCGTCCCCGTAAGCCCTCCGGGAAGTCCGGCAAGCCCTACCGCCGCCCGCAGAAGGACCCCGTCCGCTTCCTCGCCTTCGAGGCGCTGCGGGCGGTCGACGAGCGGGACGCGTACGCCAACCTCGTCCTGCCGCCCCTGCTGCGCAAGGCGCGGGAGAAGGGCGACTTCGACGTGCGTGACGCGGCGCTCGCCACCGAGCTGGTCTACGGGACGCTGCGCCGCCAGGGGACGTACGACGCGATCGTCGCCGCCTGCATCGACCGGCCGCTGCGCGAGGTCGACCCGCCCGTCCTCGACGTGCTCAACCTGGGTGTGCACCAGCTGCTCGGCACGCGCATCCCGACGCACGCCGCCGTCTCCGCCTCGGTGGAGCTGGCCCGCGTGGTGCTCGGCGACGGCCGGGCCAAGTTCGTCAACGCCGTGCTGCGCAAGGTCTCCCGGGACGATCTGGACGCCTGGCTCGAGCGGGTCGCGCCGCCGTACGACGAGGACGCCGAGGACCACCTCGCGGTGGTCCACTCACACCCCCGCTGGGTCGTCTCGGCGCTGTGGGACTCGCTCGGCGGCGGCCGCGCCGGGATCGAGGACCTGCTGGAGGCGGACAACGAGCGGCCCGAGGTGACGCTCGTGGCGCGCCCCGGCCGTGCCACCGCCGACGAGCTTCTCGCCTCCGTCGGCGAGGACTCCGCGCTGCCCGGCCGCTGGTCGCCGTATGCCGTGCGGCTCAGCGAGGGCGGCGAGCCCGGCTCCCTGGAGGCCGTGCGCGAGGGGCGCGCGGGCGTGCAGGACGAGGGCAGCCAGCTGGTCGCGCTCGCGCTGGCGAACGCCCCGCTGGAGGGTTCCGACGAGAAGTGGCTCGACGGCTGCGCGGGCCCCGGCGGCAAGGCGGCCCTGCTCGCCGGGCTCGCGGCCCAGCGCGGCGCCGCGCTGCTGGCCTCCGAGAAGCAGCCGCACCGGGCCGGGCTCGTCGCCCAGGCGCTCGCCGGGAACCCCGGCCCGTACCAGGTCATCGCGGCCGACGGCACCCGTCCGCCGTGGCGGCCCGGCACCTTCGACCGGGTCCTGATGGACGTGCCCTGCACGGGCCTCGGCGCGCTGCGCCGCCGCCCCGAGGCCCGCTGGCGCCGTCGCCCGCAGGACCTGGACGGCTTCGCCCCCCTCCAGCGCGAGCTGCTGCGCAGGGCGTTGGAGTCGGTGCGGGTCGGCGGTGTCGTCGGGTACGCCACGTGCTCGCCGCACCTCGCCGAGACACGGGCCGTCGTGGACGACGTCCTCAAGCACAACGGCGGCGCCGCCGAACTCATCGACGCGCGGCCCCTCATGCCGGGCGTCCCGGCGCTCGGCGACGGACCCGACGTACAGCTCTGGCCGCATCTGCACGGGACGGACGCGATGTATCTGGCGCTGATCCGGCGGACTGCCTGACCGGTGCGAGCTGTAGGTTCGCAATTCGGATGTCCCTTTCTCCTTGGTGGTGGCCCTTGTCCGGCCCATGGGCCACCGATGTGAGACGAGCGCTCGTGTTCTGTCGCATAGAAACGGTGGGATACCCGCGCGTTCTCGTTCGTGTCGGCGGATTCTCATCGAGTCACGCACGACGGAATGCTGGGAGGACTGCGGTGCCGGTCGGGGTAAAACTCCTCGGTACGGATGACTCATCTGCACTGCACCGGAAATGGTGCAGTCGGGTATCGAAACTCTCCGAGTAACTCGGACAGCACGGTGAATCTTTTGGTGAGTCTCAACATGGATGCCGAGTGCTGGTCGCGGGACTCATGTGGGTGTGAGAGCTTCGCACGCTACGCGCCTAAGGACAGGCAGCGTATGTGCGGGTAGCTCGAGGCGGTTGAAGTCGGGAAGGCGTGTGCGCGAGAAGGCCGGGCGTGCCGTGGCAGAGTTGTCCGGCTTGGTGGAGCGCCGCGAGGCAGAGGCCAACGTCCGCGATGTCCGCGGGCCGCCCGGAGGGAGTGGCACACCCGGCACTTGGGGTGTCCAAGTGCCGCTATTGGCGGCTCCGTGCCGGATGGCTGCTTGCCCGGACGACTTCTGGCGGGCGCTTCCAGATCATCGTGCCCGCGCAGTTACGTGTTGAGGAAGTCGCCCGTCTGCTTTGAGCATCTCACGGACCATCGTCCCAATCTCGCGAGAGCCCAGCCCAAAGGCCAACCTCCCCTGCGACGGGATGCCGCGACAGGCCGCTGACGCTCTGTTGCCTGTTTGCCGCTTGCTGTTTCCTCGGGGCGGTGTAGCTGCGATGCT
This sequence comes from Streptomyces atriruber, assembly GCF_001418325.1. Lineage (GTDB taxonomy): Bacteria > Actinomycetota > Actinomycetes > Streptomycetales > Streptomycetaceae > Streptomyces > Streptomyces atriruber. Next base: position 6,513 of record NZ_LIPN01000567.1, on the reverse strand, counting down.
GCTCGCGTGATGCTGAAGACGCTGTTGCTTGCGGGCTTCTGGGGCGGGTTCATACTGGAGATACGTGCCCTCGACAGATTTCGCAATGAGGTACGGAAGCTGCCTTCCGGATTCGGTACGCATCCCGGGGCGGAACTTGTGCATCCGGGAATGCGGCGCTACCGGGCTTGGTGCAGGTTCCGCGCGGCGCTGATGCTCGTAGGCGTGTGCGTCATGTCGCTTCTCATCGCCGTGGCGTGGTTCGACGGCAGCTTGGAGGGGGACGAATATTACACGCCTCTGCTGGCGCTATTCCCCGTGATCGTCATGATGCCCAGGCAGGGGCGCCGAGGAGTTCGCAGCGCACTTGCCGTTGCCCTCGTGGTGGTGGGTGAGGCGCTCGTCCTCTGGGCCCATCCGAACCAGCTGCCATACGTCGGCGCGGCTTTGCTCGTAATGGGCCTGGCATTTTTCGCCGAACTAGCCATCGGAGCAGTCTGGGCAGGGGCGGCTGCGGCCACTTTCTATGCCGCAGCCATCTGGAAGCAATCGGTACTCGAGGCATGGGTAGCGGCCAACCGGCCGTGGGTAGCCGGTGGTTGCGCTCTCATTTTTCTACTGTTGGCGTTGGTGTTGGCGTCCGTCGGAGGCCCAACGGCGGCCCGTCGGAGAAGTACGCTGAAGTGAGTTGACGCGGCGTCAAGCAGGCGGCCTGCGAGGAAGATCCAGAGGAACAGGGGGGCACTTCATGGGGCAAGCCCCGTCGTCGGTCCTTCAGATTGCTCTCCTGGTTCTGTTCGTGCTCCCCGGGCTCACATATCAATTCCTGAGGGAGCGCTGGCGCGGACCTGTGCCAGGTGAACAGAGTCTGGGGCAGCGCATGGTCCGCGCCGTCTTTGCATCGATCCTTTTGGACGCGGTGTACGCGCTGGCCGCCGGCCCCCAGCTCCTTAGACTGGCCCGGGGCGAAGGTCACTCGGGCTGGACCGTCCTGGCCGAACGGCCGCGGGTGGCGGCCCTAGTAGCACTGCTGCTGTTCGTGGTTGTCCCGGCCGTTGCCGCCTGTGCGGTGTCTTGGTGGGAACGGCGGAAGCTACGCAGTCGCTACAGCGTCACGGCAACCGCCTGGGAGCACATGTTCCGTGACCGGGCCCGCTGCTACGTCAGGGTGCGGCTCAGGGACGGCTCGTGGGCGGGGGGCCGCTACGGACACGGTTCGTACGCGACATCGTACCCGCAGCCAGCCGAACTCTACTTGGAGGAGTCCTGGCGCATGGCACCCGACGGTAGCTTCGTCGCGCCGGTAGTCAACTCAGGAGGTCTGTACGTGAGGTCCGCCGACATAGACCTCCTGGAACTGGTGCGGGAGCAACTGCCCCCCGATGCGCCACCTGTGCCAGGAGTGGGACGGGGATCTTGACCACGAAGGTCGGATGACGGATGTGAAGGAGAAGACAGTGACGAGTCCGGCAAGCGACGGCCCCGAGCCGACATCCGGGTTGACTCCGGCCGAACTACGATTCCTCGACGACCCCGGCGAGGCTAGGGGCCACGCTCCGCGGGCGCTGCCCGATGACGCCCCGATGGGGCCGCCGCCCAGCGGTCCCGCAGGCGTCTCACCGCCGACGGGAGCACCCGGGGTCAGTGCAGATGCGGTGAACGAGCAGCCCCCGCGGAATCCCGAGGACGAGTGACGCGGTGGGAGGGGCGGGCTTCACGCGCCGAAATGGACGTGGCCTGCCCACAGCGCTGGGAAGTTCGGATAGTTCGACCGAGCGGCGAGAGTCGCCCTGTGCATTGCCAGCGCCACATCCACAGGGGTGTGCGGGTCGCGTGCCATGGAGGCGACCTCCGTGTAGAAGTCCTGGACGAACTGCACAGCGGTGTTGTCCCACGTGGACCAGAGTGTGGCGATGACGTGGGAGAACCCGGCCAACTGGAACGACGAGGCCACATGGATTGCCTCGTCGAGGAGCCGAATGCCGGTCCGGGCGGTGTCACAGGCCGACAAGTAGGCGACATGCGCCTTGCTCAGGTCGAGCAAGGAGATCGTCCTCCAGTCGAAGGGTGACTGCTCATGGTCGTGGAGCAGCAGACGGTTGCGGGAGGACGTCTCGGGGTCGGTCACGCCGTGACAGGCAAAGTGGGCCCAGGTGGAGGCAGGGAGCGCCTCCTGGATCCGTTCGGCGGTGGCCTCCGCGTCGGCGAACGACAGTGCCTGGGGGAAGCAGCCACGGACGATGTCAGCCTCGGGGCCCGCGGCAGGTAGTGGGCGTGCGCCGGGTGTCCTGGACAGAGCTACGACGAGGACGTGCTGCGTGGTTGGCCGTGGCCGTTGTCGTGCTTCGACGAGGGCTCGGGCCGTGGGAGCGTATGAGGAAATGGCTCGGTCGATGAGCGTGAGGGGCTCGACGGCATCGCGGGTTGAGTGGTGGCCTGCGGCATGGAGCGGAAGCAAGGACATAGGACCAATGGGGATCCACCAAATGTGCTGCCACGGCTCTCCTTGCCCGTGCGGCTCCAGACCCAGGTCGCGCACGACGGGTTGCACGATCCATGTCCACAGCCAGACGAGGACCTGGTCGACCCCGGCTTCGCCCTTCGCGGTGCGCAGCGCGCTCAGCCCGTTCTGCAACAGCCAAATCTGTTCGGCAACCGCTTTGGGCGTGACGGCTTTCCGGTCCAGTGGCAGCGAGTGGACTCCCTCAGCAGTGACCATGATCGCATCAGACCCGTATTTGCTGATATTGACGTATACGACGGGTCCCTCCGCAGCCATGCGTGTCAGATCGTCCCAGTCCAGGGCGTGTGCGAAGTCGGTGAACCCATGGAGAGCCCGGATGCGTCCGAGCAGGGACCGCCGATCCGCCATCGAAGCGCCCGGGGTTCTCATCAATCGGACGTACTCCGCTGCGATTTCGGGGTGCTCGTCCCGTAACGAGCGCGCCTTCTCCCGTGCCTCCAGGCCGTGAGCGAGCACGATGCCCCGGCCGTCCTCCAGGAGAGCGACGGCTTTGGCCGGTTCGCCCGTGGCCACCGCGCAGCTCGCAGCCGCAGCCGCCACCCCACTGCAGCGGCCGAGTCTGAACTCTTGGTCGATCAGAGGAAGTTCGGTGGGCGCGAACAGGGGCAGCAGCGCGATGACGCTCTCAAAAGCCCGCACCGCCTCATCGTTCTCACCCTCGCTCGCCGCGCATTGGCTCCACCACAACCCGTTCACCAGACGGGTCGCAACGTCGGCCGAGGGATGGTCATGGGCTTCACGCGCCAGGGCTAGCGCCTGTTCGAGGTCCGTATGGTCACCGTGCTCCTCGAATCGACGGTGTGTCAGAGACGCCAAGACCGTGAGGGCTCGCGCGCGTAGTGGATGTTCGCTTGGGAGGCGGCTCAAGGTCGACTCGACGAAGGTCACCGCTTCGTCAAGATCGGCTGGGTCACCGCGCCGTTCGAACCGACTCTTGAGGGCGAGGGAGAGGTTGTGTGCTGCGCTGGAGTACAAATGCGGACGCTTCTTGATGCGCCTCACGGCCCTTCTGCCGGCCTCTACGGCGTCATCCAGATCAATGAGGCTCCCTCCCGCGCTAGACCGCTGCACCAGCCGGTGACACAGGTTGGCCTCGTCGATCGCGTTGGCGCGCAGCCCTCTTCGGCGGCGGGAAGCCGCTTCCCGTTGCAGTTCCACCGCCTTGTCCAGGTCGTCCAAGGACTCCGTACGCTCGTACTGGGCGGCCCATGCGGCGCTCAGGGAACGAAGGCACGCCACGCGGTCGACGTGCCGTGAGGGAATGATGGACAGAGCGAGGCTTCCGGTCTCCAGAGCCGCCTGCAGATCCGCGCACTCGCCGTCCCTCTCGTACCGCACTCGCAGAGCCGTGCTCAGTTCCGACAAGAGCCGGGCGCGGTGCGGGTCCTTGATGGATATCCGGGTGGCCGCGTCGTGGCCGGTCTCGATGGCGCGGTCCAAGTCTACGGTCTGGAGCGTATGCCCGTACCGAGCGCGTAGTGCGCCGACCAGATTGGCGACATGATTGAAGTGGTGCGAGTGCCCCCGGCTCTTGCGCACCGCATGCGTGAACTTCCCGATGACCGCATCGAGATCTTTGAGATCCCCGCGCTGCTCGTAGACGCCTGCCTGCCATCTGCCATCGGCCGCCAAGGTCGATGCGATGTGCGGACTGTACTCGGAGTCGCGTTGCAGGCGCCGACGGTCGAAACACCCTCTGACCGCGGCAGCCAGCTGCCAGACGATGATCAGTGCTACACACGCAGGCAGGAACCAGCCGTCCAGTTGTTCGCCTTTCAGGTGCCCCAGGGAATTGCCGAAGAGTAGAACCCCCGCGAATGTCCCGGACCAGCGCTGCCAGGGCTCGACGCCTCTGTCCCCAACGAGCCGGCTGGCGGCCGCGACGCCCACCCCGAAGACAGCGGCCACTTCCCACCACAACGTCATGGCGTCGCATTATCGTCGATCGCGGGGCCGGTCAAGAGTCCACCAACGGGGAGTTCAGGCTTGAGGAACTTCGAGGAACCACCCAGCAGCGAGGAGCCGCAAGACCCCCTGGCGCTCTTCAAAGCGAGGGACCTCGGGGCCATGCGCGTCCTGGCCCGCCACGTCGCTCCACTTCGCACCGATGTCACCAACGCCGTCTGCGAACAGCTGCCGGGTGCCTCCGGAACGGGCGTGTCCTCCTGGCTGGCGGTAGCGATGAGCCAGCACCTGTCGACCGCGCCCGATGCGTTGGCCGACCTTGAACCAAGGCTCGCGCCCGATCATCTGGCCAGTGTGCTACTACCGGGCCTCATGCTCTATCCGGTCTGGTACGAACTGCGGTTGCCCGCCCGCCTGGAGTCAGCCCCTGAAGGGGACCCTCGGCCGACAGGCGCGCTGCGCGCATTCCATGGCGAGGCGCAGCGAGAGGTCGACCGACTGGTCGGTGGCTTCCTCAGGATCGGCACTATTGAGGAGATGCGCAGGCAACAGGCTGATGTTTTGCGGGAGTTAGGCGCAGAAGCGGATGAGTGGGCCTCGCCGGCCTGGGGCGGATGGGCCCTGTTGGGTTTTATCGACGCTGTCCGGACGCATCCCACCCTTCCACGCCCGGGCCGAGCGCGGTGGCGCTTGCCGTGGAATCGCGCACGCGGAAGAGCAGCGGGAGTGGCCCTTCAGCTGGGCGAAGCCCTACTACTGAGTACGGCGCTCGCGCTCCTGGAGGCGGACGGACTGACGTCCCGCCCATGAGCCTTCTCTACCAGCCTTGTGGACTGGCCCGTGAATTGCCAGGCTCCGACAGCCTCTATCGCAGCCGCTGGCCCGGCACGCGGGTCACACCTACTGGGAAGACTCCCTTGAGGTCACTAGCAATCGGGCGCTGCGCCCTCCACGCGCGGATGTGCCGATCGACGGCGTACCACCTCGTGCGATCAGTACCAGCGTCCCGAGCTTGGCTACTACACCCGCGACGTTGTCGAAGAGCTCTGCGGCGGCGATGACCAGCAGTGACGTCAGCGATCCTTCCGGGCCAGCTTAAAGCCGAAGGCAGCCCGAGCACGGCGGCGCACAGTGGATCCGCTACAGGGCGACGACGCCTGCCAGTGCGAGTTCGGGATTCAACATCTGCCAACGGCCTACGCGTGTGCCGAAGCGGACTCCGACGCCGCGCAACGCCTCCTCCGACGAGTGAGGCCGATCCATGCCCGGCTGCACATCAATGCGGTGCACCTTGTCGACGTCACTGCGGACCCGCAGACCAGAACGATCACCTGGGAGAGAGTGACGCGGGTCCCTCTTGGCACAGCTCTCTGACTCCACGGAGACACACGGAGCCTCCGCGCGGTGGGCCGGGCAACGGGAAGGACAAGACCGTGAGACAGAATGCCGGGCCAACTGAATGAGACAACGCGAGAACACGCAGGTCGTCACGACGGAACAGAACATTCCAATTGCGAACCTACACGAGTGTTGTAGGCCCGCAATCGGAACGTCCCTGTCTCAACGACGATGGCCTCTGTCCGGCCCAAGGGACGCCATGGTGAGACGAGCCTCGCCCGTAGGGTCGTCCTGTCGCGCGGCTGGGTTTTCCCGGTGCGGGTGCCCTCCAGGGCGATCGCCAACGCATCCGACCGAAAAGGACTACTGCGGTGCAACGACTGGGGGTTGGGCGGCTGGGCCTCATGCCACTCGTCTTGGATTCATAGGCCGTAACCCGTGAGACTGTTCTCGTGACGTCCCGTATCCCGCGTGACTCCAGGCTTCAACTCGTCCGCGTACGGCCCCTGGCCGCAGCTGCCAGAGCCGTGACCCAGCGGCGCCAACGCCGCCCTGCACCCCGCCCTCCGGAAGGCACACCGGCCCCGGCGGAACTGGCCCGCATGGCGCGCTCCGATCTGGCCGCCGCCCTCCGCATCGCCCGTTGGGTCCTCGACTCTCCTGGTCCCGACCACGACGGCGTGGCGTTGGATGACGCGGGCAAGCTATCAGGCGCGACCGCCGAACGGGCGGCGAGGGAGCTCGCCCTGACCTCCGCTCAGGTCCGC
>NZ_LIPN01000566.1:478-1096 GCF_001418325.1 Streptomyces atriruber | reverse complement strand
CTCGCCGAGCGCCTGGGACTACGGCCTGGTGCTCCTCGTGGACACCGCCCGCTATCCGCTGCGCGTCCGCGCCATCCACCGCTACCTGCACCGGCTGCCGGTGGCGGACGCCCTCGCCGCCCTCGGGGACTCCTTCCGCGTACGGACCGTCGACGGCCCCCTCGACCACGCCCTCGAAGCGCTCGCCGAGGCGGCGACGAAGACCAACGCGTTCGTGCTCGCGGGCGACGGCGCCTTCCACCTCGTCGACCGGCCGTCCCCGGACCTCCTCGCGGGCACGGTCCCGAACGATCACCCCGAGGCCTGGCGCACCCTCGACGCGACGGTCCTGCACTCCGTCCTTCTCGACCACGTGTGGCAGATCCCGGACACCCCGGACCACATCGCGTACATCCACGACACCGCGGCGACAGTCGAGAAGGCGGAGCGCGACGGCGGCACGGCGGTCCTGATGCATCCGGTACGGGAAGAGGTCGTCCGCGACCTGGCCGTGCAGGGTGTCACGATGCCCCGGAAGTCCACGTCGTTCGGCCCGAAACCGGCGACGGGCCTGGTCCTGCGAGACCTCACCTTCTGACGGGACCTCGCCTTCTGAACCGAACGCAAAGAAGGGCGGGC
>NZ_LIPN01000566.1:0-449 GCF_001418325.1 Streptomyces atriruber | reverse complement strand
GAGCCGGTCCGACGCGTCGGTGCTGCCGTCCTTGTCGGACTCGACGGCCTTGGCGAACCACTCCCGGGCCTCGTCCTCACGCCCCGCGACGAGCAGCGCGTCGGCGTACGCGTACCGCAGGCGGGCCGTCCAGGGCTGCACGGAGTTCGACGCCAGCTCGGGGCTCTGCAGGGTCACGATGGCGGCATCGAGCTGGTCCATATCGCGGCGGGCCCCGGCGGCGACGAGCCGCATCTCGACCTGCCCCGCCTTGTCGAGCTTGTGCACCTCGGGTGCACCGGCCATCTCCAGCGCCTTCTCGGGCCTGCCGAGCCCGCGCTCGCAGTCCGCCATGACGGGCCACAGGTCGACGGTGCCGGTCATCCGACGCGCGGCCCGGAACTCGGCGAGCGCCTCGCTGTACTTCTGGTTCGCGTACGCGGCGAAGCCGGCGGCCTCGCGCACGGCGG
>NZ_LIPN01000565.1 GCF_001418325.1 Streptomyces atriruber | reverse complement strand
GCGCCGCCAGATCCGCCGCGCCGCCCGCCCGGTGCCGGGCCACGACGACCTGAGTCATCGCGAGCACCGCGCCGCAGATCACGCCGAGTACGGCCATCGTGACGACCACCCACACGGTGGCGGCCCCTCGATCACGGCCCGCACCTCGCCACCTGGCTTTCATACGGCGACCCCCACCGTCTCCTCGGCCAAGGCCACCGCTTCGGACCGAAGCCGCAGGCCCAGGCCCAACACCTCGGGGCCCGGAGCGTCCGCCACCACCTCGACCCGCACCAGGTCGCCCTCACGCCGCACGGACACGTTCGCCCCGCGCGGGGCCGCCTGGCGTGCCGCAGCCGCAGCCGCGTCGTCCGGATCCTGGCGGGCCGCCGCCCGCGCACCGGCCCTGGCCGCGTCCACGCACTGGATCTGCGCGGATGCCGCCAGCAGCGTCCAGATCAGCGCCATGGTGAAGAGCACCAGTGTCGGCAGCACCACGGCCGCCTCCGCCGTCACGAACCCCCGGTCCGAGAATGCTCTTCGGAGCCCGGTGCGATGTCGCCTCTGCTCGGTTTCAGAACGGGACATCGAGCGCCTTCTCCACCAGCGCCTGCAGCGCCGCCTTGACCTGCCCGCTCGTCACCACCTTGTAGAGCAAGCCGGCGAAGCCCACCGCCGCGATCAAGCCCATCGCGTACTCGGACGTCACCATCCCCGCGTCTGAGTCCCGCGAGCGACCCCGTCGCCTCAGCCCACGAAGCCCTCGCAGTCCGTGCAGTCCGTGCAGTCCTCGCATCATCCGCCCCCGCATTGGTACCTCCGTCGTATGTTCTTCTCGGTTGTCGGTTGTCGGATCTCGGGTTGTGTTCGGCCTGGCGGGTCTCAGTCCGTGCTCAACAAGCCCTCCGCCAGGCCCATCACCACCGGCAGCACCCCGACCGCCACGAACGCCGGTAGGAAGCACAGGCCCACCGGGGCCGTCATCAGGACCGCCGCTCTGCGTGCTCCGGCCGTCGCCGCTCTGGCGCGCGTCGCCCTCGCGTCCGCGGCCAGGCGGGCCACCGGGTCCGCGGTCGGCGCTCCGGAGTCGCCCGCGCGCTCTAGGAGGCGGGCCAATGGTGTGGCGCCCGGGATCGCGCTCAAGTGGCGCCAGGCCGCTGCTGGGGTGCCGCCCAGGCGCACCTCTGCCGCTCCGCGGGACAGGCGCGCGCCGACCGGGCCCTGCAAGGACTCCCCTACCGCGTGAGCCGCCGCCATGGGGCTTGCTCCGGATGCGATGCAGGCCGCCAGGAGGTCTGCTGCCAAGGGGAGTTGGTGGGCAGCTTCGCGAGCTGCCGCGTTCTCGTGGTCCTGGTTCTGTGCAGAGGCGTGCTTCTGGTGGAGGTGGCGCCAGGTGAGGTATCCGACGGCTGCCGCGGCCAGTGCGCCTGGCAGGCCGGTCAGCAGGGCATACGTGGCGCTTGCCGTGCCGGATGCCAGCAGCCAGTCCCGTTTGGCTCCGCCGTGGTTCTGTCGTGGCTTTCTGAGGTGTGTGTGCCGGGCTTCCGGTTGTGGGGATGGCTCTTTCTGCGCGGCGTCGTTGTGTTCTTTCCCGTCGGGCGGCCAGTGCCGTCAGTGCCAGCCAGAGCAGGGCCGCAGCTACCCACACGATCACCCCCAGCCTGTGGACAACGTTCATCGCTTCTCCGCCCCGCGCACGATGCGCAGCGCCCACCACGCACCGACGCCCTCCAGGACTCCGCCCGCCGCGAGGCAGGCCAGTCCCGGGCCGGTGTGGAGCAGCACGCGCAGCGGGTCCGCTCCCAGTGCGGCGCCCATCAGCAGGCCCAGAAGAGGGAGGGCCGCCAGCATCACCGCGGTCGAGCGGGCGCCTGCCAGTTGAGCTCTCAGATCGGCGCGTTGGTCTCGTTCGGAGCGCAGGGCGTCCTCCAGGCGCTCCAGGCCCGCGGCCAGGCCCGCGCCTCGGTCCACCGCGACCCGCCAGCACGCCGCAAGGCCCAGCAGGCCTTCCGCGCCCGGCTCTTGAGCCGCCGCCCGCAGCGCCCCCGGCACATCGCCGCCGAACCGCGCCGCCGCCAGCACCGCGCTCCGGGCAGTTCCGGTACCTGCGCCCGCTTCGGCGGGCTCGCGGAACGTCAGCCGCAGCGCCTCACCGGGCTGTCGGCCGGCCCGCACCTCCCCCGCGAGCTCCCCGCACAGTGCGATCACCGCGTCGCCCCGACGCTCCCGGTCCCGGCGCGCGTCCCGGGCCCGCCGTGCCCGCGCCGCCAGCGGCACCCCGGCCGCGCCCACGACGAGCGGCACCACGGATACGCCCAGCAGCGACACCGCCATTCCGGCTACCAGGCACCACCATTCAGGGTGCACCCGGTCGCGGGCGGTTGTGATCAGCCGGTGCCAGGGCGGAGTCCGGGATGGTTGTGGTGTGTGGGGCTGGAGCAGCTTCCTGAGGCGGTGGGTGGTGTGGTCCCGTCGGGCCACCAGCCAGGTCGCGCTTCCTGCGCACGTCGCCGTCGCCGCCGTCCACATGGCTGTGGTCATCGGCCGTCGCCCCTGTCTCCGGCTGTGAGGAGGGTGTTCAGGCGGGTCCAGCCCTGCTGCTTGGTGAAGGCCCTTTCGCCCCATCTCAGCGCCGGTACCGTCACCACCAGGCCCGAGGCGGCTCGCTCCAGGACGTGCACCTCCGCCATGCGGCGGCGGCCCGTCCGGTCGCGTACGAGATGGATCACCACCGACAAAGCGGCCGCCAACTGGCTGTGCAGGGCTGCCCGGTCGAGGCCCGCGGTCGTGCCCAGGGCCTCCAGGCGGGCGGGCACGTCCCCGGCGGCGTTGGCATGGACCGTGCCGCAGCCTCCCTCGTGGCCCGTGTTCAGCGCGGCCAGCAGGTGCACCACCTCCGCGCCCCGCACCTCGCCCACGACCAGGCGGTCCGGACGCATCCGCAGGGCTTGGCGCACCAGGTCGTCCAGGCCGACGAGACCCGCCCCTTCCTGGTTGGCGGGCCTGGACTCCAGGCGCACCACGTGCGGGTGCTCGGGCTTCAACTCCGCGGAGTCCTCGGCCAGTACGATCCGCTCCTTCGGGCCCACCAGGCCCAGCAGCGCGCTCAGCAGGGTCGTCTTGCCGGTGCCGGTGCCGCCGCTGATCAGGAAGGACAGGCGGGCGTCGAGCAGGGCCCGCAGGATGCGGTCGCCGCCCGGCGGGACGGTGCCCGCCTCGGTCAGCTCCGCGAGGGTGAAGGCGCGGGGGCGCACGACCCGCAGGGATAGGCAGGTCGAGCCCACCGCCACCGGTGGCAGGACCGCGTGCAACCGGGTGCCGTCCGGCAGGCGTGCGTCCACCCAGGGCCGGGCGTCGTCCAGGCGGCGGCCCGCCACGGCCGCGAGGCGCTGCGCGAGGCGGCGCAGTGCGGCCGCGTCCCGGAACGTGATGCCCGTGAGCTCCAGGCCGCCGCCCCGGTCCACCCAGACCCGGTCGGGCGCGGAGACCAGCACGTCGGTCACGGAGGCATCCGCGAGCAGCGGCTCCAGGGGGCCCGCCCCGACCAGCTCCGAGCGCAGTTGCGCGGCCGCGCCGAGGACCTCGGTGTCACCGAGCACCCGGCCCTGGGCCCGCAGCGCCTCGGCGACCCGCGCGGGGGTCGGTTCCGTCCCGCTCTCCGCGAGCCACTGCCGCACTCCGTCCAGCATCCGGGCCCCGACCACCGCGCTCATGCGCCCCCTCCCACGGCCTCGGCCGGCAGCCGGTCCCAGAAGGCGGTGCAGAACCGCGCGAGCGGCCCGCGTGCGGCGCCCCCCGGTGGCGATCCCGCGGCCTGCGCCGCCACCAGGCCCGCCTCCCAGGGCACTTCACCGGCCAGCGGCAGCCCGAGCAGTCCCGCGACCTCCTCGGGATCGAGCCCGCCGGGCGCCGGACCCCGCGCCGCCACCACCCGCAGATCCCGCAGCGCCATGCCCGCAGCCGAGGCCACCCGCCGCGCCCCGGCAACCGCGCGCAGTTCCGCGGGCACCAGGAGGAGCCCAAGGTCCACCTGGGCCAGCGCCTCGGCGACCGCCTCGTCCACCCGGCGGGGCAGGTCGACGACCACCGCGCCGCCGCGCCTGCGGGCCGCCGCGACGACCGCCCGCACGGCTTCGGGGGCGACCTCGACCGCCTCTCCCCGGTCCCAGCTCAGGACCCGCAGCGCATGGACGTGCGGCAGAGACTCCTCCAGCGCGCCGCCGCCGACCCTGCCCCGCGAAGCGGCGAAGGCGGGCCAGCGGAGGCCCTCGGCGCTCTCCGCGCCGAGGAGCACGTCGAGGCCGCCGCCCAGCGGGTCCGCGTCGACGAGCATCGTGCGCCGGCCCTCCCGGGCCGCCGTGACGGCGAGGGCGCAGGCCAGGGTGGAGGCCCCGGCGCCGCCGCGGCCGCCGATGACCCCGACGGTGAGCGCGGGACGCCCCACGCCCTCGGCCACGTCGGCGATGCGGTCCACGAGCCACTGCTCGCCGTCGGGCAGGACCAGCACGTGATCGGCGCCGATCTCCACCGCCCGCTGCCAGACACCGGGATCGTCCTGATCCCGCCCGACCAGCACGACTCCACGCCGCCGGACGGCTCCGCGCACCCGGTCCGCCGCGTCGTCCCCGACCAGGACGAGCGGAGCGGCGTCCCAGCTGCCCCTGCGCTCGGGCCCGCCGTGGTGCACCTCGGGCAGCGCTCCCGCCGCGGCGCACAGCCGCAGCAGGTCATCCAGCAGTTCCACGTCCTCCGTGACGATCAGCGGTCCGCCCTGCCGCCCCTCGGCCTGCGCGGCCACATCACTCGAAATGACTTCGCCCACGATCCCCGTCCCCCTCTTGGCACATGACTCCTGTGAATGCCGCGCTCGTCATCCGCGAAGAACCGGGCAAAGCAATCCGGCCATGAACTTCGCGAGTGGAACGGGCGGAATCAGCGTGCAGCGGCGCCGCAAAACGTGTGGATCTTGGTCAATAACTGTGGACAAGGCAGTGCCTGTGAATATCCCCATCACCCATACCGGTGACATCGCACTGCCTTCACGACGACTTCCGCAGAGCAGTCCCATGACTACTATCCGTGACGAATCTTGGGCAGGGCGCGAGACGGTCAAGAAGGCGAAGAGAACCACTCAAGGACCGGAAGAGGATCAGCGGAGGGCCCAAAAACCCATCCGGACATGCGACGACCCCCGC
>NZ_LIPN01000564.1 GCF_001418325.1 Streptomyces atriruber | reverse complement strand
TAGTCCCAGGCGCTCGGCGAGGCGTGCTCGGCGCGCAGGCGCAGGTTCGTCGCCCAGCGGTGGTGGCCGTCCGCGATCAGGGCCTGGTGGTGGGCGAGGTCAGACTGGATCTCGGCGATCTCCGCGGGGTCCGTCACGGCCCACAGCCGGTGGTGGAAGCCGTCCTCCGTGGTCGTCGAGAGGAGGGGCTCGCGCAGGGCGGTCCGTTCGACGACGGCCATCGCGCCGCCGGGCTCGTGCTCGCCGTCGGTCTCGCTGCGGTAGGTCAGGAGCAGCGGCTCCAGGTTGGCGGAGGTCGCCTTCATGAGGGCCGCGCGGTCCTCGACGACATGGGCCATCACGCCCTCGTGCGGGAGGACGATTCCGTCCGCGGCCTCCGAGAGGCGGAGAGCGCCTATGACGCCGCGCTGCAGCATGTCGCTGTCCTGCTGTTCGTACACGTACAAACTGGGCTCGGCGTCGGGGGCGAGGATGCCCTCGCCGAGCCAGGTGTGGAGCGTGTCGGCGGCCTGTTGGTTGCGGGCTGCCGGGGTGGTGGCCTGCGGGAGGATCAGCCGGACGATGTTGTGCGGGTCGGCGGATTCCAGGTGGAGCAAGCCGTCCGGCCGTACGACCACGTCGTACGGCGGTGAGGTCACCGCGGCGAGACTTCCGACCCGTTCGGGGACATAGCGCACACCCCGGAACGGGATCAGGTCGAGGCCGCTGACGTCGTTGTCACCCGCTGTGTTCATTAGGGCATCGTATGTGTGTCAGTGGCATAAGCGATGATCGGGGGAGTGGGATCGAGCGAGGAGCGATGCGTAATGAGCCAGGCCGCGAGCCGGACTACAGATGCCCGTGTCAGGACGTGCCCGGAGGGCAGCGAACGGGCGCTGAGCGAGGTCTACGACACCGCTCTTCTCGACCTCGACGGAGTGGTCTATGCGGGCGGGCACGCCATCGCGCACGCGGTCGACTCGCTGGGCACCGCCCGCGACGGCGGCATGCACCTGGCGTACGTCACGAACAACGCGCTGCGGACGCCGGACGCGGTGGCGGAGCATCTGACGGAGCTGGGGATCGCGACCGAGGGCCCGGACGTCATCACGTCGGCGCAGGCCGCGGCCCGACTCGTGAGCGAGCACGTGCCGGAGGGCGCGCGGGTGCTGGTGATCGGCGGTGAGGGGCTGCGGGTCGCGCTGCGCGAGCGGGGTCTTGAGCCGGTCGAGTCGGCCGACGACGATCCGGCTGCGGTGGTGCAGGGGTACGGGGGCCCGGACATGGCGTGGGGGCGCTTCGCCGAGGCCTGTTATGCCATCGCGCGCGGAGTGCCTTGGTTCGCGTCGAACACGGACCTGACGATCCCGAGCGCGCGGGGCATCGCGCCGGGCAACGGCGCCGCGGTCGAGGTCGTCCGGATCGCGACGGGCGCCGAGCCGCGGGTCGCGGGCAAGCCGCTGCCCCCGATGCACCGGGAGACGATCCTGCGGACCGGCGCGGAGCGGCCGCTCGTGGTGGGCGACCGGCTGGACACGGACATCGAGGGAGCGTTCAACGGCGAGGTGGACTCGCTGCTGGTGCTG
>NZ_LIPN01000563.1 GCF_001418325.1 Streptomyces atriruber | reverse complement strand
CCACCAGGCTCCCCCCGGCTTCGGGCCCACTCCCCCGTACGGGCCCGTCCCGCCGCCCGAGCCGCCGCGGCGCAGCGCGCGTTCGACCGCCGCGCTGATCGTCGTCGCGTTGATAGTGGCCATCGGAGCGGGCGGCACGGTCTACGCCGTCATGAACGGCGACGGCACCGAGGACAAGCAGAGCGCCGAAGCGGCCGGGAACAGTGCCGACAGCGCCCCGAAGACGCCGGGGTCCACCTCGCCGAGCCCCGGGCCGAGCAGTCCGGACCCCTCCGCCTCCGACGCGGACGAAGGCACCGTCCCGGACAAGTACCTGGGCACCTGGTCCGGCGGCCTCGACACCGACGACGGCCACAGCACCCGCGAACTCACCCTCCAGCAGGGCGAGGTGGGCGACACCGTGCTGTCGGTGACCGCGGACGGACCTGCCGACGGCGGCGGCACCTACCACTGCGTCTTCCAGGGCAAGCTGGTGTCCGCCTCCGACGAGCGTCTGCGCATAGGCCCCACCGAGGTCACCGTCGGCGAACCCATGACGTCCTGCACGCCCGGCGACCCGAGCGTCGTCACCATCCTCGGCAACGGCAAGCTGCGGCGCGCCAACACGGACGGCAGCGGCGAGTTGACGTACGACAAGAACTGAACCGGCGGCGAACAGCGGCCGACGGAACGGGAAATCCGGCCCCGGGCGCCACCGCGCCGCCTACCGTCACCGCCCATGGAATGGTTGAGCGCCGAGAACACCATCGCCGTGCTCACGGCTGTCCTCGGCCTCGCCGCCACCGTCGGCGCGCTCTGGTACGAGCGGCGGGTGCCGCGCCGCAAGCGCATCGGCTATCGCGTCCAGCTGGACACGGCCATAGGCGACAACGTCCGCACCGGCGGCGCCAACACGCGCCTCGGCCTGTTCGACGAGACCCCCGAGATGTCGGACGCCACGCTCGTCCTGCTGCGCGTCGAGAACGACGGCTCGCAGGCCGTCTCCGACGCCGACTACAGCGGGCGCGCCCTGCACGGCCTCACCGCGGTCTTCACCGGACGCACCGTCCGCGGCCTCGCCGTCACCGCGCCGAGCGGCGACGACCACCTGATGGAGCACTTCACCCCGGCCGCGGGCCTGCGGTACGAGGGCAGCACCCTGCACATCCCGCGCGTCCCGCTCAACCGGGGCCAGCACTACAAGCTCCTGGTGCTGCTCACCGGCGGGCCCGTCGGCGGCGACGTCACCCTGTCCGGCGGCATCCAGGCCGGTGACGTGCAGCCCAACCGCTCCACCACCCTCGACGGCAAGCCGCCGCTGCTGTCCCGGCCCGCGCAGCTCCTGACCGTGCTGCTCACCCTGTCCGTGGTCACGCTTGCCTCGATCATCCTGCTGCGGGAGGACGACCCGCCGCCGATCGAGTGCGCGACGGGCGAGCTGACGGTGCTCGGCTCGACGGCGTTCGCACCGGTCGCCGAGGAGCTCGCCGAGAAGTACGAGGAGGACTGCCCCGGCTCCGACATCACCGTCAGCGCGCACGGCAGCGCGTCGGGCGTGCGCGAACTCGACGACTCGGGGCGGAAGTTCGGCCGGTCCGGGGGCGGGAAGGGGGCGCCGCCCCTCCTCGCCTTCTCCGACGGGCCCAGGTCCGACGGCCTCCCGCGGCTGGCCGAGACCCGCGTGGCGGTCTCCGTCTTCGCACTGGTCCTCAACGACCGCGTACCGCTGCGGAATCTGACCCTGCCCCAGGTGCGCCGCCTCTACCGCGGCGACGTACGCAACTGGAAGGAGCTCGGCGGGCCCGACCTGCCCGTCGTCCTGGTCAGCCGCGGCTCCAGCTCCGGGACCCGCGACACGCTCCAGCGCCGGGTCCTGGGCGGCAGCTTCGAGATCAAGGCGTCGTCCGACGACTGCCTGAGCAAGGACGACGCGTCCGTCCCCGTCACCCGCTGCGAACTCGACTCCACCGACCAGGTCATCGACGCCGTCGGCCGCATCCCCGGCGCCATCGGCTACAGCGAGCTCCGCGCCGCCGCCGGGCTCAAGGGCCTGCACCGGCTCGACCTGGAAGGCCACGCCCCCTCCGCCGAACAGCTGGTGAAGAGCGGCTACCCCTACCGCGAGATCGAGTACGCCTACACGTACGGCCTGCCGCCCGCCGACTCCCTCGCCGCGGGGTTCCTCGCCTACGCCCGCGGCACCGGCCTCGACGTCATCCGCACGCACGGCCATCTGCCGTGCGCGACGCCGGAGGGGCTGCGGGTATGCGGAGAGGGGCGCCCCGGCAGCAGTGCCGGGGCGCCCCTCTCACCGAGCTCGGACGAGCCGCCGAACCCGGACGCGTCACCGAGCTCGGACGAGTCGCCGAGCCCGGACGAGCGGGCTACACGAACGAATTGATCTCGATCGTCTCCGTACGGCCCGGGCCCACGCCGATCGCGGAGATCGGAGCGCCGGACATCTCCTCCAGCGCCTTCACGTAACCCTGCGCGTTCTTCGGCAGGTCGGAGAACGTCTGGGCCTTGGTGATGTCCTCGGACCAGCCCGGCAGCATCTCGTAGATCGGCTTCGCGTGGTGGAAGTCGGTCTGGTTGTACGGGAGCTCCTCGACGCGCTTGCCGTCGATCTCGTACGCCACGCAGACCGGGATCTGCTCCCAGCCGGTGAGGACGTCGAGCTTCGTGAGGAAGAAGTCCGTCAGACCGTTGACGCGCGTCGCGTAACGGGCGATCGGGGCGTCGAACCAGCCGCAGCGGCGGTCCCGTCCCGTGGTCACGCCGCGCTCGCCGCCGATGGTGCGCAGCGCCTCGCCGTCCGCGTCGAACAGCTCCGTCGGGAACGGGCCCGCGCCGACGCGGGTCGTGTACGCCTTCAGGATGCCGATGACCCGGGTGATCTTCGTCGGGCCCACGCCCGTACCCGTGCAGGCGCCGCCCGCGGTCGGGTTCGAGGAGGTGACGAAGGGGTACGTGCCGTGGTCCACGTCCAGGAGCGTGCCCTGGCCGCCCTCGAACAGGACGACCTTGTCCTCGTCGAGCGCGTTGTTGAGGATCAGGGTGGTGTCGGCGACGTACTGCTTGATGTTCTCGCCGTGCTCCAGGAGCTGCTCGACGATCTGCTCGGCCTCGATGGCGCGACGGTTGAAGACCTTGGTGAGCAGCTGGTTCTTCTGCTCCAGGGCCGCCTCGACCTTCTGCTGCAGAATCGACTCGTCATAGAGGTCCTGCACGCGGATGCCGGTGCGGTTGATCTTGTCGGCGTAGGTCGGGCCGATGCCGCGGCCCGTCGTGCCGATCTTGCGCTTGCCGAGGAAACGCTCCGAGACCTTGTCCACGGTGACGTTGTACGGCGTGATGATGTGCGCGTTACCGCTGATGAGCAGCTTCGACGTGTCGACGCCGCGCTCGTTCAGACCGCTCAGCTCGGAGAGCAGGACCGACGGGTCGACGACGACTCCGTTGCCGATGACAGGCACGCAGTCCGGGGAGAGAATCCCGGAAGGGAGGAGATGCAGCGCGTACTTCTGGTCGCCGACGACGACCGTGTGGCCGGCGTTGTTGCCGCCCTGATAGCGCACCACATAGTCCACGGAGCCACCGAGCAGGTCAGTGGCCTTTCCCTTGCCTTCGTCACCCCACTGAGCACCGAGCAGCACAAGTGCGGGCACAGGCGTACACCCCTTCCGGGCGGGGCATGTCCAAGGTCTGGGGCCGTAGCCGCCGATGGGTGTGCCTTGGATGCTGCCCCGGAATAGACGAAGCCCCTGGCGCAATAGCGCAAGGGGCTCTTGCACAAAGATGCTACCCGAGGTCTCAAAGAACGGCTAAAAGAAAGGGCGCACGTTGTCGGCTCGCGACCAGCTCCTAGTCGTCATCGACCCGGTCGCCCGGCGCACGGACGGTGAGTCGGTCCGGATCGCGAAGGATGTGCTCGGTGCGGGCGCGGCGGTTCGGGTCTGTCTCCCCGAAGGCCCCGAGGACTTCACGAAAGCGCTGGTCAGGAGGGGTGCGAGGCGGCTCGTGGTGGTCGGCGACGATCGGGCGCTGCTGCGGGCGGTGGGCGTCCTCCACCGGGAGCGGGACCTTGCCGGGTGCGGGCTCTCGGTCGTCCCCGTGGGGGCCGCGCAGACGCTGACGCGGGGGCTGGGGGTGCCTGCGGGGG
>NZ_LIPN01000562.1 GCF_001418325.1 Streptomyces atriruber | reverse complement strand
ACGTTCTTCTGTACGCCCCAGGCGACACCCCCACCCCCAGCACGAAGTGCTGCCTCAGCGATGCCCCCGTGCCGAAGCCCGCCTCCGCCGCGATGCGGTCCACCGTGTGGTCCGTCGACTCCAGCAGCTCCCGCGCGCGGTCCACCCTGCGCTGCGTCAGCCACTGCATCGGTGTCAGGCCCGTCTCCTGTCTGAAGCGGCGGTTGAACGTACGTACGCTCATCGATGCCCGGGCGGCCAGCTCGCCCAGCGTCAGGGGGTCGTGGAGGTGGTCCTGCGCCCACGCGCGCGCCGCGCCCGTCGACGTCGACTCCCGCACGGGGACCGGGCGTTGGATGTACTGCGCCTGGCCGCCCTCCCGGTGCGGCGGCACCACCGTGCGGCGTGCCACGTCCGCCGCCATCGCCGCCCCGTGGTCCTCGCGGATCAGGTGCAGGCACAGGTCCACTCCCGCCGCCTCCCCCGCCGAGGTGAGGATGCGGCCCTCGTCCACGTACAGGACGTCGGGGTCGACCGTCACCGAAGGGAACGTACGGGCGAACAGATCCGTCGACAGCCAGTGCGTCGTCGCCCTGCGGCCGTCCAGCAGGCCCGCCGCCGCCAGCACGAACGCCCCCGTGCAGATCGAGGCGAGGCGGACGTGCGCTGCCGAGTCCAGGGCCCGTGCCAGTGGCGCCGACAGGCCGCCCGGGGTCAGCGACTCGTCCTCCTCGTGCGAGGCGGGCACGACCACCGTGTCCGCCTCGGCCAGCGCCTCGGGGCCGTGCGGCGCGCCGATGGGGAAGTCCGCGTCCGTGCGGATCGTGCCGGGGCCCGGCACCGCGCACGTCCGCACCTCGTACAGCCGCTCCCCCGAGGGTCCTCGCGCGCCGCCGAACAACTGGTGCACCAGGCCCAGTTCCATCGGCAGCACACCGTCCCGCACGAGCACCGCCACCCGGTGGATCCGCTTCTCTGTTCGTGTTCGCACATCCCTATCTCACACCCTCACACCCTCACACCCTCACTTCGTCGCCGCCGCCGACAGCGGCGTCGCGATGTCCTCCAGCGACCTCCGCTCCGCGTTCACCGCGAGCGCCGCCGCCACCAGGCCCGCCGCGCACATCAGGCCCGCGCCGATCCGGAACGCCAGGACCGTGTCGCCGACCACGCCCGACTCCGTCAGGTCGGCGAAGATCAGCGGGCCGCTGATGCCGCCCGCCGCCGTGCCGATGGCGTAGAAGAAGGCGATGGCCATGGCGCGCGTCTCCATGGGGAAGATCTCCGACACCGTCAGATACGCGCTGCTCGCGCCCGCCGACGCGAAGAACAGGACCACGCACCAGCAGGCCGTGAGCGTCGTCGCGGTCAGCGAGCCGCGGCCGAAGAGCCAGGCCGTGGCGAAGAGCAGGACGCCGGAGAGGAGGTACGTCGACGAGATCATGATCCGGCGGCCGACCGTGTCGAAGAGCTTGCCGAGGAAGAGCGGGCCGAGGAAGTTGCCGGCCGCGATGACGGCGAAGTAGTAGCCCGTACTGCCGGACGGGACGTCGAAGAACGTGGTCAGGATCGCGCCGAAGCCGAAGGTGATCGCGTTGTAGAGGAACGCCTGGCCGATGAAGAGGGACAGGCCGAGCACCGAGCGCTTGGGGTACTCGCGGAAGACCGTCTTCGCGATGAGGCCGAAGCCGATGCTCTTGCGCTGGTGGATGGTGATCTCGCGGTCGGGCGGCGGCAGGCGTTCGCCCTTCTCCTCCTCGATCTCCCGTTCCACCGACGAGACGAGCCGCTCCGCAGCCTCCCCGTGGCCGTGGATGAACTGCCAGCGCGGGCTCTCCGGGACGTGGCGGCGTACGAGCAGGATCACCAGGCCGAGGACGACGCCGAGGGCGAAGGTGAGCCGCCAGCCCAGGTCCTTGGGGAAGATGCTCGTGTTGAGCATGAGGACCGAGAGCAGCGAGCCGCCGATCGCGCCCAGCCAGTAGCTGCCGTTGATGATCAGGTCGACGCGGCCGCGGTACTCGGACGGGATCAGCTCGTCGATGGCGGAGTTGATGGCCGCGTACTCACCGCCGATGCCGAAACCCGTCAGGAAGCGGAAGAGGAAGAACCACCAGGCGTCGAAGGAGAGCGCCGTGAGGGCGGTGGCGCCGAGGTAGACCGCGAGGGTGACCATGAAGAGCTTCTTGCGGCCGTACTTGTCGGTCAGCCGGCCGAAGAAGAGCGCACCGACGCAGGCCCCCGCGACGTAGAGGGCCGCCGCGACGCCCGTGACCTGGGCGGAGGTGATCGTCAGGCCGCTGCCGTCCTCGGAGAGGCGGCTCGCGATGTTGCCGACGGTGGTGACCTCGAGACCGTCCAGGATCCAGACCGTGCCGAGACCGATCACGATCATCCAGTGCCAGCGGGACCAGGGCAGCCGGTCCAGGCGGGCGGGGACCGCGGTGGTGACGGTGTTGTTCCCCGGGTCCCGGCCGGTCTCGGGGGACGGCGTGGGCGACGCGGTCATGGCGGGCGGCTCCTTCCGCTGCAGCCACGTCGCCGGGCAGGGGTTCCCGCACTGCGCTCCCCGCACCGCTGCGCACGGGCGACGGCTCCCTCGACGTCGAGGGGCCCCTCCAGAGTGCCCAGCCAACCGGCCGCCACGCGCGCCGGAGCGCGGCTACGCCCCCAGCAGCCGCGACACCGTATAGATCGCCAGCCCCGCCAGGGAGCCCACCACCGTGCCGTTGATCCGGATGAACTGCAGGTCACGGCCGATGTGCGCCTCGATCTTCTTCGAGGTGTGCTCGGCGTCCCAGCCGGCCACGGTGTCGGTGATGAGCGAGGTGATCTCGTCGCGGTACGTCGTCACCACGTACACCGCCGCGCCCTCCACCCAGCCGTCCACCTTCTGCTGGAGCCGCCCGTCCGTCGCCATCCGCGCGCCGAGCGACAGCAGCGAGGCCCGCACGCGCAGGCGCAGCTCGCTGCGCTCGTCCTCGGCGGCGGCCACGATCATCTGCCGCACGGCCGACCAGGTGGAGGCGATCAGGTCCTGCACCTCGCCGCGCCCGAGGATCTCCCGCTTCAGGCGCTCCACGCGCTCCCGGGTGTCCGTGTCGGACTGGAGGTCGCCCGCGAAGTCGGCGAGGAAGCGGTCGACGGCGCCCCGCGCGGGGTGCTCCGGCATGTCCCGCATCTCGGTGACGAAGCGGAGCAGCTCCTTGTACACCCGCTCGCCGACCCTCTTGTCGACGAACCGCGGGGTCCAGCCGGGCGCCCCGCCCTGCACCGCGTCCATCACCGAGTCGGCGTGCTCCACGAGCCAGTCGTGCGCGCGGACGCACACCAGGTCGACGACGCGCTTGTGGCCGCCGTCCGCCACGACCTTCTCCAGCATCTTTCCCATGCCGGGGGCGATCTCCTGGGCGTCGGCGCGGCGCGTGATGGCCTCGCCGACGACGGCCTGCACGTCCGAGTCGCGCAGGACGGTCAGGGCGCCGCGCAGGGCCGTGGCGAGCTCGGCGGTCACCCGGTCGGCGTGCGCGGGCTCGGCGAGCCAGGTGCCCAGTCGGCTGCCGATGCCGACGGCGTGCAGACGGCCTCGTACGACATCGGCGGAGAGGAAGTTCTCCCCCACGAAGTCGCCCAGGGAGGCGCCCAGCTGGTCCTTCTTGTTCGGGATGATCGCCGTGTGCGGGATGGGCAGGCCGAGGGGGTGGCGGAAGAGCGCGGTGACCGCGAACCAGTCGGCGAGCGCGCCGACCATGCCCGCCTCGGCGGCCGCGGCCACGTAACCCGCCCAGGGGCCCGCGCCGGAGTGCTGCGCCCACTTCGCGAGTACGTAGACGACGGCGACGAAGACGAGGAGGCCCGTCGCCGTGATCTTCATGCGGCGGACGCCGCGGCGCTTCTCCTCGTCGGCGGGGCTGTAGGTGAATCCGCCGGGCGCGGGGGTGTCCTCGACCGGGGTGGAGGCGTTCTTCACGGTGGCAGAGGCGTCCTCCACCGCACCCTTTAGGCCATTCGTGGAGCCGGGCGCCCCGAGGGCGGCGTCATCGGCTCCCGCTCGAGTGCGGCTTGAAGAGCGGTCTCCGCGGGCATGCTGCTCGCCGTGCACCTCGGCCGATTCCTCCGCATTTGCGCGATCCACTCACTCCACCTGGCCCGTTCGCATCGTCCTCGTCCGCACTGTTCCCCTGTCCTGTGTCCCGATTGTCCCCACGACCTGTGTTCTACGCCCCTTCCTGACCTACTCCTGGAACGGACGACAAGTTCCCGGCGTCTCATGGGACGGAGGGGGGCAGTGTCGGCCGCCTCACGGCCCATGCCGCATCATGGGGTGATCACACCGGAGCCTCGGGGCTCCCCCTGCCCGAGGAGAAAGAGCCCGCATGACCAAGCGACACGGTTATGCCCTTCTCGCCGCGGTTCTCGCGGTCATAGTGGTGATTTCTGCCGCCATATACGTCGGGGTCACCGGCACGGACGGCGGCTCACAGGACATCAGCGCGGGCCCCCGTGGCCCCCGCAGCTCCGCCGCACCCGCCTCCTCCGGCGTCTGGGTCGGCTCCTGGTCGGCCTCGCCCGCGGGGTCCGAACCGGGCACGGAGCAGAAGGGGTTCGCCGGCCGCTCCATCCGCAACGTCGTGCACACGAGCGTCGGCGGCAGCAGCGCCCGCATCACCCTTTCGAACCTGTACGGCACGACGCCGCTCAGCATCACGCACGCCTCGATCGCGCTGGCCTCCGCGTCGAACAACCCGGCCGCCGCGGCCGGCACGCTGCGCAGGCTCACCTTCAACGGCAACACGTCCGTGGTGATCCCGCCGGGCCAGCAGGTCATGAGCGACGCGGCCAGGGTTCGGGTGCCGCACGACGCGGACCTGCTGGTCACGACGTACTCGCCGACCCCGTCGGGTCCCGTCACCTACCACCCCCACGCGCGGCAGATCAGTTACGTCGCCGAGGGTGACCGCACCGAGGACCAGCTCGGCGACGCGTACACCGAGCAGAGCCCGTACTGGCGCTACCTCTCCGCGGTGGACGTACTGAGCAACGAGACCGACGGGACCGTCGTCGTCTTCGGCGACTCCATCACCGACGGCATCTCGTCCACGATGGGCGCCAACCGGCGGTGGACCGACGTCCTCGCCGACCGGCTGCGGAACGAGTCGGGCGCGCCGCGCTACGGCGTCGTGAACCAGGGCATCAGCGGCAACCGCATCCTCTCCGACGGCCTCGGCAACCCCGCCATCAACCCCAGCGGGCTCTCCCGCTTCGACCGGGACGTACTGGGCCGCACCGGGGTCAAGGCCGTCGTGATCGCCCTCGGCGTCAACGACATCCTGCGCAACCCGCACCAGAACGATCCGGACCGCATCGTCGAGGGGCTGCGCGAGCTGACCCGGCAGGCGCATACGCGCGGGCTGCGGGTGGTCGGTGCGACGCTGATGCCGTTCGGGGGGCACCGGGGGTATGCGCCCGCTCTGGAGGGCGTGCGGCAGGCCGTGAACGAGGAGATCCGGTCGGGGCGGGTGTTCGACGAGTTCGTCGACTTCGATCGGGCGCTGCGGGATCCCTATGATCCGCGGAAGCTCACGGGGCGGTATGACTCGGGGGATCATCTGCATCCGTCCGATGCGGGGTTCCGGCGGATGGCCGAGACGTTCAACCTCTCGCACCTCAAGGGCTCGGCTGCGGCCGAGCTCTGATCTCTCCTGGCGGGGCGCCTGGTGGGGCCTGGGGGCCTGGGGGCCTGGGGCCTGGAGGTTCCCTGCGGGTCGTGGGTGGCTGGTCGCGCAGTTCCCCGCGCCCCTGGGGTAGCCGTCGTGCCGCCAGACCGTGTAGCTCGGCCTACCCGGGGGTTT
>NZ_LIPN01000561.1 GCF_001418325.1 Streptomyces atriruber | reverse complement strand
CGGCCGCGGGCTGCCACTCCACCGCGGCGACATCCGCGAGCGCCAGCGACCGAGCCCCGGCCGCCGTCTTCGCGTCCTCCGTCTTCCAGTTCCACTCCAGGCGGACGATCTCCCCGTCGAAGCTCGCCGTGCCGTCCCCCGCGGAGACGGACAGCGGCACCGACGGACCCGTGAGGAGGTAGGCGTCGCAGGGCGCGGCCGGCACCTGTTCGATCAGATGGGCGTTGCGCACCTCGTCGACCAGGTACTCCGCGACCCCGTACCGGTCGGGCTCGACCGTCAGCTGATACGGGTCCGAGGAGTCCGTCAGCTTTCCGCCCGTCGCCTGGAGCAGCGGATCGGCGCCGTCCCGCAGCCGCAGCCTCAACCGCCCCGACTTCTTGCCCTGTTCGAAGGCGATCCCCGCCAACGCGGCCAGGGGGACCGTCAGTTCGCCCAGTGTCTTGCGCAGCAGGGACACGTTCTTGTCGTGGCCCGGCACAAGGCGCAACGTCTCTCCGTCGAAGGTCCAGGTCCCGTCGCGCTGGATGATTTCCGCCATGCAGGGATTCTCGCACCGAGCGCTTGGACAAATGGTCTACACCCCTTGACCCCTTGTGGGGGCCGCGTTACCAATGAGAACCGTTCGATTGCGATGCACCACATATGCGCCCGAAGGGACCCGCTTGTGAGATCGCACAGAAGAACGACACGCATACTCGGCTCGCTCCTGCTCGTGGCGGCCGCCGGAATCTCCTCCTTCGCCGCCGCACCCGCCTCGGGAGAGGCGAGGGCCCCCGCGGTCACACCACTCGGCCAGGTCGTCCCCGCACCCCTCGCCGCCGAGGCGGGCGGCGAGGGGTACGAGATCACCGCCAGGACCCGCATCCGCGTCGGCAAGGGCAACGCCGAGGAGCGCCGCGTGGCCGAGTACCTGGCCAAGGTGCTGCGCCCCTCCACCGGCTACAAGCTCCCCGTCACCAGCGACAAGGGATCCGACGGCATCCGGCTGCGCATCAGCGCCGAACCGGCGAACAAGGAGCTCGGCAACGAGGGGTACCGCGTCATCTCCGCGCGC
>NZ_LIPN01000560.1 GCF_001418325.1 Streptomyces atriruber | reverse complement strand
GCCGGGCTGCGAAGCCGGAGCCGCAGCGGGCGCGGGGGCAGGGGCGGGCGACTGGTCGACGGGCAGGTCCGGGCCTGGGCCGGGGCCGTTCGTCGGCGTACCACCGCCGTTGCCGCTGTTGGGCTGCGTGCGCGAGACCCGGCGTACGCGAGGCCGCCGCTGTACGGGCTGAACGGGGGAGTTCGCCCGTACAGCGGCGGGGTCCGTGGCCGCGGTCGCGGCAGCCGACCCAGGGCCGGTGGGGGACACCGGTCCGGGGACATCGGTGGTCCGGACGTCAGGACCGGCGCCCGGCGTGCCGGAGCCCGGAGGCGTGGCGTCGGACGGGGCGGCGTACGGCGTCGTGGGCGTCGCCCCGACGGGGAAAAGCTGCCGCTGCGGCACCACGCCGGGCGCGGCCGACACGAGCGGGGAGCGCCGTGTCGCCCGCGACGTCTGCACGACGGGTGCGGCAGGGGTACTCGCCGAGGCGCTCACTCCTGGCGCCTGGTGCCGCGTACCTGCCTCACCACCGCCGGACGCGGAACCGGGTGCGGAACCGGACATGGCACCGGAGTCGGCAGGAGCCGGGAGTGCCCGCGCCCCGGCGAGCGGCGCGGTCTCGGACGCCTTCGAGACCGGAGCCGGAGCCGACGCCGGAGCCGCGGCGGTACGTTGCACAGCCGGGGACCCGCCGGACTCCGCCCCGCGAGCGGGCGTCGCCGCTCCGCCCGGAGACTTGCCCGAAGGTGCCTTCGTGGTCTGCGTGGCGTTCGTGGTCTGCGTGGTGTTCGTGGTCTGCGTACGTCGGTCTCCGCGCGGAGCCGCGCCCCCGGACCTCGTACGGGCGCCGGAGCCCGGCGATGCGGCGCTCGGCGAAGAGCCTCCTGCCGCCGCGCCCTCGCCGGAGCCCGACGCGTGCTCGTCCGTCCCGGCCTCGCCCGGCCCGCGTACGGGCAGCCGCAGCGCGGGCAGGTCGAGGTTGCCCGGACGGCCGGCCACCGGCGTCAGGACGTCGTGCAGCACACCGCCGGGGGCCGAGGCGCGCACCGCGTGCCCCAACTCGCCCCCGAAGGACGGGTTCTGGTGGGTGGCGAGCATCGCGCCGAAGCCCTGCTCGGCGACCGTCCGCGGAGCCGAGAGCACACGCTGGACCGGCGGCACGGCGGCCCACGCGTCACCACGGCCGCCGACACCGGCACCCGTGCCGACGTCAGCACCCGCATCGGCACCCGAACCGCCCGGCGCCGCCGAACCGGCCGTGTCCGCCACGCCCGGCAGGGCGGCGTCCGACGCACCCGCGCCCGACGCCACCGCCTCGTCCCGCGACCCCCGCCGCCACCTGAACAAGCCCATCACTTACCTCGACTCACCGACCGGTCGCCTTCGCCTCCGCCTGCTCCACCAACGTGGCGGTCCGTCCCACGTACGCGCGCCGGTCCGCGTGTTCGAGGTCGAGGATGTCGTCCATGCCCCAGTGGAAGTGGTAGGCGAGGTACGCGACTTCCTCCTCGATGCGGTCGGCCGCGTACGTCACGATTCCCCCAGGCGGCTCCCGGCCAGCTCCACCTCGAAGGACTCCGAGCAGTGCGGGCAGGCCACCGCCGCACGGGTGTGGCCCTCCGCGTTGATCTGCCGGTAGAAGTCCTGCAGGAAGGCCAGGTCGGAGGCGAACATGTTCTCCACCGTGCCGTCGTGGACGGAGCCGAGGGTGCCGAGCCGGGTGATGACCCGGCCCAGCAGTACCACGGACAGGTAGGCGGGGTTCTCGCGCACCCGCACGTCCCGCAGCGGCACCAGTTCGTCACGTGCCGTCGCGAGCCGCATCGCGCCGTTGCGGTGCACGGTGCCGGACTCGTCCACGAACCCGCGCGGCAACTCGAACTCGAATTCCGTACGCAGTGGTTCGCGGACGCCCGTCACCGTGCCGGGCGCCGTGCCCGCCCCCGCGACCGTCCCTGCCGGGCCCTCGCGCCGCATTATTCGATGACCAGCTCTTCGAAGACGATGGTGACCTGCTCGGTCAGCGCGGCGGCGTCGCCGGCCTTGACCCCGCTGGTCTCCACCTTGCTGCACCAGGCGTTGCGCAGGTTGTAACGCTTCACCGGGTTGTTCTGGTAGTCCATCATCATGATCGTCGCGTTCTTGCGCGCCGAACCCATGTCGCCCTGAATGGACTTGTTGATCCACTCGCTGAAGACGGGGCTCTGCGTCATGCCGCGGGTGACGGTGCACTCGCCGGCCTTCTTCACGCCGGGCATCTTCTTGACGACGGGCTTGCCGTCCGCCGACACCTGCTGGTACTCGATGACGTCCTGCTCCATCGAGAGGCCGCTGACTTCCTGCAGGTACTCGACCATGACACCGTCGATCTGCAGGCCGAAATTGTGGGTGGTGAGGGCGTCACCGGGCTGAAGGGACAAGGGGGTTCACTCCTGTGATGGTGATTCGTGCGGTGGCGTGCGGAACTGCTCGGACTACTCCTCCAGCTCGCCGCCCCCGCCGGAGAACTGCGCGAGCCGGAACACCACGAACTCGGCGGGCTTGACCGGCGCGATGCCGATCTCGCAGACGACGCGGCCGAGGTCGACCGACTCCGGCGGGTTCGTCTCCTCGTCGCACTTCACGTAGAAGGCGTCCTCGGGGCGCTGGCCGAACAGGGCGCCCGAGCGCCACTCGTTGACCAGGAACGCCGAGACGTTGCGCCGGATGCGCGCCCACAGGGCGTGGTCGTTCGGCTCGAAGACGACCCACTGGGTGCCGATGAGGATCGACTCTTCGAGGTAGTTGAAGTAGCGGCGCACGTTCAGGTAGCGCCAGGCCGGGTCGGACGCCATCGTGCGGGCGCCCCACACGCGGATGCCGCGGCCGGGGAACGCGCGGATGCAGTTCACGCCGACCGGGTTGAGCAGGTCCTGCTCGCCACGGGTGATCTGCAGCTCCAGGTCCACGGCGCCGCGCACGATCTCGTTGGCCGGGGCCTTGTGCACACCGCGCTCGGCGTCGTTGCGCGCCCAGATGCCCGCCATGTGGCCGGACGGCGGCACGACCACCGACTGGCCCGAGGCCGGGTCGAAGGACTTGATCCAGGGGTAGTAGAGGGCCGCGTAGCGCGAGTCGTAGCCGGCCAGCTCCTGACGCCACTGCCGGATCTGGCGGGCGTTCAGCGACGGCGGCGGGTCGATGATGGCCATCCGGTCGCCCATCAGCTCGCAGTGCGAGATGAGGCCGAGCTGGACCGCCTTGACCTGCTCCTCGTCGATCAGGCCCTGCTGGTAGGCGGCCATCAGGTCCGGCACCGCCACCATGTTGACCTCGTCGAGGGCCTCCAGGCCGCCGAAGCCGGTGCGGTCCGCGGAGTCGCCGATGAACTGGGCGGTCTCGACGCGCGAGACCTGGCCGTTCGAGGCGGGCACCGCGGGGGTGGCGGGCGCGGGCGGCGCGAGCGTCACGGTCTGCGCGTCGGGCTTGGCCAGCTGACCGCCGGCGGCCGACGTCTCCTCCAGGGCGATCGTCTTGGACCGCTGCCTGACCTGCGTGACGACGTAGTTGCGCGCGGTCTTCTTCGCGCTGACGTCGAAGTTCTCGACGACCTTGTCGCCGTCCTTGACGATCAGCTTGAAGCGGTCCGCCGCACCCTCGCCCTCGCCGTCCTGCACCTCGACGGTCAGCGCGCCGCCGTCCGTGGTGCCCGCGGTGAGGGCCGACACCGTGAAGGCGCCGAGCGCCACGGGCTCGCCCGCGGTGAGCTCCTTGGGCGCCTGGGTGGGGGCGGGGGCCTGCTGCTGGGG
>NZ_LIPN01000056.1 GCF_001418325.1 Streptomyces atriruber | reverse complement strand
ACCGACGTCATGCCCCGCCCCCTCAAGTACGCCCACCCGTTCACGTACTGGGACTACCGCCAGCTGGGCTTCCCCAAGAACCGCGGCATGCGCATCGACCTGGTCTACGGCAACGAGCCGTTCGCGAAGGCCGTCTCCGATTCGTACGTGGACCGTGAGGAGCGCAAGGGCAAGGGCGCGTCCGACCACGCACCCGTCGTGGTCGACCTCGACGTCTGAGGGGCCGGGGCGGGGACGGCGTCAGGGCGCGAGCAGGCGCAGGTCCACCGACTCCGCCAGCGCGGCGAGGCCCGTGTCGCCCGGATGCAGATGGTCCCCGCTGTCGTAGGCGGGGAGGATCCGCGCCGGGTGCGCGGGATCCCGCAGCACCGCGTCGAAGTCGAGCACGGCGTCGAAGTCGTCGCCGCCCCGCAGATAGGCGTTGACGGCCTCCCGCTGCGCATTCGCGGCCGCCGTGCACAGGGACTCGCCCTCGCACGGCGCGATCGTCGCCGCCACGGTCCGCAGCCCGCGCGCCCGGGCACGGTCCGCGACCTCCCGCAGCCCGGCGATCACCTGGTCCGCCGAGGCGCCCCAGCGCACGTCGTTGACCCCTTCGAAGACGACGACGGTGCGCGCCGACGTCTGGGCGAGGACGTCGCGGTCCAGGCGGTGCAGGGCGCTCACGCCGCCGGTGTCGGTGGAGACGCCGTCCCCGGGGTAGCGGTCGGCGACCACGCGGTTCGCGGAAATTCCCTGGTTGAGCACGCCGTACTGCGGGACGTCGGACTGGTTCAGGAGCCGCGTCGCAAGGACGTTGGGCCAGCGCCGGTTGGCGTCCTGCGTCGACTTCACCCCGTCGGTGATCGAGTCGCCGAGGAGCACCACGGACCCGCGCCCGCCGCTGACGTCGACGCCCGTGAGCAGCGGCCACGTCGTGATCGTCGAGGTGTACGCCGCCGGGGAGCCGTCCGCCGCGTGGTCGCCGGGATCGCTGACGTACGACCGCTGGATGGCCTGGCTGTGCACGGGCGCCGCCACCACGGGGTCGGGCAGGTGGAAGCTGACCAGGAGGTTCGCGTCGGCCGGCACATCGAAGTCGAGGGGGTCGCTGAACGCCTGGGCGCCCGCCGGGAGCTCCGTGCCCCGAGCACCGCGGAAGGACAGCCGCCGCGGCTCGCCCCGCGCCCCGGCCCCGGACGCCTGCACCGCCACCGTCGCGCTGCCGATCCGCACCGGGGTCGCCGCGAAGGTGTTGTCGAGCCGGATGCGCACCCGCGGTCCGCCCGTGCTCGTGTGCACGACGAGCCGCACCGTCCGGTCGGCCCAGGGCCCCACCGCCGCGTAACCCGCGGTCGACGCCGACCAGGTGCCCGTCCAGCCCTTCGTCCCGCCCCGCACCGACAGGGCGAACACATGCAGGTCCGGGGCGCCCGGGTCGCGCGGCAGGGTCACCGAGGCGACCTCGCGGCCGCGGGCCAGCGGCACCGTCACCACGTACAGCCGTGCCTTCTCGGCGAGTTGGCCGCCGGGCGTGTTGATGTGCGGCAGGGCGACGGACTTGGTGGCGAGCGGACCGGCGCGCCAGTCCGGCGCGGTGAGCCGGTAGCCGCCGCGTGAGCCGTCCCGGTAGCGGACCGTGCCCGTGCCGCTCGCCTCGCCGCCCGTGCCGGCGACCAGGAAGGCCAGGGCGTCGCCGCGGCCGTGGACCCGCACCGACTGGCCGTCGGCGCGCACGTTGTCCGGCGTGCCCGGCGCGGTGCGCGGCCAGCTGAGACGGGCCCCGTCAACGGCGAGCGACCGCCCGGGAGTCCAGCCCGCGGCGGTCAGGTCCCGGGCGGACAGGGAGCCGCCCGTACCGTCGAAGTCCGCGTCGCCGGGACGGGTGTCGTCGCTGACCGCGCGGTTGTCGAAGAGCCGCTCCAGGGGGAGCGGCCCGGGTCTGTGCGGTGCCGCGGCCTGCGCCGAAGTCACCGGCACCAGACCGGTGAACAGGGCGAGCACGGCGGCCGTTCCCCAGATACGTCGGCGCACGACAGTCCCCTCCCGCGTTGGCAGATGCGCCATGAAGCTAAGGAGGCGCGGGAGGCGAGTCAATGAGGGACGCGTGAACACGACGCGAACTCACCGGAAGGGAAGCGGGGGCGTCAGCGATCCGCCGACACCAGCCCCTTCTCGTACGCGATGATCACCAGCTGCACCCGGTCCCTGGCGTCGAGCTTCGCCAGGAGCCGGGTCAGATAGGTCTTCGCGGTGGCGACGCTCAGACAGAGCTCCGCGGCTATCTCGGTGTTCGAGAGGCCACGGCCCACCAGGGTCAGCACCTCGCGCTCGCGGTCCGTGATGCCGGAGATCGCCACCTCGCGCGGCGGCGCTGACTCGGGGCGCCCCGCGAACTCCTTGATCAGGCGGCGCGTGACGCTCGGCGCGATCAGTCCGTCGCCGGTCGCGACGGTCCGCACGGCAGCCAGGATGTCGTCTAGGGCCATGTCTTTGACGAGGAATCCGGCGGCACCGGCGCGCAGCGCCCCGTACACGTAATCGTCGTCGTCGAACGTGGTGAGGATGACGACGTGCGCGGGCGCGGCGCCCGACGTGATCTGCCGGGTCGCCTCGATGCCGTCCACGCCCGGCATCCGGATGTCCATCACCACGACGTGCGGGCGCAGTTCGGCGCAGAGCCGGACCGCCTCCTCGCCCGACGCGGCCTCGCCCGCGACCTCGATGTCCGGGGCCTCGGTGATGACCATGCTCAGGGCGGTGCGGACGAGGGGCTGGTCGTCGACCAGCAGGACGCGGATCGTCACCGGGCACCCGCCGTGACCGGCACCGGCAGCCGGGCGCTCACCCGGAAGCCGCCGCCCGGGCGTGCGGCGGCGCTGAACTCGCCGTGCAGCAGGGCGACCCGTTCGCCCATGCCGACCAGGCCGAATCCGGTGCCGCGGGCGGGCGCGGCGCCGCCCCTTCCGCTGTCCTCGATCTCGATGACGAGCTCCTCTGCGCGGTAGTCCACGGACACGGTGCAGGACGCGACGCCCGCGTGGCGCACCACGTTGGTGACCGACTCCTGGATGACGCGGAACGCCGACAGGTCGATGTCCGCGGGCAGCGGCCGCCGTTCGCCCCGCCACACCACGTCGACGCGCACCCCGGCGGCCGTCGTCGACGCGGCCATCCGATCCACGTCGGCGAGTCCCTCGGCGGGCCCGCGCGGCACCGGTTCCCGCTCCCCGTCCGGGCCCTGGCCCGGCTCGCTCTCCCGCAGTGCGACCAGCATCCGCCGCAGCCCGGCCAGCGTGTCCCGGCCCGCCTTCTCCACCGCGGTCATCGCCTCGCGCGCGCCCGCCGGCTGGGTCTCGACGACCCGGGCCGCCGCGCCCGCCTGCAGGGCGATGATGCCGATGCTGTGCGCCACCGTGTCGTGCATCTCCCGGGCGATGCGCAGCCGTTCGGCGGTGACGGCCTGCGCGGCGGCCTGCTCGCCGAGCTGCTCCGTGTAGGCGCGGGTCCGGCTCACCGAGTTGCCGACCAGCCAGGCGACGGCGGCCGTCAGCACGAAGGTCTGCCAGTCCGACCAGCTGGAGGTGATGGTGTGTTCGAGGCGGAGGGGGAGTCCGAGCAGTTGGCGCAGGAACGCGTATCCGGGCAGCACGCAGAGGGCCAGGGCGACGGCGGTGGTGTGGTCGCGGCGCGTGCCGGTCGCCACGACGTAGCCCATGGCGATGTCGACCGCCGCGTACTGCAGGAACCCGATGTTCGTCTCGCCGATCGCGAGGGTCGCGGTGAACGAGGCGACGATCAGGAGGCCCAGCGACACCAGGGGGCGGCGGCTCAGCAGCCGTCCCGCGGCCAGCGCCGTCCCGACGGCGGCGGCCACGAGCAGCCACTGCCACGGCCTCGGTCCCGGCTCCGCGCTCGTCGGCAGCCACGAGACGCCGAGGTCGTCGCGCACGCCGAAGGCCATGCCCAGGCACCAGGACACGGCCACCCACACGCCGGGCGGCGCGTGCTTGAGCAGGGGGAGCGGCGGGGTGGCTGACATGCGCAGATCGTAGCCAGAGCGACTCGTACAGGGAATCGATCCACGGGTGTACAACCACGGTCGACAGCCGCTCGGGGAAGTGTCGGCCTCGGCCCGACGACGCGCACGGGCCACGCACGGCACCGTGAACCCCGTGATCGAAGTCAATGAACTGACGAAGCGATATGGCTCCAGGACCGCGGTGAACGCCCTGACCTTCCGGGTGCGTTCGGGCCTGGTGACCGGCTTCCTCGGCCCGAACGGCGCCGGGAAGTCCACCACCCTGCGCCTGATCCTCGGCCTCGACGGCCCCACCGGCGGCTCCGTCACCGTCGCGGGGCGGCCGTTCCGGGAGCGGGCGCGCGGCCTGCGCGACGTGGGCGCGCTCCTCGACGCGGGCGACGTGCACGGCGGCCACACCGCGCAGGCCCACCTCGGCGTGCTCGCCCGCAGCAACCGCATCCCGCGCACCCGCGTCGACGAGGTCCTCGCGGAGGTCGGCCTCACGGAAGCCGCACGGCGCCGTGTCGCGGGCTTCTCCCTCGGCATGCGGCAGCGCCTCGGCATCGCCGCCGCGCTCCTCGGCGACCCTCCGGTCCTGCTCTTCGACGAACCGCTCAACGGCCTGGACCCCGAGGGCGTGCGCTGGGTCCGCGGGCTGTTCCGGCGGCTGGCCGCCGAGGGCCGCACCGTGTTCGTCTCCAGCCACCTCATGTCCGAGATGGAGCACACCGCCGACGACCTGGTCGTCATCGGCCGCGGCGAGCTCATCGCCGCGGAGAGCCTCGACGCGTTCGCGGGCCGCTCCGGACGCCGCACCGTCGCCGTGCGGACGCCCGACGCGCCCGCGCTGACACCGCTGCTGACCGCCGAGGGCGCGTCGGTGGGCGCCGACGCCGACGGGCGGCTCGTGGTGAGCGGTCTGGACGCGCCCCGCATCGGCGAACTCGCCCTCCGCCACCGGATCCTGCTGCACGAACTGACCACGCGGACTGCCTCCCTGGAGGAGGCGTTCATGGAACTGACCGCCGACAGCCTCGAATATCCGACACTCGAACGTCCGACACTCGAACGTCCGGCATTCGAATACCCGACAGGAGAACCGCGATGACCCGGTCGACCGATCCCCGGTTCGGCGACCTCGTCGCCGCCGAATGGCTGAAGTTCCGTTCCCTGCGCTCCACCGGCTGGTCGCTGCTGATCGCCGGGCTCGCCGTCCTGGCCATCAACGCCGGTACGGCGTACGACACCTACCGCTACTGGGCGGAGGACGGTGAGTCCGACGGGGCCCGCTTCGTGCGCGACGGCATACCGCTGCAGGAGGCGTTCACGGCGAACGCCGCGCTGACCCTGATGCTCTCGGCGGGGGCCGTCGGCGCCCTCTCGCTGGTCGCTGAGTTCCGGACCGGGCTGATCCGCACGACGTTCGCGGCCGTGCCCGCCCGGCGCCCGCTGATGGCGGCCAAGGTCACGGTGATCACCGTGGTCATGACCGTCTTCGGCGCGGTCGTCGCGGGCGCCTCCTTCTGGCTGACCCAGGCCATCCTGTCCGG
This sequence comes from Streptomyces atriruber, assembly GCF_001418325.1. GTDB lineage: Bacteria > Actinomycetota > Actinomycetes > Streptomycetales > Streptomycetaceae > Streptomyces > Streptomyces atriruber. The sequence goes on along the minus strand of NZ_LIPN01000056.1, from coordinate 20,435 downwards.
CCGGGGCGTCGGCGTCCCGATCGGCCACCCCGGAGCGTGGCGGCTCGTCATCGCCTCCGCGCTGCTCGCGCCGGTGTCCGCGCTGGCCGGGACGGCGCTCGGCGCGCTCCTGAGGCACGGCGGCACCACGCTGGTCGCCACCTTCGTGCTCCTGCTCCTGCTCCCCATCGCGCTCAGCGACGACCGGTACTGGGCGGCGGTCCTCGACCACACGATGCCGTACGAGGCGTGGCTGCGACTCACCGAGACGGGCGCCGTCGACTCCGGCCACCCGTGGACCGCCACGGGCGCGTGGCTGGTGCTGGCCCTCTGGCCACCGGCCGCGGCGACCGCCGCCGTCCTCACGGTGGACCGCCGCGACGTCTGAGCGGCGCGCCCCGGCGACCGGTCACGAGGCCGCACCGGCGCACCGTCAGGCGCGGACCACCACGGCGTACGAGCCGACACCGAGCAGCTGGTGGCCGGGGATGCGGGCGCCGCGCGAGCTGAGCAGGGTGTCGATGCGGCCGGACTCCGGGTCGAAGGCGACGTCGGTGAGGGTCCCGACCGCGTCGCCCAGCTCCGTCAACAGGCGCTTGCCGAGCAGGTCCTGGCTCCCGGCGGAGTCCGTGGACGCGAACCGGGCCATCGAGGCCGCCCCGATGACCACCGCGTCCGGCCCCACCGCGTGCACGTCCGCCCAGGCCACGACGTCGGCGCCGCCCTTGACCCCGTCCAGCCGGACCGCGGTGATCAGGGCCTCTTCCGGTGCGAGGACGAGGCCCGCCACCGTGCCGACCTGCGCGGCGTCCGCCGAGCTGACGACCGGGCGGCCCACGGCCTGACTGAGCAGCATCATGAGGTCCGCTCCTCACCCGCGGCGCCGGGCACGCGCGGACCACGCGGACCGGAGAGCCGCTTGCGCCACAACGCGGTGGCCAGCTCACCGAGTTCCTCGACGGCGTGCTCGGTGTCCTGTGCGGGAACCAGCAGCGTGTCGCCGGTCAGGGCGGGCCGTCCGCCGAGCGGCAGGAAGACCTTGCGCCCGCGGCGGCCCAGCGCCTCCGTGGAGGACATCTCGACGCCGACCACCCGCCCCTCGCAGCCCGCCTCGACCACCACGTCCAGCACGGTGCCCACCTGCACGCCACGGTCCGTCAGCACGCGCGCCCCGCGGACGAGTCCGCCGGACGCCTCCTCCCAGGAGGCGACGGCGGACTTGCCCTCGAGCACCTCGGCCGACGTGATCATCACGGCGTCCACGCCCAGGGCGTGCACAGCGGCCCACGGCAGGCTCTTGCGCAGCGGGCCGGACAACAGCCCCCGGCCGGCCAGCGTGAATCCGGCGATGCGGCCGCCCGCGCCGTCGAGCACGACATCCTTGACCTGGGCCACGGCTTCGCCGCCCAACGTGACCACCGGACGTTTCGTGAGGTCACCGGCCGACATCAAGGCCGCGGGGACGGACGCCGTCACCGGACCCGCCCCCGCTTGGGCCGCCGACCGCGTCGCACCACGATCACGCCCCCGCTGCGCCGCCGGGCCTGCACGCCGACCACCGCGGCCACCAGCAGAACCACCACGACGAGCGAGGCGATCACATACGCCCACCAGTCCATCGTCCACCTCCCGGAGCGACCAGGACCGAACCCATGGGGACCGGATACCCCGTGGCGGCGAACAGTCACCCGGCTCCCGGGGCCGCCCGGCTAGCGCGCGAGCTCCGCCCGGATGGTCTTGCTGGTCGCGTCGAGGCTGACCGTCACCACCCGGGCCAGGTGCTGGACCATGGGCCAGCCGAACCCGCCGGTGTCGCCCGCGAGATCGGGCGCCCGCTCCTGCGGGGGCCGTGGGTCCGCGTCGGAGACGGCGACCGTGATGACGTCCCTGCGGGCCTGCAGGCGAAGGGAGCACAGGGTGCCGCGGGCGTGCCGGACCACGTTGGTGACGAGTTCGGAGACGACCAGTTCGATGCTCGACGCGTTCTGGTCGCCCACCTCCGGGGAGAGCCCGGCGACGAAGGCACGGGTGATGTCCCGTGCGTGGGCGACCGCTTCGGGTCTCTTGTCGAACGTGGCGGTTTGCGGCGGTCGGGTGAGCGGTGCGCGCTGCGTCCGCATGAGACTCCTCCTTGCTCGGGACGGCTGTCCCGAGAGGAACGCCTGCCCGAAGATTGGCGGGTTCAACGCCCCCGTTCCCGGCCGATACCCGCCGCGCCCGCCTCAGGGGCGCCCCCGCCAGTCCATGCACACGATCATGGCGTCGTCGTCGGCGTCTATGGGGCCGCGGTGGCCGGAGAGCTCGTGGAGCACCGCGCGCGGCACCTGGGAGGGCGGCAGGAGCCGGGTGCTCGTCATCGCCCGGGTCAGGGCGCGCTCGCTGTAGCGCTCGCCGGTCGGTGACGCCACGTCGTAGACACCGTCGCTGACGAACAGCAGCCGGTCGCCGGGTTCGGCGCGGAAGCGCTCCGCGGCGTAGGGCGTGTCCTCGGACATGCCGAGCGGCAGCTGCGCGTCCAGCTCTATGGGCTCGGCCCTGCCGCCGCGCACGCGCCACATCCTCGGGGAGCCCGCGTCGATGATCTCCGTTTCTCCCGTGGTGAGATCGAAGCACAGGAGCAGCATGGAGAGATGGACGGCGCCCTGGTAGTGGCCGTAGACGGCCTGGTCGGCCAGGCAGGCCTGGTCGCTGAGCGAGAGCCCGGCCCGGCGGGCGTTGCGCAGCGCGTTGACGGCCAGGTTGGTCAGGAGCGCGGCCTCGATGCCCTCGCCCATGCCGTTGGTGACGGTGAGGGTGAGCCGGTCGGCGGAGGTCGACCAGTCGAAGTTGTCGCCGTGGATCGCGTACGCCGGTTCGAGCTGGGCGCCGATGTCGTACTCGGGGCGGGAGCAGGACCGGCCCGGTAGCAGCTGCCACTGCATTTCGGCGGCGAGGGTGAGCCGGTCGGCGCGCCGCGCCTGGAGGTAGAGGTCGGTGTCCCGCTCGGCCACGACGATCTCGTGACCGAGGACCTCCGCGATGTCGCCGAGTTCGCGTACGACCGCGGCGTCGCAGGCCTCCGGGGGCAGTCGGACGCTCAGGATGCCGATGCGGTCGCCGCGCACGCTCACCGGGAGGTGGACGGTGACGGGATCGCCGTGGGCGGCGGCCTCGACGTGCGGTTCCTGTGCGCCGAAGGCACGGCCGGCCGGGCTGGTGTGGACCGCCACGGGTGCTGCCGTGTGCGGAAGCGCGTTGACCGGTTGGAGTATGGTCATCGCGTAGTCGGCCATGAGCAGGTCGACCGAGCAGGCTGTGTACCGCCGGATGAGCGCGTCCCGCACTGTTTCGAGAAGAGCGTGCGGTGCGGATTTGCGCAGGGCGCGTTCCACAGCCGTGAATCTGTCCACTTGTTGGGTACCACCTGTTCCGGTTCGGGTCGGGAGTTGTGGGAAGGGGCCGAGCGTCCGCCATGCCTCAGCGACTGACAGGGCCCTTGCGAAGTGTCACAGTTGAGGCCATGAACTCCGAAGCTTCCGTCAGGGACGATCAGGGTGCGGCCACGCATGCTGCCCGGGAAGTCATCGAGCTGCTCGAGGTGCTGTGGAGCAGGGGCAGGGACATCGCCCCGACGGCACCCGTGTCGTCCTCACAGCTGAGGGTGCTGTACGTCCTGGACGGCGCTCAGGGCATCAACCTGCGGACGCTCGGAGAGTTCCTGGGATCGGCGCCGTCTTCGGTGAGTCGTATGTGTGACCGCCTTCATGCCCTGGGCTTCATCGAGCGATCTCTCAGTTCAGCCAGTCGCCGCGAGCTCGAACTGCGCTTGTCGAGCCGGGGAGAAAATTACCTCAACGAACTGCGCGCCCGGCGCGAGAGTGGGTTGTTGGACGCTATTTCGGCGATGCGGCCGGCGGAGCGCACCGCCCTGGTGAAGGGTCTGAGCGGCTTTCAGCGGGCTGTGGAGGACACTGTTCCGGGGCGCCTCCGGGCGCACGACGACGCGGTCGATACCGCTTGAAGCACAGCCCGGCCGGGCTGTGCGGCGCGTGCGGTGACCGTTCACCCCGCCACGAGGGTTTACTCCCGGCACACCCAGGTACTCGCGAACGTCCAGCAGCCGACTCGGTCCGGCCGTCCGCCTTCGAAGATCGCGCACCTCGGCTAACATTTGCCGTGCGGCAACAATTGCTAAGGTGGATGGAATGAACTCCAGTGAGTCCGAAGCCCGGTTGCGCGTCAGCGCCGCCCTGCGCGAGCAGGGGGAGAAGGTGGCCGACCGTTGGGTGGCGCTCCAGTCGGAACAGGCGGTCCTGGAGACCGGCGTCACCGAGGCCGAGCTGAACGAAGAGGCCGACTCCTTGGTCGAGGCGCTGCTCGCCGGCCTCGAAACCGACCTCCCGGCGCAGGACGTGGTGGCCTCGCACCCAGGGCTGCGCCAGTGCGTCACGGATCTGTCGCTGCGCCGCGCCAGAGGCGGGGCGACCCCCACGGCGACCTCGCAGGCGGTGCTGACGCTCAAGGAAGCGCTGCTGGAGGCGGTCCAGGAGGAGACGCGGGACGTGGCCGCGCTCTATCACGCCGCCCTGTTCATCAACCGGTTGCTCGACACGGCGGGCGCCATGTCCTTCGACATCTACGTGGAAGGGCGCGAGGAGATCATCCGGCGGCAGAGCCGCCAGCTCCTGGAGGTGTCCACCCCGGTGGTGCGCCTGTGGGACCACGTGCTCGCCGTACCGCTGATCGGGACGCTCGACACGACCCGGACGCAGGTCGTGATGGAGAACCTGCTGGAGGCCATCGAGCGGGACGAGGCGCAGGTCGCGATCATCGACATCACCGGTGTGCCCACGGTGGACACCGCGGTCGCGCACCACCTGATGCAGACGGTCAACGCCGTACGGCTGATGGGCGCCGACTGCGTGATCAGTGGCATCCGCCCGCCGATCGCGCAGATCATCGCGCAGCTCGGCATCGACCTGTCGGCCATCCTGACGCGGGCGACGCTGGCGGACGCACTCGCCGCGGCCATCCCGCTGCTCTCGGACCACCAGACCCAGCGTGCCTCGCTCGCGGATGCGCGGTGACCGGCGGCTTGAGCGGGGTTCCGATCCTGCGCCTCGGTGATGTCCTGGTCACCGGCCTGCTCAACGAACTCGACGACAAGGCGGCCGTCGCCTTCACCGAGGAGCTGACCGAGCGCATCGTCGCCGACCGGGCGCGAGCGATCCTCATCGACATCTCCCGGCTCGAGATCATCGACTCGTTCGTGGCCCGCACGCTGATGGAACTGACCACGACGGCACGGCTGCTCGGCGCCCGGGTGATAGTGGCCGGCATGCGCCCGGCCGTCGCCATCACCCTGGTGGAGCTCGGCCTGCAGCTGTCCGGTGTGGAGACCACCCTCAACGCGGAGCAGGGCATGATCGCGTTGGGTTGGCAGCCGGCTCCTCAACCCCCAAAGGGGGCCCGTGTTGTCCCTCTACGGTGACCTCGACAAGACCACCACACTCCCTGCCCCCACACGTTCCGGGAGCACCACGGAGAGCGAGCCCCGCACCGTCCACGCCATCCGCTCCGAGGAGGACCTGCTGACCGTGCGGCACGCGGTGCGGGACGCCACGCAGCGGGCGGGCTTCGGGCTGGTGGACCAGACGCGCATCGTCACCGCCGCCAGTGAACTGGCCCGCAATGCCTACGTGCACGGCGGGGGCGGCACCCTCTCCCTGGAGGACGTCCGACAGGGCGAGAGGCGAGGGCTGCGGCTCACGGTGAGCGACGAAGGACCGGGCATCGCCGACATCGACCAGGCCTTCGCCGACGGGTACACCACCGGCGCCGGACTGGGGCACGGCCTGGGCGGCGCCCGCCGTCTCATGCACGAGTTCGAGGTGCGGTCCGCGCCGGGCCTCGGCACCACCATCACGGCCCTGCGCTGGAACGAACGACGATGAACACCGGTGCGACGGCACGGACTCTGCACATCGACATAGACCACCCCAGCGCTGTGCAGAGCGCGGCCGACCACGCCCGCTCGCTCGCCACCGCCTGCGACATGCCCGGGGCGCTGCCCGACCAGGCAGCCGTCCTGGCGAGCGAGCTGGCCAGCAACATCATCAAGCACGCCCGCAACGGCGCCCTCTTCGTCCAGCGCTCCCCCCTCGCCGGCGGCATGGACGTCATCGCCGTCGACAGCGGACCGGGCATGCCCGACATCGGACTGAGCCTCAGGGACGGATACAGCACCACCCGAACGATGGGCGCGGGGCTGGGCGCCGCACGCCGGATCGCCACGGACTTCGCCATCCGCTCCGACACCGGCCTCGGCACGCTCGCCCACGCCCGCCTGGCCCCGCCGAAGGCCCCGGGCTCCCCGGCCGCCACGGGAGCGCTGTGCCTGCCCGCCGACGGGGAGCAGACGAGCGGCGACGGATACGCCGTCGCCGAACAGGACGGCGTACGGACCGCGTTGGTCATCGACGGCCTCGGTCACGGACCCGAGGCGGCCGCGGCCACCCAGCGCGCCGAGCGCACCTTCCTCGCCCACCCCCACGCCCCGCTGGCCGACATCCTCACCGCGCTGCACAAGGCACTTCGGCACACGCGCGGCGCCGCGGTCGCCGTCCTGCGCGTCGCCGCCGGACGCGCCGAGTACTGCGGAATCGGCAACGTCCGAGCGGTGACGCTGTCATCCGAAGGCGTCAAACACCAGCTCACGGGGCAGGCGGGGATCGTCGGATACACCCTGCCCACGCCGAGGAGCCGCTTCGTGGACCTGCCTCAGCACACCAGCGTCGTCCTGCACACCGACGGAATCGACCACCGGTGGGCCTACGCCCCCACCGCCGCGCGCCTCACCCTGCCCCCGACGCTCCTCGCCGCCTCGTTGGCCCACACGCACCGGCGCCGCCGCGACGATGCCACCGTCCTCGCTCTTGGCCCCCACCTGGGAATGAGATGACCCGCGAAACCGTCCGCACGCTCGCGGCGCTGCGGCACACCGTACGAAGCATCGCCCTGGGACACCGGCTGCCCGCCGACGAGCGCGCCCGCCTGGTCCAGTCGCTGACCGAGGTGGCCGCCCCCGTCCTCGTGGGCGGCCGTCCCGTCACCCTGCTGAGCGGGCGCGGCACCGACGAGGACGGCGCGCGCCTGCTGACGCTCGCGCTGCGCCTGCCGCGCCAGGCCTCCGGCGCGGCGGTGGCGACGGACCGCCTGCCACTGAGCGCGCAGACCCGGTCCGACGGCACGGTCGTGTGGCACCTGCCCCTGCCCGAGGGGCAGCCCGCGAGCCGCCCCCAGGCCACGCCCGCCGCGGCGACGCGCAACAGCGACGCCGACATCGCGCTCCTGGAGGAGGAGCTCCGCGCGGCGCTGGCCCGCGCCGACGCCCTCGCCGACGAGCACCGCAGGCTCAAGGACGAGCTGGCCGAGACCAACAGCGGCGTCCTGGCCCTGTACGTACAACTCGAAGAGCGCGACGAACAGCTGCGGACCGCGCACGGGCGCACCCTGCGCGCCCTGGAGGACGCGCTGCGCCCCAGGCCGCTGCACGTGGACGGCCTGGAGCTCGCGGTGCACTACGCCCCGGCCAGCGACGAGGCGCCGACCGGCGGGGACCTGTACGACTGGTTCACCCTCCCGGACGGAACCGTCCACTTCACCGTCGTCGACGCACTCGGGCACGGCATCACCAGTACGCGCACCGCGCTCACCGTCACCCACGCGGTGCGCACCCTCGCCCTCGAAGGCCACCCGCTGGAGACCATCGTCGCCCGTACCGACGGCATCCTGGCGCCCTTCGACCAGAGCGTCATGGCCACGCTGCTGCTGGCCCGGCTCGACCCGGCGGACGGCCGGCTCGACCTGGCCAACGGCAGCCACCCGCCGGCCCTCCTCGCCCACGGCGACGGCACCGCGACCCATCTGGAGGTGCGCGGCCGGGGCGTCGGTTTCCCCCTGCCCGGCAGCGAACGCGTCCTGTCCACGCGGCTGGAGCCCGACGACGTGCTGCTGCTCTACACCGACGGCCTCACCGAGAGCCGCAGGGACCCGTGCGAGGGAGAGGCCCGGCTCAAGGACGCCCTGTGCAGGCACCGTGCGCAGCCGACCGAGCGGATCCCCGGACTGGTGGCGGAGGAGCTGGTCAGTGACGTGCTCCACCGGGACGACACCCTGGCGATCGCCGTGCGACGCACGGGAGAGGCCCCACAGCTCCGCCACCCTCCGGAGCCTCAGAAGTAGGGTGATTCGCCCGATTCCGTGATCAACTGATGCAAGATACATTCTTGAAAAAGGGACACGGAGAGGCCGATCATGAACATCCCGTTCCTCGACAAGTGGCGCAGGCGGCACTCCACGACGGACCGGGCCGAGGGGCTCGCGGCCGTGTTCGAGGAGGATCCGGACGGCGTCGCCGAACTGCTCTCCGAGTGTGAGCTGCTGCGCTCCCAGGCGAGCGCCGCCGGGCTCGAACTCGACGACTCCCCGGCGTCGTTGGCGGCCCTCGACCAGCTCCTGCCGCGCTGGCGCGACGATCCCGAGCTGCTGCCGTGGCTCGGCAACGACGCGGGTCTCTATCTGGGCACCGTCGTGGTGCGGACGGTGCCGGGCGCGACCTGGCACGTGTGGCCCGGCGGCAGTCCGGTCGTGCGGCTGAAGACCGGCCGGGACATCCAGGTCGTCGAGGCGGGACTCGACTGGGCGGTGCACGGCGCGCCCGAGCTTTCGCAGGTCTACGGCGAGGCATCCGAGACATAGCCCGAATTGCCTCAAATACGGTTAATGCCCATAAGTGCGTGTCGTCCAGTAAGTCCCGTTTCCACGTGGATAGTTTGCGCGGACGAACACAGCTGAGAGTGGGCAGGTCTTGCCATGGCCGTCGATCCGTTGATCGAGCTGCGTGATGTGAACAAGTACTACGGAGAGCTGCACGTCCTCCAGGACGTCAACCTCACCGTCGGCAAGGGGGAGGTGGTCGTGGTCATCGGCCCTTCGGGGTCGGGCAAATCGACACTGTGCCGGACGATCAACCGGCTCGAGACCATCCAGTCGGGAGAGATCAGACTCGACGGGCGGCCGCTGCCCGACGAGGGGAAGGCGCTCGCGAGGCTCCGCGCCGAAGTCGGCATGGTCTTCCAGTCCTTCAATCTCTTCGCGCACAAGACCGTTCTCCAGAACGTCGCCCTGGCGCAGATCAAAGTGCGGGGACGCAAGAAGGACGAGGCGGAGAAGCGCTCCCGCGAACTCCTGGAGCGCGTGGGCCTGTCCGCGCACGCCGAGAAGTACCCGGCGCAGCTCTCCGGCGGCCAGCAGCAGCGCGTGGCCATCGCCCGCGCGCTCGCCATGGACCCCAAGGCGCTCCTCTTCGACGAGCCGACCTCGGCCCTCGACCCCGAGATGATCAACGAGGTCCTCGAAGTCATGCAGCAGCTCGCGCGGGACGGCATGACGATGGTCGTCGTCACCCACGAGATGGGCTTCGCCCGCTCCGCCGCCAACCGCGTGGTCTTCATGGCCGACGGCCGCATCGTCGAGGACCGGACCCCCGAGGACTTCTTCACCCACCCGGAGAGCGAGCGCGCCAAGGACTTCCTCTCCAAGATCCTCAAGCACTGACGGGGGGACGTGCTCGTGAAGCGACACACCACGCGTGACACCACGCAGCGCGGCATGCGTACGGCCGTGCGGACGACACGCCTGCTCGCCGTGCTCGCGGTCGCCGCCTGCGCCGCCGCCGCGTGCGGCAAGGAAGGCAGCCCGCCCACCAAGGGCCCCTCGGCCGAGGAACTGCCGAAGTACCAGGTGGCGACCGGTTTCCGGCTGCCCGACTCGGGGACCTGGCGGAAGGCGAAGAACCGCGGCCGCTTCGTGGTCGGCGCCAAGGAGGACCAGCCCTACCTGGGCGAGAAGGACCCGGCTAGCGGCGCCTACTCGGGCTTCGACATCGAGATCGCCAAGATGATCTCGGCCTCGCTCGGTCTCGACCCCAAGAAGATCGAGTACAAGACCATCGCGTCGGCCAACCGCGAGACCGCCCTGCAGAACGGGCAGATCGACTACTACGTCGGCACCTACACCATCAACGACAACCGGAAGAAGCTCGTCGGCTTCGGCGGCCCGTACTACATGGCGGGTCAGGGGCTGCTGGTGCGCACCGACGAGGAGGACATCCAGGGTCCGCAGGACCTGGCCGGCAAACGCGTCTGCTCGGCCGCCGGATCCACCCCGTACCAGCGGATCCAGAAGGACTACCCGAAGGCCACCCTCGTCGCCTACGACACCTACTCGATCTGCGTCGACAACCTGCTGACCTATCAGGTCGACGCCGTCACCACCGACGACGCGATCCTGATCGGCTACGCGGCCAAGGCGCCCGACGAACTCAAGGTGGTCGGCAAGCCGTTCTCCGAGGAGCCGTACGGCATCGGCGTGCCCCGGGGCGACAACGCCCTCAGGTTCGCCGTCGACGACGCCCTCGCCGCCCGCGAGAAGAACGGCGACTGGAAGAAGGCCTACGACGCCACCCTCGGTCTCTCCGGGGTCCCGGCGCCGAAGCCACCCGCCATCGACCGCTACCCGGCGAGCTGAGGAGGCGTCGTGGACGTACTGACGGACAACTTCTCCACGTTCGGCGAGGGCTTCCTCGGCACCGTCGAACTCACGGTCTACGCCTCGCTCCTGGCCCTCGCCCTCGGCTTCGTCATGGCGTCGTTCCGCGTCGCGCCCGTCGGATCCTTCCGGGCGTTCGGCACGGTGTGGGTCACGGTCCTGCGCAACACCCCGCTGACACTGCTCTTCTTCGCGGTGCTGCTCGGGCTGCCGCGCTTCGGCCTCGTGCTGCCCTTCAAGGTGTTCGCCGTGCTCGCCCTGGGCTGCTACACCTCCGCGTTCATCTGCGAGGCGCTCAGATCGGGCATCAACACGGTGCCCAAGGGGCAGGGCGAGGCGGCCAGGAGCCTCGGCATGAGCTTCGGCCAGACCCTGTCGACGGTCGTGCTGCCGCAGGCCTTCCGGTCCGTCATCGCGCCGGTCGGCTCCAACCTCATCGCGCTCGCCAAGAACTCGGCGATCGCGGGCGCGTTCAGCGTCACCGAGCTGCTCGGCACGTACAAGACGCTCAGCGAGCTGGGCTACAACATCATCTGGACGTTCGTCTGGATCGCCCTCGGCTACCTCATCATCACCCTCGCCATCAGCGCGATCTTCAATGTCCTCGAGAAGCGCTGGGGAGTCGCCCGATGAAAGCCCTCTCCCACGATTCGACCGCCCTTTACGACATCCCCGGCCCCAAGACCGTGCGCCGGCACAAGCTGTACGGGGTGGTCTCCACCCTGGTCGTGCTCGCGCTCATCGGGTGGATCCTGTACCTGCTGTTCGACACCGACCAGTTCACGTCGACCAAGTGGACGCCCTTCGAGTACAAGGGCATCCAGGAGCTCCTCCTGCGCGGCCTCGGCAACACGCTCAAGGCCTTCGCCATCTCCGCGGTCCTTGCGCTCGCGCTCGGCGGCCTGCTCGCCATGGGGCGGCTCTCCGACCACCGCCCGGTGCGCTGGGTGGCCACGCTGCTCGTGGAGTTCTTCCGCGCGATGCCGGTCCTGGTGATGATCTTCTTCGTCTTCGTGGCGCTGAAGGTGCAGCCGCTGCCCGCGCTGGTCGCCGGACTCACGCTCTACAACGGCTCCGTACTCGCCGAGGTCTTCCGATCCGGCGTCAACTCCGTCGAGAGGGGGCAGCGGGAGGCGGCCTACGCGCTCGGAATGCGCAAGACACAGGTCATGGGACACGTCCTCGTACCGCAGGCCGTGCGGGCCATGTTGCCCGCCATCATCAGCCAGTTGGTGGTGGCCCTGAAGGACACCTCGCTCGGATATCTGATCACCTACGAGGAGTTCCTCCATGCCGGGAAGCTGATCGCGTCGAACCTCGACTACGATTTGCCCTTCATCCCCGTTGTCATGGTGATCTCACCGATCTACATCGGGATGTGCATGTTGCTGTCGTGGTTCGCCCAGTGGGTGTCGAAGCGGCAGCGGCGCAATCCCAAGACCGAGGCCGCTGACGTGGCCCCGGCCGAACCAGGGACGCTGCTGCCCGGTACGCAGTAGCCAGTAGGGCCACGCCCACCCGGCAGCAGCCGGTGATCACTGCTCGCGCAGGGGTACGGACACGTATGACGGGTCCGTCTCCGGCGAGGAGAAGGTCAGCTGCGCGCCGGACGGGTTGTGCTCGATGTAGAGCGGGTCGACCGTGTCGACGACCAGGGCGAGCCTGTGCCCTGCCGGTACGTCGTAGGCCGTGGAGAACAACTCCAGGTCCACGCCGAACGGCTTGCCGGGCGTCTTGCCGTGGAAGGTGTACGGCGCGTTGCTGACCAGCTTGCCGAGGCCGAGCGGGCCCACGTCGTAGAGGTATGCGACGAGGGTGCCGCTCTCCTTGGTGCTGGAGAGCGTGGTGTGCAGCTTCGTCGTCCCGCGCACCTGCTGCGGTGCGTCGTACCGCTCGGACTGCCAGACGCCCGCGTAACGGCGCGGCAGCAGGGGCATCGAGGCCACCGGCGGGAGCTTGAAGAACTGGTCCAGGGCGTTCGACAGGATGGCGATGCCGCCGTTGGCGCCCGAGTCGACGTTCGCGCGGATCGTGGTGGTGCCGGACATGGCGATCTTCTTGCGGGTCGGGCCGACCGACTTCCAGTCCGGGTAGCCCTCGTAGTCGCCCGTCGAGCGAGGCTTGAGCTGGACGGGCTGCTCCTTGTCGATGCCGTTGTCCTGGCCCTTGAGGTAGTGGTCGAACCACCGCTGGGTGTTGGTCCAGGTGTCGTTGGGCAGGCCGAGCAGGCCGGTCGCCTCGGCCGTCGCGTGGTCGCCGGGGCGGAACTCCAGGCGCTTGGGGCCGGTCAGGCGCTCGTAGAACGTCGCGTACTGGTTGGGCGGGAAGAGCGTGTCGCCCCAGGCGTTGCCCAGCATGATGGCCGCGCCGTTCTCGTTGATCCGGTCGAGGTAGGTCGCGGGGGAGCGCTTCTTGCCCCACGCGATCATCTCGTCCTCCTTGTCCAGGTTGGATCCGAGGAAGTCCTTGAGGGTCTGCTGGAGCTCGGCGCTCGGGCGGCCCGTGAGCGCGCCCGCGCCGCCGAGCAGGGCGGCGGCCTGGAAGTGCTGGGTGCGTCCGCTGTAGATCGAGTCGATCAGGTCGCCCCAGCCGCTCATCGCGGCGACGGCCTTGATCCGCTTGTCGTGCCCGGCGGCCAGCAGGCTGATGCCCGCGCCGTAGGAGACGCCCGCCATGCCGACCTTCGCCGGGTCGGCGGGGGTGTTCTCCAGGGTCCAGTCGATGACCTTGGAGGCGTCCGCGATGTCCTCGGGGCCCGCGGTCTCGATCTCGCCGCCGGACTGCCAGAAGCCGCGCGAGTTGTAACTGACCACGACATAGCCGGAGTCCGCGAGCTTCTGGGCCTGCGCGACGTACTCGATCTGGGGCATGGCCCAGCTGGTGGGCAGCACGATGGAGGGGTACTTCACGCCCGCCTTCGCGCCCTTCGGGGTGAAGACGTTGGCCTTGAGGACCGTGCCGCCGTCGCCGGGGATGTCGACGAAGCGCACGTCGGCGGAGCGTGCGTCGGCGGTGCCCGCGGCCCGCGGCCCGGCGGCCGGTGCCGCCTGCGCCGCGGGGGCCAGGCCGAAGGCGGCCCCGGCGACGAGGGTGGCCGAGACGGCGCCCACGGTGGTCGTGCGCAGGACGCGGTGCGGGTGCGAGTGGCTCACGGGTCACTTCCTCACTCGTTGAAAGTGCAAAGTGACCCGACGGTAACCGCGAACCTTTACCGGGGGTAACCCGTCGGTAAGTTACGCCCCGGTAACGATCGTTGAAGTGTGCACGGTTACTTCAGCGCGCTCTTCGCCTGCCAGTCCGACCAGGAGATGTTCCACTCGCCGTAGCCGTTGCCCGGGTCCGGGACGCCCTTCGAACCGCTGCCGGTGACCTCGAAGGGGTCGCCTATCTGGGCCTGGTGGTAGAGCCAGCCCGCGTCGCCGTCGCTCATGCCGACGCAGCCGGAGCTGTGGTTGGTGTTGCCGAAGTACGAGGCGTTCCACGGGGCCGCGTGCGCGTACATGCCCGACCAGGTGAGCCGCATCGAGTAGTCGACCATCTTGTCGTAGGCGTCGCCCAGGCCGACGGTCTCGGAGCGCATATTGATCGTGCCCTCCTTCGACATCAGGACCGAGGTGCCGCCCCAGGACGCCTTGTCGCCGCCCGGGGTGCCCGCCGACATCGGCAGCGACTTGACGGTCTTGCCGTCGCGCGTGAGCGTCGCCGTCTTGCTGTCCAGGTTCACCTTGACGACCTGGCTCCTGCCGACGGTGAAGTTCGTCGCGTAGTCGCGCACGAACCAGTCGTCGCCGCCCGAGTCGATGCCGTTCAGGCGGGCGTCCAGCTTCACCTTCGTGCCGGACTTCCAGTACTCCTTGGGCCGCCAGTCGACGCGGTCCTTGCCGTCGTAGTTCTTGATCCAGCCCCAGGAGCCCTCGGTGTTGTTCGAGGTGCTCACCTTCAGGTGCTTCTCGACCTCGGCCTTGTTGCGCACCGGGTTGTCGAAGGTGATCGACAGGGGCTGGGCGATGCCGACGGTGGTGTTCTTGCCCGGGGCCAGGGTCACCTTGTTGACCTTGTCGGGCGCGGCCGTCTTGAACGACGACTTCGCGCTGCCGCCCTCGGCGGTGATCGCCTCGACCTTGTAGGCGGTGCCGGGCGCCGCCTTGCGCTCCGAGGTCCAGGTGGCGCCATTGGCCGACACCTTGCCGGCCAGCTCGGTGCCCTTGTCGTCGGCGACCGTGACCTTCTTCAGCTTGCCGTCCGCCAGGCTGACCTCGACGGGCTTGCCCGCCTCGGCCCGCTGTCCGGAGAGGTTCACCTTGATCTCCGGCTTCTCGGCGGCCTCGGCGGCGGACGAGTCGCTGCCGCCCGAGCAGGCGGTCAGGGCGGCGGCCAGCGCCGCCAGGCCCGCGGCCGCCGCGTGGCGGGTGCGAAGGGGGCGTCGGCGGCTGGTGGAGCTCTGGGGGGTCAAGGAACGTACCTCCGTGCGAATGTGGAACTGCACGGAGAGAGTCCTGAACGCGGCTTCAGGTTGCCCGATGTGCGGAAATTGCCTGCCAGGTCACAGAAGGTCCCCGACGGTGTCGGCGCATGGTGATCGCGGTGTCACTTGGCGCGATGGGAGCTCCGGGCCGACGGCGTGGGGATCGGGGTCTGGGCGGCGCGCGTCACCTCCGCGACGAGCTCGACGACGTCGGGGCCGTACGCCTGCGAATTGACGACCTTCAGGAGCAGGACGAAGGAGTTGTTGCCGTGCTTGCGGGCGAGCTTCTCGTGGTGGCGGGCCAGATAGCGGGTGGCCGCCTGGCTGGTGACCGCGCGCTGGCCGCAGAAGAGGAAGACGGGTCTCGCCTCCTGGCCCTGGTCGGCGGTGAGGCGGGCGAGGATCACGTACTCCGTGAGACCGGCCTCCAGGCGGTAGCGCTCGCTGCCGATCTGGAAGGCGCCGCGGTCGGGTATCGGCTCCGGTTCCGTGTTCACCCGGACGCCGGGCAGCAGGGAGTGCATGTGCGCGGCCATCCGGCGGTTGGCCACCGGGTTGCCCACGCAGAACTCGGTGCGCTCGCCGAAGCCCTGCTGGGCCGCGTCGTGCGCGACGACCTGGGCGTGCGCCCCGCACTCCTTGATCACCGCGGCCAGCTCGATGAGTGCGAACACGTCCTGGCGCACCACGGTCAGCTCGGGGCCGCCCGCGTCGCGGTTCACCACCAGCAGCGACTCGGAGTTGTCGGGCAGCCCGAAGAAGGCCTGCTTGCGGCGGAGCCTGCGCTTCCACAGATAGCCGCGGGTGAGCCAGCCAAGGACGGCACTGATGCCGACCGCGATCAGGCCGAGGACGAGGTTGCGCACGTCTTCAGTCATGGGGGCGCATGCTAGCGGGCCGCCGGACCCGTGTTCGAGGAGGTCCTTACGCGGTGGGCGACTCGAAGTTACGCTGCGCAGACGGTTGTTGACAGGAGGTACGAATGCGTCGCGCTGTCGTACGGAATCTGACGCTATTGGCGGTCGGAGGGGTATTGGTGTCGGTCGGTGCGGCCGCGCCCCCTTCGCCTACGCGCTCAGCGGAACCGGCTTCCGCACATCCTGCGTCCGCACACCCGGCGGGCCGGGCCCCGGACGGCAGGACTCCCGACAAGGTGCCGGTCGCCGTCGGCCACGGCGGCGCCGTCGCCAGCGTCGACCCGGACGCCTCGGCGGCCGGCATCGAGGTCCTCAAGAAGGGCGGCAACGCCGTGGACGCGGCCGTCGCCACCGCCGCCGCGCTCGGCGTCACCGAGCCGTACTCGTCCGGCGTCGGCGGTGGCGGCTACTTCGTCCACTACGACGCGAAGACCCACAAGGTCAGCACCATCGACGGCCGCGAGACGGCCCCGCGCACCGCGGACTCCGGGCTCTTCCTGGAGAACGGCAAGCCGATCCCCTTCGCCGACGCGGTCACCAGCGGCCTCGGCGTCGGCACCCCCGGCACGCCCGCCACCTGGCAGTCGGCGCTGGACTCCTGGGGCAGCAAGAGCCTGCGCAGCCTCCTGAAGCCCGCCGAGCGCCTCGCGCGCGACGGATTCACGGTCGACCCGACCTTCCGCGCGCAGACCGAGTCGAACGAGAAGCGGTTCAGGGACTTCCCCGCCAGCGCGAAGCTGTTCCTGCCGGGCGGCAAGCTGCCGGAGGTCGGCTCGACGTTCAAGAACCCCGACCTGGCGCGCACCTATCAGGAGCTGGGCCGCAAGGGCGTCGGTGCGCTGTACCGGGGCGATCTCGCCGAGGAGTTCGTGCGGACGGTGAACAAGCCGCCGGTCGACCCCGCGGCGGACCGCAAGGTGCGGCCGGGCGACCTCTCCGTCAAGGACCTCCGGGCGTACGCGGTCAAGCGCCAGGCCCCCACCAAAACCTCGTACCGCGGCCTCGACGTGTACTCCATGGCGCCCTCCTCCTCCGGCGGCACGACCGTCGGCGAGGCGCTCAACATCCTGGAGCGCACGGACCTCTCCAAGGCGTCGAAGGCGAAGTACCTGCACCGCTACATCGAGGCCAGCCGCATCGCGTTCGCCGACCGCGGGCGCTGGGTGGGCGACCCCGCCTTCGAGGACGTACCGACGAAGGAGCTCCTCTCGCAGCGGTTCGCCGACTCGCGGGAGTGCCTGATCAAGGACACCGCGGTGCTGAAGAGTCCGCTCGCGCCCGGCGACCCGCGCCACCCCGAGGCGTGCGGCAAGGGCGACGAGGCGGCCCCGACGACGTACGAGGGCGAGAACACCACGCACCTCACGGCCGCCGACAAGTGGGGCAACGTCGTGGCGTACACCCTCACCATCGAGTCGACGGGCGGCAGCGGCATCACCGTCCCGGGCCGCGGCTTCCTGCTCAACAACGAACTCACCGACTTCTCCTTCGCGCCCGCCGATCCGGCGGTGCACGACCCGAACCTGCCGGGGCCCGGCAAGCGGCCGCGCTCCTCGATCTCCCCGACGATCGTGCTGAGGCACGGCAAGCCGGTGGTGGCCCTCGGGTCGCCGGGCGGCGCGACCATCGTCACGACCGTCCTGCAGACGCTGACGGGCTTCGTCGACCGCGGCCTTCCGCTGGTCGACGCGATCGCCGCGCCGCGCGCGAGCCAGCGCAACGCCGCACAGACCGAGCTCGAACCGGAGCTGTGGAACAGCCCGTTGAAGGGTTCGCTGGAGTCGATCGGGCACTCCTTCAAGCAGAACCCGGAGATCGGCGCGGCCACGGGCGTGCAGCGGCTGCCGGGCGGGAAGTGGCTCGCGGCGGCCGAGAAGGTCCGCCGGGGCGGCGGCTCGGCCATGGTGGTGAGCCCGGAGAAGTGAGACCGGGCCGGGGGCCGTACGGCTGTAACGGCTGTACGGCCCCCGGCGGAGTCGGCGCCGTCAGGCGGGCGACGCCGCGCAGTTCTGCTCCAGCTCGTTCGCGGCCCAGCGGATCGGCGACTCCGGGTCGTCGTGCAGGTACCGCAGGGCGGGCAGCGCCGCGCGGACGGCGGCCAGCTGGGCGTCGCCGCGGCCGCCGCGGGCCTGGCGCACGTCGGCGAGGTCCGCGATGAGCAGCAGCAGCGTGCTGCGGGACCTGTTGTCCGGGTCCGTCATCAGGTCGACCAGGAACGGGATCGCGGGGACCGCGGCCGTCGAGGAGGCCTCCTTGGAGACCAGGAGCCGGTAGAGGTCGTGGACCGCGTCCATGGCCGTCTTCTTGTCGTCCGAGGCGACCTTGCCGATCAGCTCCGGGACCATGTGGCCGGGCCCGCGGGCGGTCCACAGGGATCCCCAGTCGACGCCGTCCAGGCGCAGCTGGAGGTCGCGGTGCGGCCACAGCTTGGCCAGGTCCAGGGCGAGCGCGGAGGTGCCGTGCCCGTCGGTGACGCGCAGGGTGCCGTCCGCGTCGAGTCCGAGGAACCTGATGCCGGTGCCCAGGCGCAGGCCGGCCACGGCGTCGGACTCCAGGTCCCAGATGCGGACCAGGCCGTCGGCCCATGCGGCGGCGAACGCCGGGCCGGTCTCCAGCTGGGCGGCGGCGAGGGCGCGGACGGGCGTGGCGCGGCGGTCGAAGGGGATGCGCATCGGCTTGCGGCGGGTGTTCCAGTAGCGGATCACGCCGTGCTCGTCGCCGCTCAGCACGAGGCGCTTGCCGTTGGCCAGTTCGAGGCAGGCGAGCGCGGTGACCGGGGCGCGGTGCAGCGTCAGGACGATCGTCTCGGGGGACTCGTCGTCGGTCTCCAGGACGTGGACCGAGCCGTCCACGTCACCCGCCACGAGGGTCGTTCCGCTCCGGTTGGCGGCCACCGACCGCAGGGTGCCCGGCGCGGGGACGAGCGCGGCGGCGGCGCCGGGCACCGCGGGCGGGGCGCTGTGGCCGCGCATCAGGACGGTCCAGCGGCCCCGGGGATCGGCCTCGCCCGCCGCCAGGGTGACCGGTCCGAGGTCCTCCAGGGGCGCGGGCACCTCGGAGGGCGGGCGGATCGCCTTGTCGCCGGACCAGTCGACGCCGAGGGTCTCGGCGACCGCGACGAGCGCCTCGCGCGTACGGGCGTTGATGACGATCGCGAAGTCGGCGCCCGGCCCGCGTCCGTGCCGCACGACCGCGTCGGGAGCGCCGTACGACAGTGCGTCGGTGCCCATCTCCTGCCAGGGCAGCAGGCCGAGTTCACGGTACGAGGCCGTCAGGCGCCGGACGATCTCCGGGTCGGCGTCGACGACCGCCCTGGGCACCCGCAGCGTCCAGCCGTAGTGCGCCGGCATCCGCTCGAAGGCCAGCTGCATCAGGAACTCCGAGAGCGACCTGCTCTGCACGACCCACTCGCCGCCGACGCTCACGACGACGCGCGGGTCGGGCAGTTCGGCCTCGGCGGCGAGATAGCCCCACGCGTGGCTGTAGTGGTACTCCGACATGAAAACGCAGACGCGTCGGTCGCCGCCCGGCGCCACGAGGGCGCTGTCCGGGGGCAGTTCGAGCTCCGAGATCGTCGGCGGCCACTGCGTGTGGACCCAGTACAGGCGCGGATTGAAGGCGAAGGAGTTGAGCGGGGAGTCCCACCACTCGTTCAGGGCCTGCGGGACGGGCAGCTCCCAGTCGATGCCGTCCGTGCGGTTCTCCCCGCCCCACCGCGAGTGCCCGGGCTCGCCGCCCGGGTCCTCGTAGCCCCACTCCTGCTGCACCGCGTGGAGCAACTCCCAGCGGGGGCGGCCTTGTTGCTGCTGGCGCAGCCGTTCCGCGAACTGTCCGTAGTCGATGATCTCTCGTGTCACCGGAGAAGCGTACGGATGATCTACGTCGGGGAGTGTCCCCGTGGGGTCACAGTGCGGTGAGGATCCTGGGACCGTCCTCGGTGATCGCGACGGTGTGCTCGGCGTGCGCCGCGCGGCTGCCGTCGTTCGTGCGCAGCGTCCAGCCGTCCGGGGCGGGGTGGTAGCCGTCGCCGCCGCCCGCGATCACCATCGGCTCGATGGCGATGGCCATGCCGGGGCGCAGGGGCATGCCGCGGCCGGGTCGCCCCTCGTTCGGGACGCCGGGGTCCTCGTGCATGCGGCGGCCGATGCCGTGGCCGCCGAACCCCTCCGGGATGCCGTACCCCGCGGTGCGGCAGACGGTGCCGATGGCGTGGGCGATGTCGCCGATGCGGTTGCCGACGACCGCCGCCGCGATGCCCGCTTCCAGTGCGCGCTCCGCCGTCGCGATCAGGCGCGTGTCCTCGGGGCGCGGGGTGCCGACGGTGAAGCTGATCGCCGAGTCGCCGACCCAGCCCGCGAGCTCGGCGCCGCAGTCGAGCGAGACGAGGTCGCCGTCGCGCAGGCGGTAGGCGTTCGGGACGCCGTGGACGATCGCTTCGTTGACCGAGGTGCAGAGGACGGCGGGGAAGGGGGTGTGTCGCTTAT
>NZ_LIPN01000559.1 GCF_001418325.1 Streptomyces atriruber | reverse complement strand
CAACTACATGGGCCGGTTCGCGACCGCCGTCCATGACGCAAGTGACGAAGGAGAAGTGCACGAAGTGCGTGAAGCACCCGGCACTGGCTGGCAGTTGGCGGGCGAGACGGCCATCGGTGGCTCGTCCGACCCCGACATGCCTCTGCGACATCTACTGGACGCGGGCGCGATGGTCCGGGACACCCCGGAAGGGCCGGAAGTCACGGTCACCCTGAGCTGGCCCGGGCACCTCGTGGCGGACGCCGAGGCCGAACGCCTCGGCCGGACCTGGGTGGAACTCCTGGGCGGCCTGGCCGACCACACCGACGCCCCCGCCTCGGGCGGTCACACGCCCTCCGACTTCCCGCTCCTCGACCTCGCACAGGACGAGGTCGACGAATTCGAGGGGACCGGCACCGTCGGAGACCCCTTCTGACCCACCGAGGTTCCTGCCCCACC
This sequence comes from Streptomyces atriruber, assembly GCF_001418325.1. Taxonomy (GTDB): domain Bacteria; phylum Actinomycetota; class Actinomycetes; order Streptomycetales; family Streptomycetaceae; genus Streptomyces; species Streptomyces atriruber. Next base: position 1,946 of record NZ_LIPN01000559.1, on the reverse strand, counting down.
GAAGCTCCTGACCCACCGACATACCCGCCCCACCGACATACCCGACCCACCCGAATATCTGACCCGCTCGCGCCGTGGGCCGTCGCTGTCGCGTGGCTTTCGGCGGGGCCCGCACATCGCCGTTGCCGCTGTGAGGAGACAGAGACGATGACCCGATCCGTAGTCGAGGATGTCTGGCCGCTGTCGCCGTTGCAGGAAGGGCTCCTGTTCCACGCCGCCTTCGACGACCAGGGACCCGACGTCTACCAGGGGCAGCGGATGCTGGAGCTGGTCGGGCCCCTGGACGTGGACCGGCTGCGCAGGACCTGGGAGGCGCTGCTGGCCAGGCACGGCGCGCTGCGGGCGAGCTTCCGCGGCCGCAAGTCCGGCGAGGCCGTGCAGGTCATCGCGCGCGAGGCGGCCCTGCCGTGGCGACTGGTGGACGTCTCCGGCCTCGCGGAGCACGAAGCCCTCGCCGAGACCGACCGGCTCGCCGCGGGCGAGCGTTCGCGGCGCTTCGACCCGGCGGTCGCCCCCTTGCTGCGGCTGCTCCTGGTCCGGCTCGGCGACAGGCGGCACCGGCTGGTCGTCACCAGCCACCACGTCGTCATGGACGGCTGGTCCATGGCGGTGCTGTTCAACGAGTTGCCCGCCGTGTACGCGGAGGGCGGCCACACGCGGGGCCTGCCCCGTGTCACGTCCTACCGGGAGTACCTGGCCTGGCTGAACCGGCAGGACAAGGACGCCGCGCGGGACGCCTGGCGGACGGCGCTGGCCGGGGCCGACGAGCCGACGCTCGTGGCACCGGCGGATCCGGGGCGGACCCCCATCACCCCCGAGAGCCTGATCACCCACATCTCCGAGGAGCTGACGGAGGGCCTCGCGCACGTGGCGCGCAGCCACGGGATCACGGTGAACACCGTGATCCAGGGAGCGTGGGCCCTGGTCCTGGCCCGGCTCGCCGGGCGCACGGACGTCGTGTTCGGCGCGACCGCGGCGGGCCGCCCGGCCGAACTGCCGGGCGTGGAGTCGATGATCGGCCTGTTCATCAACACGCTGCCGGTCCGCGTACGCCTCGACGGCGCGCAGCCCGTGTCGGAGATGCTCGCCGCCCTGCAGAGCCGACAGGCCGCGCTCATGGCCCACCAGCACCTCGGGCTGCCCGCGATCCAGAAGCTCACCGGTCCCGGATCGGTCTTCGACACGATCGTCGTGTACGAGAACTACCCGCGCCCCCCGGAACGCGAGCCCGCCCCCGGCATGTTCGCCATCCGGTTCCTGGGCGGCGAAGAGGCGGCGCACTACCCGCTCACGCTGGTTGTCGCACCCGAGGGCGACCGCATGGGCTTCAAGCTCGACCACCGCCCCGACCTGTTCGACCGGGCGGCCGCCCAGTCGGTCGTCGACCGGCTGGTACGGGTCCTCGAACAGGTGGTGGCAGATCCGTCGGTGCCGGTGGGCCGGGTCGATGTGGCGGGGGCCGCCGAGCGGTCGCTGGTCGTGGCGGAGTGGAACGCGACGCGGCAGCCGGTGAGGGCCGATCCGGTACCCGAACTGATCGCCCTCCAAGCGGACCGCACGCCTGACGGAGTGGCGATCGAGGACGGCGAACGGTGCATGTCCTACCGGGAGTTGCAATCCGCGTCGGAACGCCTTGCCCTGCACCTGGCGGCCGTCGGAGTGAAGCGCGGGGACCGCGTCGCCGTGGCGATGGAACGTTCCGTCGATCTNNGGCGGAGCGGGTGGCGTTCCTCCTGGAGGACTCGGCGCCCGTGGCGGTGGTGTGCACCCGGCACACGAGCCGCTTCGTACCGGACCACGCTGCGGGTGGCCGACGCGTGGTGATCGACGACGCGGAGACCGCCTCGACCCTTGCCCCGGCGGGGCGGCCTGCGGACCACGTCGCGGACCACGCTGCGGGCCGCCTTGCTGTCGAAGTCGGCGCTGATGACGTGGCGTATGTGATG
>NZ_LIPN01000558.1 GCF_001418325.1 Streptomyces atriruber | reverse complement strand
AGATGTGGATAAGAGGCCGGGATGCGGGGGCGGGGTTTGTGGAGTATGCGGGGCTGATGATTCTTATTGCGGGGATCTTCACGCTCATCGACCAGCTCGGACTGGACGGTGTGATCTCCAGTGCCATTGGGGACGCGGTCGACGACGTTGTCGGCGGCTGACGGCCGACTGCCTGAAGAGTGACCGAGGGCAGACTCTTCCCATCTACATCTGGTTGACGGGCATTCTGCTCTTCGTCGCGTTTGCCTTCTTCGCCTTCGCCCAGGCTGCCTCTGCGCGCAACGGGGCTCAATCAGCCGCTGACGCAGCCGCATTGGCCGCTGCGCAGGATGCCAGGGACGAACTCATGGACGGATTGGAACTGTCCATAGGCAAGGACGAAGCCTGGCTGGACTGGCTCACGGGTGACAAGTTCACGGGTGCGGGCGCTCGGGGGGCCGCGGACGCCCTGGCCGCCGACAACGACTCGACCGTCATCGGCTTCGGGCCCGATCAGGTGAACGGTTTCCCGGGCTTCTGGGTGAAGATCGAGACCACGTACACCGTGGGCGACTCGATCATTCCGGGGACCGAGTCGAAGCACGCGAAGGCCGAAGCCACGGCCATCATCAGACCTCGCTGCGACTTCCCCGCGTCGGCCGACCCGGCAAAGCCCGTGGAATTCACATGTGATGGCGGCGAATCCTTCGAGATCGACCCGGACGACTTCGAATGGGGCGACCTCCCTGATGCGTCCGCTCTCTTCTCCGTGCACTTGGCCGACTGACAAGCGATCGACAAGAGGGGAGCCGTAGCGATGGAGATTCGGCGTACCGCGACGACCCGCAGGGCAATGACCGCTGTGGCGATCACGACTGGGCTGGTCCTCACGGTCGCCGGCTGCGGCGGTGGGGGAGACGATGAGAAGCCCGAAAAGGCCGGGCGTTCGTCATCGGCGGAGACAGACCGTGGAGACGAAGAGGCAGAGAAGGGTGGAACCCCCTCAGCCGATCAGGTGTTGGCGGAGGCCAAGGACGGCGATGTCGGCGTAAGGATCCTTTCGGCTTCCCGGGACGGAGGAGGCTTCGTCACTGTCTCGGGAACGGTGACGAACAACGGCAGTCGGTCCTGGATGGGCGCCAACTGGGCCAGCGACGAACGGGAGCTGCGTTCCAACGGAGGGTCCCTGTCAGGTGCCGCTCTCGTGGACAACGAGGGCAAGAAGAAGTACCTCGTCCTCAGGGACACATCTGGCCGTTGCCTGTGCACCAAGTTCAACGGTCGCGTGAAGCAGGGAGAGACGGCGAGCTGGTTCGCCCAGTTCCCCGCCCCTCCGGAGGGAACGGACAAGGTCACCTTCCAAGTGGGGTCAATGCCCCCCGCCCCCATCGAGATCGCCGAGGGCGAGTGACCCATGACCCGCCACCTCCGCCGCATCGCGGGCGCTGCAACCCTGACGACCCTGGTCCTGTTCGCACCCCCGGCCCTCGCCGACGACGACCCCACCGCCCCACCC
>NZ_LIPN01000557.1:3864-4221 GCF_001418325.1 Streptomyces atriruber | reverse complement strand
GGCGGATGCGGGGGGCGTCGGCGAGTTCGACGACTATCGCGTTGTAGCCCGCCTGTTCCGCGTAGGCGGGCAGGAGCGGGGGGTGCGGGAAGACGTAGGACCAGATGCGGCCTCGTCCGCTCATCCTTCGCCAGGTGCTGTCGAAGGACTGGCAGTGGGGGCAGCAGGGCCTCGGCGGAAAGCGGAGCTCGCCGCAGGCGGTGCAGGCCTGTATCCGGAGTTCGCCTCGGGCGGCGTACTCCCAGAAGGGGGCGCCGTCGTCGTCCGGCGTGGGGGTCAGGAGGGGTTCGGTCGTCGCATCTGCCATGTGATCGTCCTTTGCCGGGTGCGGGGTGTTCGTGGTTGCTCGCGCAGTTC
>NZ_LIPN01000557.1:0-3823 GCF_001418325.1 Streptomyces atriruber | reverse complement strand
CGCGCCCCTTAAGGGGCGCGCAGCAGCAACGCCGATGTCGGGACTCCCTCTCCTGCTGTGACCAGGCACGTGGACGCATCCGGAACCTGTGCCGTGGACGTGCCCCGTAGCTGCTTCACGCCCTCGTTGATGAGGTTGAAGCCGTGGACGTACGCCTCGCTGAGGCCGCCGCCGCCCGTGTTGACGGGGAGGCGGCCGCCGCTCTCCAGCGCGCCGCCCTCCGTGAACGCGCCGCCCTCGCCGCGGCCGCAGAAGCCGTAGCCCTCCAGGGAGAGCGGGATGAGCGGGGTGAACGCGTCGTAGATCTGGGCGACGTCCACGTCCTGCGGGCCGAAGTCCGCCTGCTTCCACAGGTGTCGGGCCGCCGTCCAGGCCGGGCCCGAGAGCGGGTCGTCGTTCCAGTAGTTGACCATGCCGTGGTGCTGGGAGGGCAGGCCCTGCGCGACGGAGTGGACGTACACGGGCTTCTGCCTGCAGTCGCGTGCCCGCTCGGCGGAGACGATCACGCACGCCAGCGCGCCGTCCGTCTCCAGGCAGTTGTCGAAGAGGCAGAGCGGTTCGCTGATCCAGCGCGACGTCATATACATGTCGCGGGTCAGCGGGCGCTCGTACATCATCGCGGCCGGGTTCTGGTTGGCGCGGTTGCGGCAGGCGAGGGCGACGTTGAAGAGATGGTCGCGGGTCGTGCCGTACTCGTGCATGTAGCGGCGCGCGAGCATCGCGATCTCGTCGGCGGGGCGAAGCAGTCCGAAGGGGCGCGTCCACTGGGCGGGCGTGGGGAGTTGGACCGTGGTGTTCTTCCAGGGGCGCGGGCCGCTGCCGCGTTTGCGGGAGCGCCAGGCGACGCCGACGCTCGCCTGGCCGGTCGCGATGGCCGAGGCGAGATGCGCGACGGTGGCGCAGGAACCGCCGCCGCCGTAGCCGACCTTGCTGAAGAAGGTCACGTCGCCCGCGCCGACGGCCTTGGCGACCTCGACCTCGTCGGTCTCCTCCATCGTGTACGAGGCGAAGGCGTCGACCTCGGACGGCGCGATACCGGCGTCGTCGAGCGCGGCGACGATCGCCCTGCACGCCAACTCCTTCTCGCTCTTGGGGAGTTGTTTGGCGAACGGGGTCTGGCCGATCCCGACTATCGCTGTAGCGTCCTTGAGTGAAGCCATGGGCAACGGCACCTCCGCCTGTCGCGAGCGTGTCACCACTGCTGACAGCGCGTCAGGCTACAGCTAATCTGACGGATAGTCAGCTAGTGGGAAGGGCTTGCGATGCGCGGCGACCTGGAGTGGGGCAGCATCCCGGGACTGGTGCGGGCGGCCGCCGGGCGGTACGGCTCGCGGGAGGCGGTCGTCGAGGGCCGCACCCGCGTCACGTATGCGGAACTGGGCGAGCGCGTGGAGCGCGCCGCGGCCGCCTGTGTGGCCAACGGCGTCGAGCCCGGCGACCGCGTCGCCGTCTGGGCGCCGAACACCCTCGACTGGATCGTCTCCGCCCTCGGCGCCGTGAGCGCCGGAGCGGTCCTCGTCCCCCTCAACACCCGTTTCAAGGGCACGGAAGCGGCGTACGTCCTGGCCCGCAGCCGCGCCAGGATCCTCTTCATCACGGGCACGTTCCTCGGCACGTCGTACGTCGCCTCGCTGCGCCGCGCCGCGGCCGAGGGGCCGGGGGACGGGCCGCTGCCCGGCCTGCCACACCTGGACCAGGTGGTCGTGCTCGCCGACGACGCCCCGCAGGACTTCCGCACCTGGAAGGACTTCCTGGCGAGCGGCGACACGGTGGACCCGGCCGTCGTCCGCACGCGCGCGGCCGCGGTCGACGGCTCCGCGCCCTCGGACATCATCTTCACCTCGGGCACGACGGGCCGTCCCAAGGGCGCCGTCATCACCCACGCCCAGACCCTGCGCTGCTACGACATCTGGTCCGACCTGGCCGGGCTGCGCGAGGGCGACCGCTATCTGATCGTGAACCCGTTCTTCCACACCTTCGGCTACAAGGCCGGGATCATCGCGTGCCTGATGCGGGGCGCGACGATGGTCCCGCAGCCCGTCTTCAACGTGGACACGGTCCTCGCCAACGTCGCCTCGGAACGCATCTCGGTCCTGCCCGGCCCGCCCACCCTGCACCAGTCGCTCCTCGACCACCCCTCCCGCGACCAGTACGACCTCTCCGCGCTGCGCCTCGTGGTGACAGGCGCCGCGGTGGTGCCGCTGCAGCTGGTGGAGCGGCTGCGGGCGGAGCTGCGCATCGCCACCGTCCTGACGGCGTACGGCCTTTCGGAGGCAAGCGGCATCGTCACGATGTGCCGTCGCGGCGATCCGGCCGACGTGATCGCGGCGACGTCGGGCCGGGCCATCCCCGACACGGAGGTGCGGGTGGTGACCCCCGCCGGTGAGCCGCTCCCGCCGGGCCATCCCGGCGAGGTGCTCGTCCGCGGCCATCACGTCATGCAGGGGTACTTCGAGGATCCGGCGGAGACGAAGCGGTGCGTGACCCCCGACGGCTGGCTGCGCACGGGTGACGTCGGCGTCCTCGACCCGGCGGGCAACCTCCGCATCACGGACCGCATCAAGGACATGTTCATCGTCGGCGGCTTCAACGCCTACCCCGCCGAGATAGAGCAGCTCCTCGGCGTGCACCCCGACGTGGCCGACGTCGCGGTGATCGGTGTGCCCGATCCACGGCTCGGCGAGGTCGGCAGGGCGTACGTGGTGCGCCGCCGCGGGGCCGTGGTCACGGCGGACGACCTGATCGCGTGGGCGCGGCGGGAGATGGCGAACTACAAGGTGCCGAGGAGCGTCGAGTTCGTGGCGGAGCTGCCGCGGAACGCGAGCGGGAAAGTGGTCAAGGGGGAGCTGCGGGGCCGTGGTTAGCCGTGGTCGGCCGCCCCTGCCGGGCTCACGGCTGCAGGGTCACCGGGTCAGAGCGGTCCGCTCGGCTTCGCTGAGCTCCACGCAGAACTCGTTGCCCTCCAGGTCGGTGAGGGTGACCCAGCCCCGGCCGTTCGGCCGCCGGTGGTCCTCGTACAGCTTCGCGCCGATCCCGAGCAGCCGCTCGACCTCCTCGTCGCGGGTGCGGTCCTGCGGCTGGAGGTCGATGTGCAGCCGGTTCTTGACGGCCTTGGTGTCCGCCACGGTCACGAAGAGCAGGGCGATGCCGTCGGCCGTCACCAGGGCCTCCGGGTCGCCGGGGAAGTCGTCGTCGGCGACCTTGCCGCCGAGGACCTCGGCCCAGAAGGTGCCCTGGCGGTAGGCGTCGTGGGCGTCGAACGTGAGGTGGCGCACGAGAGAAGTCATGGGCGGCACTATTCGCTGCGCGAGGCGTGGTTGTCCACGGAGATTCGCCTGCGCGTGGGGTGGTCGGGGCGGCTCAGTGTCCGGTGGGCGGTCTGATGCAGCCGGTCTCCGGGAAGCGGCCGTTCGCCTCGGCTCCGTAGCCGGACTGGTCGACGTAGGCGGTCACGCAGGAGTCCTTCCCGACGGAGAGCCCGATCATCGCCCCTTCGGGCGTGACGTACTCGTTGTCGTCCCCATAGTCCGAGTACATCTCCTGGACCCTCAGCTCGCCCTCGCCCTCGCCCTCGCCCTCGCCCTTGTACCCGAGCTTGTCGGTGAGTTCGGCGCGCACGCGCTCCGGGTCCCACTTCTTCGCCTGCCACAGCCGCTTCAGGACCGGCTTCATGCGGGCGACCTCGGTGTTCGCGTCCGTCCGGCCGGACTCGGACATCTCGCCCGGGCGGCGGTAGGCGTTGTTCTCCCTGTTGTGGGGTGCGCCGTCGACGACTCCGGGCTCCACGTAGGGGGAGGCGCCGGGGGACGGGGGAGGGGATGCG
>NZ_LIPN01000556.1 GCF_001418325.1 Streptomyces atriruber | reverse complement strand
CAGCCGCCCCCCACCTCGCAGGAGCATGCAGTGAACCGGACCGGGAAGACCCTGACCTCAGCAGGCGGCATCATCGTGGCTGTCCTCGCGGCCTGGGCCGTCGCCGCCCCTGAATCCATCGGCGTCTCGGCGGCCCCCGCCGGTCGGTCGGAGACCAAGAGCGACGAGAGCGCGGAGGGCCCCAAGGGTGCCGGCGGCGCCAAGAGTGCCAAGAGCGTCCTGTGGGACGGAGACGCGTCGAACGGCCTCGGCGTCTTCGGGACCACCCTGTGCGACGCGCCGGGAAGCGTCACCGTCGACAACTGGGGCACGGCCCGCGGTGACTTCTTCAAGTTCAACAAGCCCATCGGCGTTCCGCGCTGCGAGGCGCACAACGTGCGGACCGGGAGCGGCGAGTACGCCTTCCGCAACGGCAGCACGTACTGGTTCGGCTGGGACTCGATGACCAAGACGGGCGACGCGCAGACCGTCTTCCAGTGGAAGTCCAACGGCACCAACGACCAGCACAGCCAGAACTACCCCGTGATCATGAAGGTGGAGGACGGCAGGCTGAAGGTCTGGTACGTCGCTCCCGGCGAGGAGTGGATCTCCATCGGCTCGGCCGCCTGGTCGTCCGGCGCCTGGCACTCGATCCAGCTCGGCATCACCACGAGCTCCGCCAGCTCCGGAAAGCTCTCGGTCTACCTGGACGGCCAGGAGATCGCCTCCCGCTCGGGCGCCCGCACCTGGGACGACCTCGGCAACAAGCCGCGGTGGGGCACCTACTGGGGCACTGACGCGAGCACGGCGTCCATCAACTGGATCGACGGCCTGGCCATGGGGGAGGCCAGGGCCGACGTCGACTGACCCCGCGCCGGCCGCGCCGATGCGCGGCGCGGAAATCCACGGGAGGCCTGTGAACAGGCCTCCCGTTTTCACGCGATGACCATGATTAAGTTAGGTTAGCCTTTCCTGAGTATCGCCGGGGGGAGGAGAGTCCATGCTGCCTGGGAACGGGGAGTCGTGGGCGCGGATCCGCCTCCAGCTGTCGCCCGTGAACGTCGGATTCGCCCGTGATCGGCGAACGCCTTGACGGCACGCGCCTCTACGTCGACCGGTGCCGCGGCCCCGCCGTCACACCGGTGCGCCGACCACGCGGTCCGCGCTCATTCCCGAAGGAGCCATCCGATGAACCAGACCTTGTCGCCCGAGCGCGTCCGCGCCGACATCGCGGAGCTGCTCGACTGCGACCCCGCCGAGATCGCGCCCGACGAGGACCTGTTCGACCTCGGCCTCGACTCGGTACGGATCATGACCCTGGTCCAGCGCTGGCGCGCCGCGGGAGCGACCACCCTGGAGTTCCCCGACCTGGCCGAGCAGCCCGAACTGGGGCACTGGACGGCCCTCCTGACGGAGCGTGCCGCATGACCCGGGTCGACCACCGGCACCGTCACCTGGAGCGGATCGCCGAGGTCCGCCAGGGGCCGCACGCCGAGAAGGTGGGGTACCCGATCGGCATCAGGGAGACCGAGGTCGTACGCACCGTCAAGGTCGGCGCCGGACTGCTGCGGCTGACCCTGGGCGGGCCCGGCACCGAGGGGTTCGAGGCGCACGCGCCCGACGAGCACGTGAAGCTCATCTTCCCGGAACCGGACGGCTCACTGCGGCTGCCCGAGCGGAACGGGGCGATGCTGCGCTGGCCGCGGCCCGCCCCCACCTCGCGCGAGTACACGGTGCGCCGCTACGACCCCGTCACGGGTGAGATCGACATCGACATCGTCCCGCACGACGGCGGCCTCGCGTCGGACTGGGCGCACGCGGTCGAGCCGGGCGCGGTCGTGCACCTCGCGGGGCCGCCCGGCGGGCTGATCGTCCCGCACACGTACGACCGCTATCTCCTCGCGGGCGACATCACGGCGCTGCCCGCCATCGCGCGCTGGCTGGAGGAGCTGCCCCGGACCGCCAAGGGCTGGGCCTTCGTCGAAGTGGCCGACGCCGACGAGGAGATCGAGCTGTCCGCGCCCGAGGGCGTCGAGGTGCACTGGCTGCACCGCGGCGGTCTGCCCGCCGGTGCGGGTGGCGCGCTGGAGCGGGCCGTGACCGCGGTGACCGTGCCCGAGGGGGAGCGCGTCTACGTGTGGGTCGCCGGTGAGGCCGGGCAGATCAAGCCCCTGCGCCGCTGGGTCCGTGACGAGTTGGGGCTCGGCAAGGCCGACCACGACATCACCGGGTACTGGAAGCGCGGCGTCGCCGACTTCGACGAGGACGACCACTGAGCAACCGGCCGGAAGGGCGCGCGAAATCTTTGCGCGCCCGATTGTCCTGCCGACAAGGTCATCTACTAAGGTGAGCCTTACCTAAGTAACAAGGAGCGAAACATGTCCATACGCAGATCGTCGGGCCTGGTCGGTGCCGTGGCGCTGGCGCTGTTGGTGACCGGGTGCGGATCGTCGGACGGCGGGTCGGACGACTCGGGCAAGGGCAAGACGCGGGTGTTCGCCGCCGACAACGGCAAGATCACCATCCCGTCCGACCCCAAGCGTGTGGTGGCCACCGGCTACGCGGTCCCGGCCATGATCGAGGGCGGCGCGCCCCTCGTCGGGATCTCGTCGTGGAAGCGGGGCGAGCCGATGATGACCAAGAAGGATCTCGCCACGTACAAGAAGACGCCCAAGGTGGCGGGCGAGTTGGCGACCGAGACCAACTACGAGGCCATCGCCGAGGCCGAGCCGGACCTGATCGTCATCGGTGTCCCCGCGCCGGTGCTCGGCGACATCGACGTGAAGCGGCTCGAAGGCATCGCCCCCGTCGTCGCCCTCGGCCCCACCGTGCCGGCCGCCTGGCGCAAGCTGACCCACAAGCAGTCCGACGCGGCGGGCGCGCTGAAGAAGTACGACGTCGCGAAGGACAAGTACGAGGCCGAGGCCGACAAGCTGTCCAAGAAGTACGCGGACGTGCTGCCGAAGCTCAAGCTGGGCCACGTCGGTGCCTACGGCGAGACCGCAAAGGGCACCTTCCAGCGCGAGTTCGGCAATTCCTGGGGCACCAACATCGCCCAGGACGTCGGCGCCAAGTACTACGGCAAGGTCAAGAAGCCCGGCCCCGGCTCGAAGTCCGTCAGTGAGTACCCCTCCATCGAGGAGCTCCCGGACGCGCTCGGCGAGGCCGACGCCATCACCTACTCGGTCAACCCCGACGGCAGCATCCCCAAGCCGGTCAAGTACGTCATGGACTCGAAGCTGTGGAAGAACCTGCCCGCCGTCAAGGCCGGCAAGACCTTCCCGATCCGCTACACCGAGGCCGCGACCTACGGGCAGGCCATGCAGACCCTGGACGCGATCGACGAGTCGTTCGCGCCGCTGCTGAAGCGGTGACCGTCGCGGGCCGCGCCTCCGAGGCGGCCGGAACCAGAAAGGCCGTCCCGCAGATCGGCCTGCTCGTCGGCGGCCTGGTGCTGCTGGCCGTCGTCGCCGTGCTCAGCATCGGCATCGGCGCCCGCTCGGTCGCGCCCGGCGAGGTCGTGCGCGCCCTGTTCGACTATCAGGGCACGAACGACGACCACGTGATCGTGCGGGACGTCCGCGCCCCGCGTGCGCTGCTCGCCGTCGCGGTGGGCGCCGCCCTCGCGGTGGCGGGCGCCCTCATCCAGACGCTGGCCCGCAACCCGCTGGCCGAACCCGGCATCCTCGGGGTCACCGCGGGCGCCGGGTTCTCCATCACCATCGGCTCGGCACTCGGACTGACGGCGAATCAGGCCGGTGAACTGGGCTTCGCGGTGCTCGGCTCCGTCGCCGCGGCACTCCTCGTCGTCGCGGTCGGACGGCACTCGCCGCTGCGCCTGGTGCTCGCGGGCGTCGCCCTGACCGCCGTGCTGAACGGCGTCGCCCTGGGGCTTCGACTGATGCTCCCCGACACCTTCGACGCGTACCGGTTCTGGTCGGTCGGCTCCCTCGCGGCCCGCGAACAGGCCCCGATGGCCCTGCCGCTGACGGCGATCGCCGTGGCCCTGCTCGGCGCGCTGCTGCTGAGCCGGGCACTCAACGCCCTGTCGCTGGGCGAGACCGTCGCGCACACGCTGGGCGCCGATGTCCGACGGGTGCGGATCGCCGCGCTCGTACTGATCACCGTGCTCAGCGGCGCGGCGACAGCGGTGGCGGGACCGATCCTGTTCGTCGGTCTCATCGTGCCGCACCTGGTCCGCAGGCCCGCCGGAGGCTCGGTGCCGTGGCTGATTCTCTACACGATGGTGCTCGGCCCGATCCTGCTCCTCGTCGCCGACATCGGCTCGCGCGTGCTGCTGCCCACCGGCGAGGTGCCGGTGGCCATCGTGACCGCGTTCCTCGGCGGACCCATGCTGATCTGGGCCGTGCGCCGCTACGGGGCGGGGTCGCTGTGAACACACTCGTACTGAAAACACTCGTACCGAAAACGGAACGCCGCACGGTGCTCCTCGTCGTCGTGATGGTCGTCCTGATGCTGGCCCTCGGGCTGCTCGGGCTCTGCTACGGCGCGTCCTGGTCCACCCCCGGCGAGGTGTTCGCCTCGCTGACCGGCACTCACCGCTCCGTGGTCATCTCCGACTGGCGGCTGCCGCGCGTCCTCGCCGGTCTCGTCTTCGGCGCCGCCCTCGGCGTGGCCGGGGCCATCTTCCAGAACCTCACGCGCAACCCGCTGGGCAGCCCGGACGTCATCGGCCTCGACGCGGGCGCCTACACCGGCGCCCTCTTCGCCCTCACCGTCCTGTCGGGCACATCCGCCCAACTGGCCACCGGATCGGTGCTCGGCGGACTGATCGTCGCCGGTGTGATCTACCTGCTCTCGTTCGACCGGGGCTTCTCCGGGCTGCGGCTCGTGGTGATCGGCATCGCCGTCAACGCGATGGTCACCGCGTTCAACTCGTGGATCGTGCTCCGCGCCGACCTGGAAGTGGCGATCGCCGCGGTCGGCTGGAGCGCGGGCTCGCTCGCCGGCGTCGGCTGGGAGGACCTGGGGGTCCCGTTCACGGTGATCGCCGTGCTGCTCGCCCTGATGGCGTCGCGGGCGCACGCCATGCACCAGGCGTCGCTCGGCGACGCGATCGCGGTGACCACCGGCGTCGGGCTCGGCCGACTGCGGCTGCTGATGGTGCTCGTCGGCGTCGGCTGCACCGCCACGGTGACCGCCGTGGCCGGACCCATCGCGTTCATCGCCCTCGCCGCCCCGCAGATCGGCCGCAGGCTCGCGGGCGCGGCCGGTGTGCCGCTGCTCCCGGCCGCGCTGACCGGAGCCGTGCTGCTCCAGGGCGCCGACCTGATCGCGCAGATGCTCCTCGCGCCGGTCGCCCTGCCGGTCGGCGTGGTGAGCACCGCGATCGGCGGTTGCTACTTGATTTGGCTGCTGACCAAGGAGGTGGGGCGCGCGTGACCGCACGCCTGACCGCGCGGGACATCACCCTGCGCTACGGAGACCGGGTGGTCTCCACACGGCTGAGCCTGGACGTCCCCGACGGCGCGTTCACCGCCATCGTGGGCCCCAACGCCTGTGGGAAATCGACCCTGTTGCGCGCACTCGTGCGGCTCCTTCGCCCCCACGAAGGACAGGTGGAGTTCGACGGCCGCGAGGTCACCGGCTACCCGGCGAAGGCGCTGGCCAAGCAGCTCGGCTTCCTGCCGCAGGACCCGCTGGCCCCCGAGGACATCAAGGTTCGCCAACTGGTGGCCCGGGGCCGCTTCCCGCACCAGTCGCTGCTGGCCCTGCGCTCCCCGGACGACGAGGCGGCCATCACCGGGGCGATGGTGGCCGCCGGGGTCGAGGACCTCGGCGACCGCCCGGCGCAGGAGCTGTCCGGCGGACAGCGGCAGCGCGTGTGGATGGCCATGGTGCTCGCCCAGGAGACGCCCTACCTCCTGCTCGACGAGCCGACGTCCTTCCTGGACATCACCCACCAGTACCAACTGCTCGGCCTGCTCGCCAGGTTGCGCAACGAGGGCCGCACCGTCATCGCCGTCCTGCACGACATCAACCAGGCGTGCCGCTTCGCCGACCACCTCGTCGCCATGAAGGACGGCCGGGTCGTCGCCGAGGGCGACCCCGGGGACATCGTCGACGCCGCGCTGATCAAGGACGTCTTCGACCTGCCGAGCGTCATCGTCCCCGACCCGGTCACCGATACGCCGATGGTCGTCCCCACCCTGCAAGGAGAGTAAGTTGAGCACCGCAAGCGTCTCCTCGGACGGCCTGCTGCCCCTGACCAGCGCCCAGTTGGGCATCTGGAACGCGCAGCGCCTCGAACCGGACTCGCCGTACTACGTGGTCGGCGACGTGGTGGAGATATCCGGCAGCGAACCGGTCGACGTCGACGCGCTCGTCGAGGCCGTCCGGGCGACCACCGAGGAAGCCGAGACGCTGCGGCTGCGGGTGTACGACACCCCTGAAGGGCCGCGCCAGACGGTCGGTCAGGACCCGGTCGCCGCACCCGAGGTGGTCGACGTCAGCGGCGACACCGATCCCGTGGCCGCCGCCCACGCGCTCGTCGACGCCGAACGCGCGCGGACGGGCGCGGCCTGCCGGGGGATGGTCGACCGGCCGCTGTACGCACGTACCGTCATCCGGCTCTCCGACCGCGAGGTCTGGTACACCCAGCTCGGCCACCACCTGATCTTCGACGGCTACACCGCGGCGATGCTCGCCCGCCGCACCGCCGCCCGCTACACCGCCCTGGTGAACGGCACCGAGCCGCGCAAGTCGACGTTCGGCGGGTTCGCCGCCCTCGTCGCGGCCGACCGGGCCTACCGGGAGAGCGACCGTTTCACCGAGGACCGCGCGTACTGGGTCGAGCGGTTCACCCCGCTCCCCGAACTCGGCGAACTGCCCGACGCCACCGACGCCGGCGCCCCCGACGGCACGCTGACCGCCCGCGCCGCCATCTCCTCCCGGGAAGCCGCCGCGCTCCGCGCCTTCGCCGAGGCCGAGGGCGTCACCTGGGGCGAGGCGCTGATCGCCTGCTACGCCGCTTTCCTGCACCGCATGCTGGGCCGCACCGACGTGGTCTTCGCGCTGCCCCTCATGTGCCGGACGGGCTCGGTCGAGCTGCGCACCCCAGCCATGGCCGTCAACGTCCTGCCGCTGCGCGTCACCGTGCAACCGGGCGACGGGCTCGGCGAGTTGAGCCGCCGGGTCGCCACCGCCATGAAGGAGATGCGCGACCACCAGCGCTACCGCGGCGAGGACCTGCCGCGCGACCTCGGCGTGCCCGGCGCGGGCGCGCTGCTGCACGGACGCGGCATCAACCTCAAGGCCTTCGACCTCGCGATCGACTTCGCGGGCGCCGAAGGCCTGATGCGCAACGTCGCGGGCGGCCCGCCGGAGGACATGGGCCTGAGCGTCCTGCCGGCCCGCGACGGGGGACTGCTGCTGGGCTTCGAGGTCGACGCCAGGTCCAACGACCAGGCGTCCGTCGACGCCATGCTGTCCGGCCTGCGCGCTCTGCTCGCCGGGCTGATCGAAGGACGGACCGTCGGACGGATCCCGCTCGCCGGGAACCCCGAGTACACGGAGCGCCTCCTCGCGTCCTGGTGCCCGCCCGCCCTGCCCGGCGCACCGGTCGACGTGCCGACCGCGTTCGACGCGATGGGCGCCGCCGACCCCGGGCACACGGCCCTGGTCCGCGGCGGCGAGCGGCTGTCCGCGTCGG
>NZ_LIPN01000555.1 GCF_001418325.1 Streptomyces atriruber | reverse complement strand
GGGTGGGGAGTCCGACGTTCGTACGGGTGCCGGTGACGACGTAGCCCTTGACGCCGCCCGCGAGGGCGTTGCGCACGGCACCGATGTCGTCGGCGGCGGAGAGGGCGAGGCCGTTGGGCCAGCCCGCGGCACGGGTTTCGGAGAGGAGCGTCAGGCCGGAGCCGTCGGGGAGGTGGACATCCGCGACGCAGATGTCCCGGGGGTTGCCGATGCGGGGACGAGCCTCCGCGATGGACGAGGCCTCGATGACGTCGCGTACACCGAGTGCCCACAGGTGGCGGGTGACGGTGGAACGGACGCGGGGGTCGGCCACGACGACCATGGCGGTCGGCTTGTTCGGGCGGTAGGCGACCAGGCTTGCGGGCTGCTCGAGGAGAACGGACACCAGGCCTCCTGGGGTGGGGGACGGGACCGGCTCGGGGATGAAGCCGGGACGAACCGTGCTTTCAAGGTCACAAACCTCTTCGGCACCAATCCCTGCGGCCTTTAGGAAATGATCACGATTTGGTGAGCAATGATTCGGGCAATTCGGACATGCGCTCGATCATCCGAAGATCAAACCGAACACGCCCACTTCCGAGTGACCCCCACAAGGCAAACCCCGCGGCGCGGGCCGCGGGGGAATGGGTGTTCGGGTTCTCGTGGGTTCAGGTGTGTCGGTTCACGTGCTCCGGTTCATCGGTTGGAGGGGACAGCGGCCCCCGCTCACGGGGACAGCGGCCCCCGCATTCATGGGGACAGCGGCCCCCGCCGTTGCGGCAGCGAGACCACCGACCCGTCTCCGGGGCCCGCGGGCGGCAGCCCCGCGACCTGGCAGAGCAGGTCGCACCACGCCGCCAGATGCGCGCCCGTGTCCGGCACCCCGCCGCTGCCCTCCCGCGGGGTCCAGGAGGCCCGGATCTCGATCTGCGAGGCGGGCGGCCGCTCCGAGAGCCCCCCGAAGTAGTGGGATCCGGCGCGCGTCACCGTCCCGCTCGCCTCGCCCGCCGAAAGCCCCCGCGCGTGCAGCGCCCCGGTCAGCCACGACCAGCAGACCTCCGGCAGCAGCGGATCCGCCGCCATCTCCGGTTCGAGCTCCGCCCGTACGAGCGTGACGAGCCGGAAAGTGCCCTGCCACGCGTCGTGCCCGGCCGGATCGTGGAGCAGCACGAGCCGTCCGTCGGCGAGGTCCTCCTCACCCTCCACGACCGCCGCCTCCAACGCGTACGCGTGCGGCGCAAGGCGCTGCGGCGGTCGCGTCGGGTCGATCTCGATCTCCGGCCGCAGCCGTGCCCCCCGCAGCGCGTCGACCGCCGCGCGGAAGGGCAACGGAGCCGAATCCGCCACCTTCCCCTCCGAACTCTCCATCTCGCCAGCGCCGTCCGACCGTTGTCCCTGAGCCGCAGCCATGCGGGGAAGGTTAAGGGGAACGGCGCCTTCGCGCAGGGAGAGACACCCGTCAGGGGGTTCCGGGTCGACGTGCGAGACTTTCCGCGTGAGTGCCAATGACAGCCGTGGCCCCCAGGGCCGGCAGAACACAGCGACGTACGACTCCCCCTTCATGAAGGCGTGCAGGCGCGAGGCCGTGCCGCACACACCGGTCTGGTTCATGCGACAGGCGGGGCGCTCACTTCCCGAGTACCGCAAGGTCCGCGAGGGCACGGCCATGCTGGAGTCCTGCATGCGCCCCGACCTCGTCACCGAGATCACGCTGCAGCCCGTGCGCCGTCACAACGTGGACGCCGCGATCTACTTCAGCGACATCGTCGTCCCGCTCAAGGCGATCGGCATCGACCTCGACATCAAGCCGGGCGTCGGTCCCGTCGTCGAGAACCCGATCCGCTCGCGCGCCGACCTCGCGCAGCTGCGGGACCTCACGCCCGAGGACGTCCACTACGTCACCGAGGCGATGGGGATGCTGACGGCCGAGCTCGGCTCGACGCCGCTCATCGGCTTCGCGGGCGCGCCTTTCACCCTGGCGAGCTACCTCGTGGAGGGCGGTCCGAGCCGCAACCACGAGCACACCAAGGCGCTGATGTACGGCGACCCGCAGCTCTGGGCGGACCTGCTCGACCGCCTCGCGGAGATCACCGCCGCCTTCCTGAAGGTGCAGATCGAGGCGGGCGCCAGCGCCGTGCAGCTCTTCGACTCGTGGGTGGGCGCGCTGGCGCCCGCCGACTACCGCCGCTCGGTGATGCCCGCCTCGGTGAAGGTCTTCGACGCGATCGCCCCGTACGGTGTGCCCCGCATCCACTTCGGCGTCGGCACGGGCGAGCTGCTCGGCCTCATGGGCGAGGCCGGTGCCGACGTCGTGGGCGCCGACTGGCGGGTGCCGGTGGACGAGGCCGCGCGCCGCGTCGGCCCCGGCAAGGCGATCCAGGGCAACCTCGACCCGGCCGTCCTCTTCTCCACCCGGGAGGCCGTCGAGCAGAAGACGGACGAGGTCCTCGCCGCCGCGAGCGGGCTGGAGGGACACATCTTCAACCTCGGGCACGGCGTCCTGCCCACCACGGACCCCGAGGCACTGACCCGTCTCGTGGACTACGTGCACACGCGCACGGCCGTCTGAGCGGCCACCGCGCGAACAGCGGACGTCTGAACGGCGAACGTCTGAAAGATGTCTGAAAAGGGTCCCTGTCCGACCGGACGGGGACCCTTTCCTGGTCAGGCGAACCGCGCCCTTCACATCAGGTCCGGTCCGCCCGCACCGCCGCCACCGCCTTGCGGGCCGCCACCAGCACCGGATCCCACACCGGGGAGAACGGCGGCGCGTACCCCAGGTCGAGCGCCGTCATCTGCTCCACCGTCATCTGCGCCGTCAGCGCGACGGCCGCCACGTCGACGCGCTTGCCCGCGCCCTCGCGCCCGACGATCTGGACGCCCAGGAGCCGCCCGGTGCGCCGCTCGGCGATCATCTTCACCTTCATCGGGGCGGCCCCCGGGTAGTAACCCGCCCTGCTCGTCGACTCGATGGTCACCGTCACGAAGCGGAGACCGGCGGCCAGCGCGTCCTTCTCGCGCAGGCCGGTACGGGCGATCTCCAGGTCGCAGACCTTGCTGACGGCCGTGCCGACGACACCGGGGAACGTGGCGTAGCCCCCGCCCGCGTTCGAGCCGATGACCTGCCCGTGCTTGTTGGCGTGCGTGCCGAGCGCGATGTGCCGCTCGCGCCCCGACACCAGGTCGCGGACCTCCACGCAGTCCCCGCCGGACCAGATGTCGTCGTGCCCGCGCACCCGCATCGCCAGGTCGGTCAGGAGCCCGCCGTGCTCGCCGAGCGGCAGACCCGCCTCGCCGGCGAGCGCCGTCTCGGGGCGGACGCCGATGCCCAGCACCACCACGTCCGCCGGATACTCGGCGTCCTCCGTGGCCACCGCCCTGGCCCGGCCGTCGTCCGCCGTGAGGATCTTGGTGACCTCGGCGTCGTTCACCATCGTGATGCCCATGCCCGTCATGGCGTCGTGCACCAGGCGGCCCATGTCCGGGTCGAGCGTCGACATGGGCTCCTTGCCGCGGTTGACGACGGTCACCTCGTAGCCGCGGTTGACCAGCGCCTCCGCCATCTCGACGCCGATGTAGCCCGCGCCGATGACCACGGCGCGGCGGCCCGCCGTCCCGGCCAGCGTGTCGATCAGGGCCTGGCCGTCGCCGAGGGTCTGCACGCCGTGCACACCGGGGGCGTCGATGCCGGGCAGCGCCGGACGCAGGGGGCGCGCGCCGGTGGCGATGACGAGCTTGTCGTACGACGTCCAGTACTCCTCGCCCGCCTCCAGGTCCCGGGCCAGGACACGGCGGCCCGGGACGTCGAGCCGCACCACCTCCGTGCGCATGCGCAGATCGATCGCCCGCTCCCGGTGCTGCTCGGGCGTCCGCGCGATCAGATCGTCCCGCTCCCCGACGTCGCCGCCCACCCAGTAGGGGATGCCGCAGGCGGAGTACGAGGTGAAGCGGCCGCGCTCGAACGCGACGATCTCCAGCTCGTCGGGGCCCTTGAGCCTGCGCGCCTGGGACGCCGCGGACATGCCGGCCGCGTCGCCCCCGATGACCACCAGACGCTCTCGTGTGCTGCTCGTGCTGCTCATGCTCATGCGGACACGCTACGGCGAGACGGGGGCAGGGATTCAGTCGTCGTCGCCCTCGCGGGCAGGCAGCGGGGCGGCGGGGGAGGGGGAT
>NZ_LIPN01000554.1 GCF_001418325.1 Streptomyces atriruber | reverse complement strand
GCGCGGGACAGGGTGGAGCGGCTGATCCCGCTCAGTTCGGCCAACTCGCCGAGGGACCAGCCGCGTTCGGCGCGCAGCTCGGACAGTCGCGCGGCGAGGCGCGCGTCGACTCCATCTCCGTCGTGTTCCATTTTCGGGAAAGTATCCCGAATGCGGGAACGGCGGCAAGGTCGGCCGCGTGTGGGCTGCGTCTCGGCCCCGCGGAAGGAGCCGACCCCCGGCCCCGCCCTGCCCTCAGTCGTGCGCCGACACGGCCCCCAGCAGCTCCCTGATCCGCCCGGTCGCCCCGCGGAACTCGGCCGAGGCGAGCGTCTCCGCGTACCCCCGCTCCGGCCGCAGGCCGACCTCGATGACCTCCGTGACCGTGCCGGGGCGCGGGCTCATCACCACCACGCGGTCCGCCAGGTACACGGCCTCGGCGATCGAGTGCGTCACCAGGAGGACGGTGGTGCCGGTCTCCCGCCAGATGCGGTTCAGCTCGACGTTCAACTGCTCCCGCGTCAGCGCGTCCAGGGCGCCGAACGGCTCGTCCATGAGCAGCACGGGCGGCTCGTGCAGCAGCGCACGGCACAGCGCAACCCGCTGCTGCATGCCGCCGGACAACTCGTGCGGGTAGGCGTCCTCGAAGCCGTCGAGCCCGGCCGTGCGGATCAGCTCGTCGGCACGCGCGCGTGCCCGCTCGGCGGGGAGCTTGCGCATCTCCGCCTGGAGGAGGATGTTGCGCCGCGCCGAGCGCCAGTCGAGCAGCGCGGCGCGCTGGAACACGTACCCGGTGTCGGGCCGCGGCCCCCGCACCCGCTCCCCGCCCAGGAGCACCTCCCCCGACGACGGCGACAGGAGTCCCGCGACCAGTTTCAGCAGCGTCGACTTGCCGCAGCCCGAAGGGCCGACGATCGCCACGAACTCGCCGGCACCGATGTCGAGCGAGACGTCGCGCAACGCGGTGACGTCCTTCTTCTTCGTACGGAAGCGCACGGCGACGTCGTCGATGCGCACGGCGGGCGCGGCCGTCGCGACGTCCTCCCGCGCAAGTCCGCCGGTCCTTTTGAGCATGGCGTCGTTGGGCATGGTCACCCCTTGATCCCCTTGGCCGAATCCCAGTACTCCGCGACGGACCTGGGGTCCTCGACCAGGCCCGCCTCGGAGAAGACGTCGATGGTCTGCTTCCAGTCCGCCTCGGTGTTGGCCCCCGGCGCCCTGCCCTTCGTGGCGTCGGTGTGCAGCAGCGTCAGCGTCGTCCTGAACTGTTCCGACAGGACGCCCTTGGGCGGGAGTTGTTCGGACGCGCCCGCCATCGCCGCGACCGCGGGGCCCGGCTTCTTCTCGGCTGCCGCCCACGCCTCGCTGACCGCGGCGGTCATCCGCTTGGCGAGATCACCCCGGCCCTGGAGGGTCTTGGCGCCCGCGATGAGGCCGTTGGAGTAGAAGTTCAGGCCGTGTTCGGAGAAGCGGAGGTACGAGACGTCCTTCTCGGCCTTGTTCCGCATGGTGGGTCCCTGGTCGCTCGCGTACCCGAGCAATGCGTCCGTCTTGCCGGAGATCACCGCGGCGATCTTGCCCGCGGGGTCGGTGTTCTGGACCTTGACGTCCGAGAGCTCCATGCCGTTCTTCTGGAGGAAGATCGGGAAGGTCTTGGTGAGCGCGTCGCCCGCCGTGCCCGCGACCGTCTTGCCCTTGAGGTCGGCGGGCGACGCGACGCCCTCGGCCGCGAAGGACTGCACGGAGGCGGGCGTGGTCTGCAGGAACACCCCGAGGCTCTTCACCTTGACGCCCCGGTCGACACCGGCGAGCACGGCGGGCGTGTCGGCCCACCCGAAGTCGGTCTGCCCGGCGCCGGTCGCCTGCACGGTCTTCTGGGACCCCTGCCCCGCTCTGATCTCCAGGTCGATGCCGTGTTCCTCGAAGATCTTCTGCTTCTTGCCGTAGTAGAACGGCGCGTGCTCGCCGTACGGGTACCAGTTGAGCGTCAGGGTGACCTTGTCCAGCTTCTTACCGGAGGCGCTGGTGCTCGTCTTGTCGTCGTCACCGCAGGCCGTCGCGGTCGCCGCGACGAGCGCCAGGGGGACGAGGCCGGTGAGGAGTCTGCGCGCGTGCATGGGACGGCCCTTCTCGCGTACGGAGGACATGGCTGGGGGGAGCTCGGGGGCTTCGGTACGTGGCGGGGGGTCAGTACGTGGTGGTCGCGCCCTGGTCCCTGCGGCTCGCGTGCCACGGGAGCAGCAGCTTCTCCGCGATCTCGACGAGCACGAACAGGACCACGCCGATCAGTGACATGACCAGCAGCCCCGCGAAGAGCATCGGGGTGTCGAGGTTGCCGTTGGCCTGGAGGATCACATAGCCGAGGCCCTCGTTGGCGCCGACGAACTCGCCGACGACCGCGCCGGTGACGGCGAGCGTGACGGCCACCTTCAGACCGGAGAAGAGGTGCGGGAGCGACGCCGGGAAGCGGATCTTGAGGAAGGTCTGCCAGGGCCGCGCACCCATGGTGGCGGAGAGCTGGAGCATCTCGGGGTCCACTGCCTTGAGTCCGGTGACCATCGAGATGACGACGGGGAAGAAGGCGATCAGGACGGCGATGAGGATCTTCGGGGCGATGCCGAAGCCGAGCCAGACGACGAACAGCGGGGCGATCGCGATCTTCGGGACGACCTGGGCGAAGAGGAGGATGGGATAGAGGGTCTTCTCGACGGTCGTCGAGGCGACCATCAGGACGGCGGAGAGGATGCCGACGGCCACCGCGATGACGAAGCCGATCAGGGTCTCGTACGTGGTGACCCAGCTGTGCTGCCACAGGTAGTCGGGCTTGTCGAGGATGACGTCGAGGGTGGCGCCGGGCGAGGGCACCAGATAGGCCTCGACCATCTCGAAGGCGGCGATCACCCACCAGGCGGCGAAGCAGACGATCAGCAGGGCCAGGGGACGCCAGCTCCTCTCTGCCGCCTCGGCCGTGCGCTGCCGCAGGCTCGGCCGTTGTCGATCGACAACCCCCGCCGTCTTCACGGGAGTTGCTGACACTGTGCGCTGACTCACGGTGAACTCCCCTGACATTCCCTGGTGTGCGGTGAACTTGGGAGGCAGTTGCGTGGACCGGCGGGGCCGGGGCGGAGCCCTGTGGTGCGGAGATCCCGGAAACGGCTTTCAGAAAGCCCCTTCAGAAAGCGCTTTCTGGTAAACTCCCGCCACGCTAATGACTGGCTGACCGCAGGGTCAATAGGTCGGACCTGGGTTTCGCGGCGCGCCACGGCCTCGGGGGGTGCGGCGAGGGAAGCCGAGCGCGGTCCGCACGTCACGCTGGAGGCGGTCGCCAGGACCGCGGGGGTCTCGCCCGCCACCGCGTCCCGCGCCCTGAACGGCACGGCCCGGGTCCGCGACGACCTGCGCAGCCGGGTCCTCGCCGCCGCGGACCGCCTCGGGTACATCCCCAACGCCCATGCACAGGCCCTCGCAAGCTCGTCCAACAACGCGGTCGGCGTCATCTGCCACGACGTGGGCGACCCCTGCTTCGCCGCCATCGCGAGCGGCGTCATGGCCGCGGCGGCGAGCGCGGGCCGCTCGTCATGCCGGCGAGCACCTTCCGCGAGCCGGGGCGCGAGATCGCTTACGTGTCGATGCTGCGCGCCCAGCGGGCCCGCGCCGTGCTGCTCATCGGCTCCGGCTTCCAGGACCGCTCCTGGGAGCGGGAGTTGGCGGCCGAGCTGACGCCGTACGCGCGCGGCGGCCGCGTCGCCGTCGTCAGCCGGCATCGCGGCCTGCGGGTGGACACGGTGCTGCCCGAGAACCGTGCGGGCGCGGCGGCCCTGGCCCGTGCGCTCCTCGGGCTCGGCCACCGGGACTTCGCCGTCCGCACCGGCCCGGAACGCCTCACGACGGTCGCGGACCGGCTCGCCGGGTTCCGCGCGGCGCCGGCCGAGGCAGGTGTCGCACTGCCGCAGGACCGCGTCGTGGAGGGGGCGTTCACCCGGGACGGCGGCTACGCGGCAGCGCAGGAACTGCTCCGCCGGGGCCACCCGCCGACCTGCGTCTTCGCGGTGACGGACGTGATGGCGGTCGGGGCGCTCGCGGCGCCGCGGGAGGGGGGCGGGTCCCGGACGACGTGTCGCTCGCGGGCTGCGACGACATCCCGCTCGTACGCGAGCTCACTCCACCGCTGACGACGGTGGCGCCGCCCCATCCGATGATGGGGCGCGCGGTGCTGGAGCCGGCTCCGCGGGAGCCGGCCGGGCGGCGGTCGCGGATGGAGCGGGTGCGGGGCGAGGTGGTGCTGCGGGGCAGCACGGGGCAGTGCGGTTGAAAGCCGGAACCGGCCACGCCCGAAAGGAAAAGGCGTGGCCGGGGAAACCGGAAAGAGCCACGGTGCGGAGGTGGCCCTCGCTTTGCCGAGTTATTGACTCCTATTTACCGAAGCCCATGACTCGTCACAGAATTTCGATGTCCTTCACCTTCGGCGGACGGTGCGGGAAGGTGATGTCGGTCCACCGGTTGATGCGCACGGAGTCGCCATTGGCGTCGTAGTAGATCAGGTCGTTGTTGCCCGTGGAGATGCGGTCGACCCACCAGTTGCCGAAGCCGGTCCGGCCCTTGTTGGCGTAGCAGTCCACGCTCGAACGGCCGTCGCCGCTGTGCGACCAGATCTTTAAGAAGTTCTCGCCGCCACGGCATTCGACGTGGTCGATGGCGAAGGCGTTGCCGGTGGGCATCACCACGGTGAACGCGGCGGCCGCGGCGATCGCCACGGTTGCGGAGCGGGCGACCCTCTTGGTTTTCGACAGCACAAGTACTCCCTGATTTCGGGCCCGAGCACGGCCATTTGACGGCCATTTCCGGGAAACGTTTTGCGCTTGCACGATGACGATCGTGTAGGACTCCTGTACATGGCAATCTTTGAAATGACGCACGGCTGAAACGTGTCGCCCAATGTCCGGATCAATGCCATTCAGGTCATTTGATGACCCTAAGGGCCAAGATTTCGGGCAGAGCGGACGAGGAAAGTGAGACTCGCATGGATCTGCACATGACCGGCAAGGCCGCGCTGGTGACCGGAGCGAGCCGCGGCATCGGTCTGGCCGCCGTGTCCGCGCTGCTCGACGAGGGCATGCGCGTGGTGGCGGCGGCCCGCACCATCTCCCCCGAGCTCGCGGCCACCGGCGCGACGGCCGTCGCGGTGGACCTGACCACGGCCGACGGGCCCGCCCGCCTCGCGGCCCTGGCCGGGGCCGAGCTCGGCGGCCTGGACCTCCTCGTCAACAACGTGGGCGGCGGGGACCCGGACGCAGCCTGGACGGGTGGCTTCCTGACCTGCACCGACCAGCAGTGGGCCGACGCGTTCGACGTGAACTTCTTCGCCTCGGTACGCACCACACGGGCCGCGCTGCCCCACCTCACCGCCGCCCGTGGCGCGATCGTCAACGTCTCCTCCACCAGCGCCCGCACCCCGCACGCGGGACCGATCGCGTACAGCACCGCGAAAGCCGCGCTGACCGCCTTCGGCAAGGCCCTGGCCGAGGAGTTGGGGCCGCGGGGCGTCCGGGTCAACACGGTCTCGCCGGGGCCCGTCCGCACGGCCATGTGGGAGAGCACCGACGGTTACGGCGCGCAGCTCGCCGAGGCCCTGGGAGTGCCCCACGCCCAGCTCCTCGACGGCCTGCCCGACACCGCGGCCATGGTCACCGGCCGACTCGTGGAACCGTCGGAAGTGGCCGCGCTCGTGGCCTACTTGGGCTCGCCGGTCGCCGCCAGCATCACCGGGGCGGACCACATCATCGACGGCAACTCGGTCAAGACGGTGTGACGGGAAGGCGGCGCCGAGGAGGGGGAGGCCGTGGTCAGCCCGCCGCCTCCCCCAGCGCGTCCAGCACCGGACGGATCAGCGGGTGCCCCTCGGCGCCGCACCGCACCGCCGCGAACACCCGGCGCGTGGGAGCCGCGCCCTCGACCGGGCGCACCACCACGCCCGTCACGTCCATGCCCCGCAGCGCCGAGCGGGGCACGAGGGCGACCCCCGCACCGGCCGACGCCAACGCGACCACCGCCCGGAAGTCGTCCGACCAATGCTCCAACAGGGGCTGAAATCCGGCCTGTTCGCAGGCGAGGACGACCACGTCGTGGCAGGGATTGCCGGCGAAGGGGCCGATCCACGCGTCCTTGGCGAGCTCGGCGAGGGCCACCCGCTCCGCGTCCGCGAGCCGGTGGCCGACCGGGAGCACCGCGTCGAAGGGCTCGGCGTAGAGGGGGACGCGGGTGAGCCTCGGGTCGTCCGCGCCGGGCGCGCCCCGGTACTCGACGGCGACGGCCACGTCGACCTGCCGGTCCAGGACCATCGGCAGGCTCGCGTCGCCCTCCGCGTCCTGGACGCGGATCCGGACGCCGGGGGCGGAGACGGCGAGGCGGGCCAGGGCGGGGGCGACGACGAGGCCGATCCCGGTGGCGAAGGCCGCGACCGTCACGGTCCCGGCCTCACCGGTGCTGTACGCGGCGAGCTCGGCCTCGGCGCGTTCCAGCTGGGCCAGTACCGCGTTCGTGTGCGTGAGCAGGATTTCCCCGGCCGCCGTCAGGCGTACGCCGCGCGCCGAGCGCTCGACGAGACGGTGGCCGGTCTCCTGCTCCAGGGCGGTCAGCTGCTGGGAGACCGCGGACGGGGTGAGGTAGAGCGCGGCGGCAGCCGCGGTGACCGTGCGGTGGTCGGCCACCGCACGGAGGATGTGCAGCCGCCGCGCTTCGATCATGCTGCCGATTCTCCCAAACCGGCAGCCACCGGCGCACCACGGGCCCCGTCCGGGGCGCGTCAGGCCTGGCCGGACTCCCGCTCCAGCTCGGCCCGCGCGGCCACGAACGCGTCGACCGCGCGGTTCACGTCCTCCGTGGAGTGCGCGGCGGACAGCTGCACGCGGATGCGGGCCTTGCCCTGGGGCACCACCGGGTAGGAGAAGCCGATCACGTAGACGCCGCGCTCCAGGAGCAGCTCGGCCATGCGTCCGGCCACCGCCGCGTCGCCGATCATGACCGGCGCGATGGCGTGGTCGCCGGGCAGGACGTCGAAGCCCTCCTCGGTCATCCGCGAGCGGAAGAGGGCCGTGTTAGCGGCAAGGTGTTCGCGCAGGTCGCCCGCCGACTCCAGCAGGTCGAGGACCTTCAGCGAGGCCGCGGCGATCACCGGGGCGAGGGTGTTCGAGAAGAGGTACGGGCGCGAGCGCTGGCGCAGCAGGGCGACGATCTCGGCGCGGGCCGCGACATAGCCGCCGGAGGCGCCGCCGAGGGCCTTGCCCAGCGTGCCCGTGATGATGTCGACGCGGTCCATGACGCCGTGCAGCTCGGGCGTGCCGCGGCCGCCGGGGCCGACGAAGCCGACGGCGTGCGAGTCGTCGACCATGACCATGGCGTCGTACCGGTCGGCGAGGTCGCAGATCTCCGCGAGGGGGGCGACGTAGCCGTCCATGGAGAAGACGCCGTCGGTGACGACCAGCTTGCGGCGGGCGCCGCCCTCCGTGGCCTCCTTCAGCTGCTGCTCCAGGTCCGCGAGGTCCCGGTTGGCGTAGCGGAAGCGGCGCGCCTTCGACAGCCGGATGCCGTCGATGATCGACGCGTGGTTGAGGGCGTCGGAGATCACCGCGTCCTCGGCGCCGAGCAGCGTCTCGAAGACGCCTCCGTTGGCGTCGAAGCAGGAGGAGTAGAGGATCGTGTCCTCCTGGCCGAGGAAGGCGGACAGGCGCGCCTCCAGCTCCTTGTGCACCTCCTGCGTGCCGCAGATGAAGCGGACGGAGGCCATGCCGTAGCCCCAGCGGTCGAGCGCCTCGTGGGCGGCGGCGACGACGTCGGGGTGGTCGGCGAGGCCGAGGTAGTTGTTCGCGCAGAAGTTGAGGACCTCGCCGGGGCGGCCGCCCGCGGTGACGGCGACCTTCGCGGACTGCGGGGTGCCGATGACGCGCTCGGGCTTGTGCAGCCCGGCGGCGCGGATCTCGTCGAGGGTGGCCTGGAGGTCTTCGCGTACGGAGTCGAACATGCGGAATCCTTGAGGTCGGGGGGTCGCTGGAGTGGGCGGCGC
>NZ_LIPN01000553.1 GCF_001418325.1 Streptomyces atriruber | reverse complement strand
GCCGCGCCGCGATCCCGCGTACAGACGAGGTTCGCGGCCGGAGGGCTCGTAGCGCAGCGGGCCGCCGGGCGTTCGCACGTACCGGCCCCCGCGGGCCTCGGTCAGCAGCGCCATGTGGTCGAAGAAGTTGAGGCCGAGGCCGCGCAGCAGCACCCGCTCGCCGGGGGCGATGACGGACAGGTCCAGGTCGGCGGGGTTGGCGGGCGGGAAGTGGCGCAGGCCGTGCCGCGCCGCGTGGTCCGTCAGGCGCCGCGGCTCCGGACCGGCGGCCGCCGGCAGATGGCCCTGCGCGAGCACGACAGCCGAGAGCCCGGACAGTTCGAGCCCGTCGTCCAGTACGAGGGTCTGCAGCCCGTCGGCCGTCTCGGCCAGGCGCACCGCGCGTGCCGCGTGGACCTGGACGCGGACCGTGCCGGGGGCGCGGCGCACCGCCTCCGCGAAGACCCACTCCAGATAGCGGCCGTAACAGGCGCGGGTCGGATAGTCGTCGGGCCCGAGCCCCGGAACCCGCCCCTCGGCGGCCCATTCGTACAGGCTCGGACCCGGGCGTATCGGCCCCGAGCAGTCGACGCTCGCGTCGGTGAAGAGGGTCACCTGGGAGGCGACGGTGTTCATCAGGAGCTCGGCGGGCTGCGTCGTGCGCCAGACGCGGCCCGCGCCCGGCGGGTCCGGGTCGACGACGTGGACCGTCAGGTGCGTCCCGGTCGCGAGGAGCTCGGCCGCCGAGGCGCAGAGCCGTTCGAGCACGCTGGTGCCGCGGGGGCCCGCGCCGACCAGGGCGAGCGCGGCCGCGTCAGGTGCGGGCCGACGCCGCGCGGGTGGGAGCGGTGCGGGTACAGGTGCAGACAAAAGCGTGACTCCTGGGGCATAGAGAACGCTGGAACCAGACGGTCCGCATCATCATGCCGTCGGCACGCCCGATGCCGAACCCCGGACGGGTGGGCGACCCGTACGTCGGAAACCTCCTCCAGATCTCCTCCACGACCCCCTTACCGATCCCGTCCACGCCCCCTCTTACGCATCCACGCCACGAGCCCTAGGAGAGCCGTGTCTCGTCCGCCTTCTCCAGGCGTACGCCCCCGCCGCGCACCGCCCGCGCCTGATCGAGCCGGAGCCGGGCCGAACGGCCGCGCAGCGTCAGGGTCATGAGCTGGTTGCCGAACCAGGGCCCGCCCGTCCTGCGCCAGTCGATGCCCGCCTGCGTCACCCCGCCGTGCCGGGCGAAGCGCCGCCCGAGACCGCGCCCCACCCGGCTCCAGCCGAAGCGGAAGCCGAGCTTGAGCATCGAGGGGATGGAATTGTGGACGGGGGAGCAGGTCAGCTGGAGGACCCGGGCGTCAGGGCCGCCGCCCGAGGGCCAGCTCGGCTCGGCGACATAGGCGTGGTGGACGTCGCCGGAGAGCACGCACACCGTCGCGGGGGCCTGTGGACCCGAACCGGCCTCCGTGATCAGCGCGGTGAGCGCTTCGAAGGAGGCGGGGAAGGCCGCCCAGTGCTCCAGGTCGGAGCGGCGGCGCAGGTTCTCCCCGAAGCGGGCCCAGCGCTCGCCCCGCTCACCGCGGCACAGCGCGGCGTTCCACCCCTCGGCGTCATGGATGAGGTGGGGGAGCAGCCAGGGCAGGGAGGTGCCGATGAGGAGGTGGTCGTACGTGCCCGGGTCCGCCAGCGCCTGCTCGCGCACCCAGTCGGCCTCGTCGGCGTCGAGCATGGCGCGCTCGTCCTCCGCCAGGACGCGGGCCGCGCGGGTGTCCACCATCAGCAGCCGGACCCGCCCGAAGTCCCGCCGGTAGCTCCAGCGGGCGGCCCGCGCGTCCGCGTCGGCCGCGGCGGCGAAGGCGCGCAGCACGTCCGTGCCGTCCGGGGCCGCGCACACGGAGGCGTAGAGGTCGTCGTGGGCCAGTTCCCCGGGCCGCAGATTGCCGAGGTGCTGATGGACCCAGTACGACATCAGACCGCTCAGGATGCGCTCGCGCCACCAGGGCGTGGCCCGCATCTCGGCGAGCCAGGCCGCACTGGTGTTCCAGTCGTCTATGACGTCGTGATCGTCGAAGATCATGCAGCTGGGCACGGTCGACAGCAGCCAGCGGACCTCCGGGTCCAGCCAGGACTCGTAGTAGAGGTGGGTGTACTCCTCATAGTCCGCGACCTGGACGCCCGGCTGGTCGGCGAGGTCCCGGCGGGCGGCGAGCCAGCGCTGGGTGGCCTTGGAGGTCTGGTCCGCGTACACCTGGTCGCCAAGGAGGACCAGGACGTCCGGGCGCTCGGCGCCGGGGTCGGCGGCGATGCGGGCGGCGAGGGTGTCCAGCGCGTCGGGTCCCACGGGGTCGTGCTCGCCGGACGGCGGCGCGGCCCAGCGGCAGGAGCCGAACGTGACCCGCAGCTCCTCGTCGGCACCGCTCTCCGCGGGGGTGCGGATGGTGCTCGCGGGGTAGGGCGAATCGGGCAGCGGCCACACGGCGGCCCCCGCGCCGTCGCCGAGCCGCACCTCGTACGCCGTCTCCGTGCCCGGCGTCAGTCCGGTGACGGGGACGAGCGCGTAGTGGTGCCCCGCGATCTGGAAGGTCCGCGCCTTGCCGCCCGCGCCGTCCGCGCACCGCACCTCGGCGGTGCAGGGCCGGTCGGCCTCGACCCAGACGGTCGCCGTCGAACCGTCGACGTACCTCAGCAGTGGACCCAGGCGCAGCCGTGCCACAAGTGATCACCCTCCTCTGTCGCCCCGTACGGTACGGAACGCCAGAGGAGGGCGGGCCGGTTCCGCCGCAACCGGTCCGGTCCTTCCCCGGTCGGCGGCCGATGAGGATCAGCGGCCGTCGAGGATCACTGGTCGTCGAGGGTCACTGGTCGTCGGGGATCAGCAGCCGTTGAGGATCGAGGAGAGCTTGCTCTTCTCCTCGGTGTTCACCGTCAGCTTGTAGTGGTGCTTCACGTCCACCCACATCCGGGCGTAGTAGCAGTGGTACGAGGCGGTGGGCGGCAGCCACTCGGCAGGGTCCTTGTCGCCCTTGGCCTGGTTCACGTTGTCGGTCACGGCGATCAGCTGCGGCCGGGTCAGGTCGTTGGCGAAGCCCTCGCGCTGCGCGGTGGTCCAGCTGTTCGCGCCGGACTTCCAGGCCTCGGAGAGCGGCACGACGTGGTCGATGTCGAGGTCGGAGGCGACGGTCCAGGTGGCGCCGTCGTAGGCGGACTTCCAGGTGCCGGAGGTGGCGGCGCAGCTGGAGTCCTGCTCGACGTTCGTGCCGTCGCGCTTGAGGACGACCTCGCGGGTGTTGCAGGCGCCGGACTGCGTGCTCCAGTGCGGGAACTTGTCGCGGCTGTAGCCGTCGGAGGAGCCCTCGGCCTTGACGGTGAGGTCGCCGAGGTAGGTGCGGGCGGTGGCGGCGCTGACCGGGGCCGGGGGAGCGGCCTGGGCGGAGGAGCCGGTGACGAGGGTGGCCGCGGCGGCCAGGGCGACGGCCGCGGCGGCGAAGGCGGGCCGGGTGTACCGGGTGCCTCGGGTGCTCGGGGTGTGTCGACGCGCGTAGACAGCGGACATGCGAACTCCTCTGGTGTGGGGGGGAGTTGACCGGTGGGGCGGTCATCGTCGCGGGCAGGGGTTACTTCCGGATGTGCGTCTGGTGACAGGGTCGCGTCAAATAGGTGCCGACTTCAAGAGTTCTGGCGCCATGTCATGTGCGTGTCGTGTGACGGGAGTTGTGTCCGAGGGGTCCGGACGCGCTGCAGGGAGCCGCGTTCGAGTGACCCGGGTCACTGCCGGGCGGGGCGAAAGTCCCTGGCCAGGGGTGGCCGGAGGTCGCGTACGATGGACGGCGCAGAAGGGGAGTAGCTCTTCGCCGGACCGTCGACATACTGCTCAGCTCGTCTGAGCCGGCGCCCGGAGGCAGGCCCCGCGGGGCAGGCCAGCGAGACCTTCGGCAAAGCAGTGCGGACGTACGCATCCCGTGTACGTCCGGACGTCCACATCCGTGTACGTCCGTGTGCGCTGCCGTGCCGAGGTGTCGTACGCGAAACGATGGAACACTCTCGGCGGGGCGGCCCCGACCGATTGAGGAACCCTTGATCAGCTTCAGCGTGATGGCGCTCGTCTTCGGCGTCGTCTTCCTGGCCGAGCTGCCGGACAAGACGGCGCTGGCCGGACTCGTCCTCGGCACGCGCTACCGCGCCTCCTACGTCTTCGCCGGTGTCGCGGCCGCCTTCACCGTCCACGTGGTGCTCGCCGTCGCGGCGGGCAGCGTGCTGACCCTGCTCCCGCAGCAGTTGGTGCACGCGCTGACGGGCGTCCTCTTCCTCGCCGGCGCCGCGATGCTGCTGCTCAAGGGCGGCGACGACGAGGAAGAGGTCAGGCAGCCCGAGAACCAGAGCTTCTGGAAGGTCTCCGGCGCGGGCTTCATGCTCATCCTGGTCGCCGAGTTCGGCGATCTGACGCAGATCATGACCGCCAACCTGGCGGCCCGCTACGACGACCCGCTCTCCGTGGGCCTGGGCGCGGTGCTCGCGCTGTGGGCGGTCGCGGGGCTCGGCATCGTCGGCGGCAAGGCCCTGATGAAGCGGGTGCCGCTGGCGCTCATCACGAAGATCGCGGCGCTGCTGATGCTGGGGCTCGGCGTGTGGAGCCTGTACGAGGCGATCGCCTGACGGGGGCGGGGCG
>NZ_LIPN01000552.1:809-6258 GCF_001418325.1 Streptomyces atriruber | reverse complement strand
GCCCGGCACCCAGGACTCCCTCTTCGAGCCCCGCCCCGGCGGCACCCCCGTCACGCTCGAAGAGCTCGTCGAGGTGCACGCCGAGCAGCAGCGAAGACACGACGCCACCGCCCACCCCGGCCGCATGCGCCTGCTCACCGCATCGGAGTCCGCGGGCATGCTGGTGGCCGCCGAGATGAACGCCGCGGGCCTCCCCTGGCGCGCCGACGTCCACCGCGAGCTCCTGACCGAACTGCTCGGCGAGCGGTACGCGGGCCGGGGCGAGCCCCGCCGCCTCGCCGAGCTCGCCGACGAGGTGTCCGCCGCATTCGGCCGCCGCGTCCGCCCGGACCTCGCCGCGGACGTCGTGAAGGCCTTCGCGCAGGCCGGCATCAGGGTGAAGTCGACGCGCCGCTGGGAGCTGGAGGAGCTCGACCACCCCGCGGTGAAGCCCCTCATCGAGTACAAGAAGCTGTACCGCATCTGGACGGCCCACGGCTGGAGCTGGCTCCAGGACTGGGTGCACGACGGCCGGTTCCGCCCCGAGTACACCCCGGGCGGCTCGGTCAGCGGCCGCTGGACGACCAACGGCGGCGGGGCGCTGCAGATCCCCAAGGTGATCCGCAGGGCCGTCGTCGCCGACCCGGGCTGGCGGCTCGTCGTGGCCGACGCCGACCAGATGGAACCGAGGGTCCTCGCCGCGATCTCCCGCGACCGGGGCCTGATGGAGGTGGCGGGCAGCGAGGAGGACCTGTACACCCGGCTGTCCGACCGCGCCTTCTCCGGCGACCGCGACCACGCGAAGATCGCGCTGCTGGGCGCGGTGTACGGACAGACGTCGGGCGACGGCCTGAAGAACCTGGCCGCGCTCCGCCGCCGCTTCCCGCTGGCCGTCGCGTACGTCGACGACGCGGCGAAGGCGGGCGAGGAGGGCAGGCTCGTGCGGACCTGGCTGGGCCGGACGAGCCCACCGGCGGCGGGTGCCGGGGAGGACGACGAGGCGGGCATCCCGCAGGAGGCCCCGGCCCGGGGACAGACAGCGCCGGGCGGCGGCGACGCGGGACCAGGCTCCTCCGACGGAGAGTTCATTCCTGGGTACGCCTCGACCAACGCCCG
The DNA here is from genome assembly GCF_001418325.1 of Streptomyces atriruber. Classification (GTDB taxonomy): domain Bacteria; phylum Actinomycetota; class Actinomycetes; order Streptomycetales; family Streptomycetaceae; genus Streptomyces; species Streptomyces atriruber. The sequence continues at coordinate 5,163 of NZ_LIPN01000552.1, read as the reverse complement.
CGCCAGAGGCCGGTTCACACGCAACTTCGTCGTGCAGGGCAGCGCGGCGGACTGGGCGCTGCTGATGCTGGCCGCCCTGCGGCGGACGATCACGGAGGGCGGGCTGCGGGCCGAGCTGGTGTTCTTCCAGCACGACGAGGTCATCGTGCACTGCCCCGCGGAGGAGGCGGAGACGGTGGCGCGCGCCGTGCGCGAGGCGGGTGATCTCGCGGGCCGGATCGCGTTCGGGGAGACACCGGTCCGCTTCCCGTTCACCACGGCGATCGTGGAGTGCTACGCGGACGCGAAGTGAACAGGCCCCGCGCCGGGCGCACTAGGCCGTCAGCAGCTCCCTGAGCTCGTCGGCCACCTTGCTGTCCGTGCCGTCCAGCGCCCTGAGCGCGGTCCGCCACTGCTCGTACGCCTCCTGCTCGCGCCCCTCCGCATGGAGGAGGAGCCCGCGCTGGTGGCGGGCCAGGCCGGTCATGTGGGTGTCGCCGCGCTGTTCGGCGCGGTCGAGGAGGGCGACGCACTCGCGCGTCGCGTCCGTGGCCCGGGAGAGGCCGCGCAGGGCGCGGACCAGGCCGAGGCGGGCCTGGGAGGCGCCGTGCCAGTCCTCGTACTCGCCGTGCAGGCGCAGGCTCTCCTCGAAGTGGTCGAGGGCGGCGGCCGGTTCGCCGAGGGTGAGGTGGGCGTAGCCGATGTTGCAGTGGGCGGACTGTCGTACGACGGCGTGCCCGATGGTGTCGCCGATGGCGAGGCTGCGTTCGTGGTGGGTGATGGCGGCGCGGGCGTCCGTGTGCTCGTACAGGTTGCCGAGATGGCTGAGGGTGATCGCCTCGCTGAGCGGGTCGGCGAGTTCCTTGGCGAGGTCGAGGCTCTGGTGGAGGGCATCGGCGGACTCGGCGTGACGCCCGAGTCCTTCGAGGAGGAGGCCGCGGTTGTTGAGGCCGCGGCGTACGCAGGACACGATGCCGAGCGCGCGCCAGAGGGTGAGGGCCTCGTCGTTGAGGGCGAGGGCCTCGCCGCTCCGGCCGGACATGAAGTGCAGGCCCGCGGCGTCGGTGAGGGCCTGGGCCTCGGCGGCGGTGTCGCCCTGGCGGCGGGCGGCGTTCAGGGCGAGCGTGCCGAGCGCGGCCAGTTCGGTGAGGCGGCCGCGGCGCTGGAGGTAGGGGAAGAGGCAGCGGACCAGGACGGGGAGCAGGCCGACGGGGGCGTGGTGCCGTTCGGTGAGGGCGAGGATGTTCGCGAGTTCGGAGTCGCCCCAGTCGAAGGCGGCCTCGGCGGAGAGGGGCCGGTCCGCGTCGGCGCCGTCCCGGCCGGGGCGTGCGAGGTGGGAGTCGACACCGCGCAGACGGTCCGTTCGGTCCAGGCCCTCCGGCAGGATGGCGAGGAGGGTGCGCCGGGCGGACTCGGCGTACCAACGGAAGGCCTCCTCGACGAGGCCCACGTCCGCACCCGCATCGGCCGCCAAGCCCACCTCGCCCGCCAAGCCCACATCGCCCGCCGCGCCCGCGTCGACCGCCGCACCCGCAGCCGTCTCCCGCGCGAAATCGCGTACGAGGTCGTGCGGGGTGTAGCGGCCGTAGGACGTCTCGTCGAGGAGGGCGACGTCGACGAGGCGGTCGAGGGCCGCGCCCGCGCGCAGTTCGTCGGTGCCCAACAGGCGTGCCAGCAGCGGCACTCCGTACGTGGGCAGGTCGACCGCGCCGATCCGGGCGAGGGCGCGGGCCGCGTCGCGGTCGGCCTCGCGGTCGGAGGTGCGCAGGGCGTCGAGGGCGACGGCGAGGGAGCGGCGCACGCTCAGGTCGTCGTACTCCAGGTGGTGCAGGCGGCCGCCGCTGACGGTGAGGAGTTCGGCGAGGGCGTCGGGGGTGAGGGCGCGGCGGGCGGCGAGACGGGCAGCGACGATGCGCAGGGCGAGGGGGAGGCGGCCCGCGAGTTCGACGAGGGGGTGTCCGGCGTCGAGCCCGGCGCGGCCGGAGACGGCGCGCAGAAGTGCGGCGCTGTCCCCGTCGGAGAGGGGGTCCAGCGGGAAGCGGTCCGCGCCGTCGAGGGCGGTCAGCGGCGAGCGGCTGGTGACGATGACGGCGCAGCCGGGCCCGGCGGGCAGCAGGGGCCGCACCTGAGCGGCCGTCGCGGCGTCGTCGAGGACCATGAGCGTGCGGGTGGGCGCGAGCAGCGAGCGGAGCAACGCGCTTTCCGCGGCGGGGTCTTCGGTGCCGTCCGGGGCGCACCGGGGCTCGGCACCGAGGTCGCGGAGGAGCGCGGCGAGGGCCTGCCCCGGGGTGAGCGGGGCCATGCCGGGCGTGGCGCCGCGGAGGTTGACGTAGAGCTGCCCGTCGGGGAACTCCTCCCGCAGCGCGTGCGCGACGTGCACGGCGAGCGCGCTCTTGCCGACGCCGGCCATTCCGGAGACGACGGCGACGCGGGGGCCGTCGGCGAGGGCGAGCCGAAGGGACCGCACGGTGTCGTGCCGTCCGGTGAAGTGCGCGGGACCGGGCGGAAGTTGGGCGGGGCGGGCGGGGTCGGCCTCGCCCGCGCCATCGAGCTCGCTCTGTTCCTCGGAGCGGGAAGACACGCACTCCCCCGCGGCTTCGGACGCCGCCACCGTCCCCGCCGCCCTGGTCGTCTCCGCCGCCCTGGTCGTCTCCGCCGTCCCGTTCGTCTCCACCGTCCCCCGCAACACCTCCCGATGCGCATCCCGCACCCCCGCACCCGGCTCCACGCCCAGTTCCTCGATCAGCCTGCGGCGCAGTTCGCGGTGGACGGCGAGGGCCTCCGCCTGGCGGCCCGTGCGGTGGAGCACCAGCATCAGCTGGCGGTGGAAGACCTCGTGGAGGGGGTACTCAGCGACGAGGGAGGCCAGTTCGGGCGCGAGCGCGGCGAGGCCCGTGCCGAGTTCCAGTTCGGCGTCGTACCGCCACTGCAGGGCGAGGAGGCGCGCCTCTTCCAGTCGCGGTACGAGGGGATGGCCGTCCAGCGAGTCGGGGAGACCGCTCAACGGCGTGCCCCGCCAGAGCGCGAGCGCGTCCGTGGCGCAGGCCGCCGCCCGCGCCCAGTCCCGCACCGCGTGCGCGGCCCGCGCCTGCGCGACCAGGTGCTCGAAGACCCGGACGTCCAGCTCGCCCTCGCCGACCCGGAGCCGGTACCCCGGCGGGACCGCGTGCAGCCGCTGCGGGTCGTCGAGGAGGCGGCGCAGCCGAGTCACATGGTTCTGGAGGGACGCCTGCGCGGAGGCGGGCGGAAAATCGCCCCACAGGGCGTCCTTGAGGGCGCCGAGGGAGACGACCCGGTCGGGTTCGAGCAGCAGCGCGGCCAGCAGAGCGCGCCCTTTCGCGCTGCGGACGGGGTGCGGCACGCCCTGGGCGTCGTACACGGCAGGCGCCCCGAGCAGACCGAACCGCAGCCCGCATCGCTCACTCAACACCGTCTCCCCGTGCCGTGCTGTACTGCCGTGTCCCGCAGTGGGTACCGGAGTACAGACCACTCCGTACCGGTCGCGGCCGCCCCGTGCCGGAGGACCGTTGGCCACATGTTAGCGATCTGTTGGCGTGGCCTGATCTGATCGCCGTATCGGACCTGGCCCGCCGGTACTCGCGCACAGCGCGTAGCTCGGGGGAGTGTCGCCGCCGCGGCCGGGTCCGGAGCAGAGAGAGCCCCGGTCGGCGGAGGTGAACGACCGGGGCTTTCGCCCTGCTCCCCCCATGGCCCCTTCGCAGGGCCCAGGGCTCGATCCTCACCCCACCGGCAGCCGCACCGTGAACAGCGAGCCCTTCCCCGGAACGCTCTGCGCCGACACCGTTCCGTCGTGCGCCTCCACCAGTTTCCGCACGATCGACAGGCCGAGCCCGCTGCCGCCCGTCGCGCGGGTCCGCGACTTGTCCGCGCGCCAGAAACGGTCGAAGACGTGCGGCAGATCGGCGGCCGCGATGCCGGTGCCCGTGTCGGCGACCTCGATCAGCACCGCGTCGGCCGTGGTGCGGCAGCTGATGCGGACGCTGCCGCCCTCGGGGGTGTGGCGGACGGCGTTGGAGACGAGGTTGCCGATCGCCTGGCGCAGCCGCAGCGGGTCCGCCGTCACCCACGGGTCGCCGAACGCGGTGGCCCTGAGCCGCACCCCCGCGCCGTCCGCGCGCGCCTGGTGCGCCGCTGCGACCTGGTCGGCGATCTCGGCGGCGCGCACCGGCTCGCGGTGCAGCCGGAGCGTACCGGCGTCGGCGGCCGCCAGGTCCTGCAGGTCGTCGACGATGTGCTGGAGCAGCAGGGCCTCTTCGAGGAGCGAGGTGACCAGTTCGGGGTCGGTGTCGACGACGCCGTCCTCCGCCGCTTCGAGCCAGCCGCGGATGTTGGACAGCGGGGTGCGCAGCTCGTG
>NZ_LIPN01000552.1:0-787 GCF_001418325.1 Streptomyces atriruber | reverse complement strand
GTGGTGAGCGCGCGCAGCGGACGGGTCAGCCGGGTCGCGGCCAGCGCGGTGACGGCGACGGTGACGGCGAGGACGGCCGCGGCGAGCCCGGCCAGGCGGACGGTGTTGGACCGGGAGAGGCTGAAGCCGGGGGTGCTCCGGGTGCCGTCGGAGCTGGTGATGAAGAGGAGCGCGGGCGACGAGACGTAGGGGCCGAGCTGTTCGCGGCGCGCGGTGTCGACGCAGGACGCGGTGACGGCGGTGGTGGCCTCCGGCCCGACGGCCCCGGCGTTCGGACGGATCGCCGTGGGCTCGCCGCCGGGCCCGCCGGGTCCGTCGGGTCCCACGACGGGAAACGCGGAGACGTTGGCGGCGACCGGCTTCGGACCGGACCGTCCCTCCAGGTCGAGGCCGACCGGGACGGGGTCGAGGCCCTGCCGCTTCAGGCAGGCGCCGGTGAGGGAGTTGAGCTTCTTGAGGGCCTTCTGCTCGGTCGCGGTGGGCATTTCGAGGGGAGGCGTACGGCACTGGGACTGCAGGAAATCGCCCGGGTCGTTGTCGACCCTGATGGTGGGGCGCCCGCTGGGGCCGACGACGACCTGCGGGTTCATGCCGAGGTCCGTCAGACAGGCCGCGCGCCGGTCGGCGGCGTCCTTCAGCTGCGTGCTTTCCGCCTTGGTGAGGCGGTAGGGGCCGACCGCACGCGGGTCGATGCGGTCGGCCGCGGTGTCCTCGGCCGCCGACTCCTCGTCCGCACGGCCGGGGGCCAGCGCGCTGTCGACGGCGAGCGGGTCGAGGACGGCGGAGG
>NZ_LIPN01000551.1 GCF_001418325.1 Streptomyces atriruber | reverse complement strand
CGCCGCGCCCGCGCCGCCGCCGCAGACTCCTGCTGGCGGCCGCGGTGGGCGGGTTGCTGCTCGCGCTGGTCGGGACGGGCGTCGTCGTACGGCTCGCCCGCGACGACGACCGGGTGGCGAGCCAACTGCCTGCGGGCTGGCGGAGCTGGACGGCCAAGGACGCCACCACCAGCGGCAAGGGCGAGGACCCCTCTCCCTCCGGCCCCTTCACACGCTGTGCCGCCGCTCGCGGGGGCCTGATCTGCGCCGGGGACGACGTCAAGGCCGTCCGCTTCTCCCTCGCCACGGGAGAGCGGGAATGGGGGCTGCCCGTCGATTCCGTTCCCGACGACACCAGCAGCATGGAGGGCGACGTCATCGGCGCCGCCGGCGACCGCGTCTACGTCTACCGCAACGACCAGACCGTCCCGGACGGCGGTAGCGGCGAATCGTACGAGAGGTACGCGATCGAGGCCGTCGACGCCAGGACCGGCGACGTCCTGTGGACCACGCCCACCCAGCGCGGCACCGGCGCCATGTCGCCCGACCTGACCCCGGACAACAGCACCGCCGCAGCCACGCAGGACGGCGTCCTCACCGTCCTCGGCACCGAGGGCGGGTCGTACGCCCTGCTGGACCCCGAGGACGGCGACCCGCGCTGGAAGCGGCCGCTGCCCAAGGAGGAGTGCTGGCTGCGGGAGGCCGCGGGGAAGGGCTATCTGGTCTGCTCCGCGGGCAAGGCGGGCACCCGCGTCTCCCGCCTCGACCCCGCCACCGGCGAGCCCGCCTGGACGGTCACCGTGCGCGGCGCCCTCACCCTCGTCGGCCAGAGCGGCGGACGGCTCCTGCTCGCCGACACCTCCGGCGCCACGTACCGCAGCATCGTCGCCGTCACCGCGAGCGGCAGCCACACCCGGCACACGATCGAACTGGCCCGCACCCAGCCGGGGGCCGCGTCCCTCACGCTCAGCCGGGGCACGCTCTACTTCACGCTGGCCAACGGCAGCGTCCGCGCCGTCGACCCCCGCACCGGCCGCCAGACCTGGAACCGCAACTCCACCGTCGAGTTCCCCGGCCGCCCGATCGCCTCCGCCACCCACGTCTTCGTCGCCTCGCCCAGCGGCCGCCTGGCCGCGCTGGACGGCAGGACGGGCGACGTGGCGTGGACCCGGCCCGGACGGGGCGTCGGCACGCCCTGGATGGGCGACGAGGGCGCCCGGCTCACGCTGGTGGGAGACGCGCTCTACGTCCCGTACGGCACACGCTCCGTGTACACCGTCGACACGCGCCACGCCTGAACGCCGCCGCGGGGCGCCACCCTCGGAACAGCAACGCAGAAACCCCAGGCCGTCTCCGGCCTGGGGTTTCTGTAGGAGAGCGGGCGACGGGAATCGAACCCGCGTAGCTAGTTTGGAAGACTAGGGCTCTACCATTGAGCTACGCCCGCACAGATCGCGCCACGAGCGGAAGCCGCGGCACGACAGGCATCCTAGCGGGTCCCGGTCCCTCGCCGCACGTGCCCCCCTGATCCGGCCCCGTTTAACGGGGAGCCGCACTGCCTGCGGGCATGTACCCTACGTGTCGCACCGACGGGGTGTGGCGCAGCTTGGTAGCGCGTCCGCTTTGGGAGCGGAAGGCCGTGGGTTCAAATCCCGCCACCCCGACCACCTTTTTCCCCTTCCGGGAACCGCGCTGTCCCCCTTCTCGGGATCCAGTCCAAGATCGCATTGTCGGTCGGCTCCCGCTTGCCGTTACTATGCAAGCTGTGTGCCCGTGTGTCTCTGAGCCGGGCAGAATCCCAAGAAGTCAGCCCCAAGGAGACCGAACCGTGAAGAGCGCCGTGGAGACCCTGAACCCGACCCGGGTTCGGCTCACTGTTGAGGTGCCCTTCGAGGAGCTCAAGGACAGCCTCGACGCGGCCTACAAGAAGATCAACCAGCAGGTCACGGTGAAGGGCTTCCGCAAGGGCAAGATCCCGGCCCGCGTCATCGACCAGCGGTTCGGCCGCGGCGCCGTCCTCGAAGAGGCCGTCAACGACGCGCTCCCGAAGTTCTACACCGAGGCCGTCAACGAGGCCGAGCTCAACGTCCTGGGCCAGCCCGAGGTGGACATCACCGAGCTGAAGGACAACGAGACCCTCAACTTCACCGCCGAGGTCGACGTCCGCCCCGCCATCGAGATCCCGGACTACTCCGGCATCGAGGTCGAGGTCGACGCGATCGAGGTCAGCGACGAGGACGTCGACAAGGCCGTCGAGGAGCTGCGCGAGCGCTTCGCCTCCACGTCCCCGGTCGAGCGTGCCGCCGAGGACGGCGACGTCGTGACGATCGACCTCGAGGCCAAGGTCGACGGCGAGGTCCTGGAGGACGGCGTCGCGTCCGGCGTCTCGTACACGATCGGCTCCGGCGAGCTCCTCGAGGGCATCGACGACGCCGTGAAGGGCCTGGAGGCCGGTGGCGAGGCCACCTTCACCTCCGAGCTCAAGGGCGGCTCGGCGCAGGGCAAGGAGGCCGAGGTCACCGTCAAGGTCACCCAGGTCGCCGCCCGTGAACTCCCGTCCCTGGACGACGACTTCGCGCAGCTCGCCTCCGAGTTCGACACCCTCGACGAGCTGAAGGCCGACAGCCGCAAGCGCCTCGAGAACATGAAGCAGTACGACCAGGCGACGCAGGCCCAGGAGCGCGTCCTGGAGAAGCTGCTCGAGCTGGTCGAGGTCCCCGTCCCCGAGAAGCTCCTCGCGGACGAGATCCAGACCCGCACGCACAACCTCGAGCACCACCAGCTCGGCCAGATGGGCCTCGACCTGGACAAGTACCTGGAGATCCAGGGCAAGTCCCGCGAGGAGTTCGACGCCGAGACCAAGGAGCAGGCCGAGAAGGGCATCAAGACGCAGTTCGTCCTGGACGAGCTCGTCAACAAGGAGAAGCTGAACGTGAACCAGGAGGAGCTCACCGAGCACCTCATGCGTCGCGCGCAGTCCTCCAACATGTCCCCGGACCAGTTCGCCCAGGCCGTCGTCGAGGGCGGCCAGGTCCCGATGCTGGTCGGCGAGGTCGCCCGCGGCAAGGCCCTCGCGGTCGTCGTCGAGGCCGCCACGGTCAAGGACACGAACGGTGAGGTCGTCGACCTCGAGGACGACGAGGACGAGACGGCCGAGACCGTCGAGGCGACCTCCGACTCCGCCGAGGAGAAGACCGAGGCCTGAGCGCTGCCGCTCGGCTGAACGTACACCGGGGCTCCCAGGACTTAGCGGTCCCGGGGGCCCCGGTGCCGTTCAGGGGCGCGGGGAACTGCGCGCTCAGCCCCAGCGGGGCCGCAGCCGCGTCTGCCGCGGCAGGAACCATGGCGGGTGCGGCCTGTGGGGGGTTGCTCGCGCAGTTCCCCGCGCCCCTTACGGGGCACGACCGGCACCGTTCGAGGCGCCCCCGCCAGAACCTGCGCTCACAGCGAACAGTTCCGTCTCCGGGATTCTCGGAGGGACCCCGCGCGTTAGGGTCCATGAATACGAGGGCAGGGGAGTCCCCGGAGCCGCCCCGGAGCGGCGAGCACGCGGGTGCCCCAGGCCCCAGCTGAAGACGTGAGACGGCCCGGCGCCGTCGTAAGACGAGCAGGTGGATACGTGACGAATCTGATGCCCTCCGCCGCCGGCGACCCCTCCATCGGTGGTGGCCTCGGCGACCAGGTCTACAACCGGCTGCTCGGCGAGCGGATCATCTTCCTCGGCCAGCCGGTCGACGACGACATTGCCAACAAGATCACCGCACAGCTGCTGCTCCTTGCCTCCGATCCGGACAAGGACATCTACCTCTACATCAACAGCCCCGGCGGCTCGATCACGGCCGGCATGGCGATCTACGACACCATGCAGTACATCAAGAACGACGTGGTGACGATCGCGATGGGCATGGCCGCCTCCATGGGCCAGTTCCTGCTCAGCGCGGGCACGCCCGGCAAGCGCTTCGCGCTGCCGAACGCCGAGATCCTGATCCACCAGCCGTCCGCGGGCCTCGCGGGCTCCGCGTCGGACATCAAGATCCACGCCGAGCGGCTGCTGCTGACCAAGAAGAAGATGGCCGAGCTCACGGCGTTCCACACCGGCCAGACCGTCGAGCAGGTCACGCGCGACTCGGACCGCGACCGCTGGTTCGACCCGCAGGAGGCCAAGGAGTACGGCCTCATCGACGACATCATGTCCAGCGCCGCCGGCATGCCGGGCGGGGGCGGCACCGGAGCCTGAGCCCCGTGCTCAGCGCCCCGAAGCCGACACCTAAGCCCCTCGCTTCTCAGGAGACCCAGAGATGAACAACTTCCCCGGTCGCGGCCTCTACGACCGTGCGCTGGCCGAGAGCGGCCAGGCCGAGTTCACCGGCGCCACCGCCGAGTCGCGTTACGTGATCCCGCGCTTCGTCGAGCGCACCTCGCAGGGCGTGCGTGAGTACGACCCGTACGCGAAGCTCTTCGAGGAGCGCGTGATCTTCCTCGGCGTGCAGATCGACGACGCCTCCGCCAACGACGTCATGGCGCAGCTGCTGTGCCTGGAGTCGATGGACCCGGACCGCGACATCTCCATCTACATCAACAGCCCGGGCGGCTCGTTCACGGCCCTCACGGCCATCTACGACACGATGCAGTTCGTGAAGCCCGACGTGCAGACCGTCTGCATGGGTCAGGCCGCCTCGGCCGCCGCCGTGCTCCTCGCGGCGGGTACGCCGGGCAAGCGCATGGCGCTGCCGAACGCCCGCGTGCTGATCCACCAGCCCTACAGCGAGACCGGCCGCGGCCAGGTCTCCGACCTGGAGATCGCCGCCAACGAGATCCTCCGGATGCGCTCGCAGCTGGAGGAGATGCTGGCCAAGCACTCCACGACGCCGATCGAGAAGATCCGCGACGACATCGAGCGCGACAAGATCCTCACGGCCGAGGACGCGCTCTCCTACGGCCTGGTCGACCAGATCATCTCCACCCGGAAGATGAACAATTCCTCGGTCGCCTGACGAAGAGCTGTAGCATCTGCCGCTCCTTGGCACGTTTTGCGCACGACCCACGTCGAAGCGAACCGTGCCAAGGGGGGCCCGAACGGGGGGCCCGGCAAGGTACCGTCGGATATGAGGCACCAGGAGCCGCTGAACGTGGCGTCTCCCAGGCGAAGGGGAAGCACCTCGTGGCACGCATCGGTGACGGCGGCGATCTGCTCAAGTGCTCGTTCTGCGGAAAGAGTCAGAAGCAGGTCAAGAAGCTCATCGCAGGCCCCGGTGTGTACATCTGCGATGAGTGCATCGACCTCTGTAACGAGATCATCGAGGAAGAGCTCGCGGAGACGAGCGAGGTGCGCTGGGAGGAACTCCCCAAGCCTCGCGAGATCTACGAATTCCTTGAGGGCTACGTCGTGGGCCAGGAGCCCGCGAAGAAGGCCCTCTCGGTAGCGGTGTACAACCACTACAAGCGGGTCCAGGCAGGAGAGAACGGCGGCGCGCAGGGCCGTGACGACGCGATCGAACTCGCGAAGTCCAACATCCTGCTGCTCGGCCCGACCGGCTCCGGCAAGACGCTCCTCGCGCAGACGCTCGCCCGCATGCTGAACGTTCCGTTCGCCATCGCGGACGCGACGGCGCTCACGGAGGCGGGTTATGTCGGCGAGGACGTCGAGAACATCCTGCTGAAGCTGATCCAGGCGGCCGACTACGACGTCAAGAAGGCCGAGACCGGGATCATCTACATCGACGAGATCGACAAGGTGGCCCGCAAGAGCGAGAACCCGTCGATCACGCGCGATGTCAGCGGCGAGGGCGTCCAGCAGGCGCTGCTCAAGATCCTGGAGGGCACGACGGCGTCGGTGCCCCCGCAGGGCGGCCGCAAGCACCCGCACCAGGAGTTCATCCAGATCGACACGACGAACGTGCTCTTCATCGTGGGCGGCGCCTTCGCCGGCCTCGAGAAGATCATCGAGTCGAGGGCGGGCGCGAAGGGCATCGGCTTCGGCGCCACCATCCGCTCCAAGCGCGAGATGGAGGAGAAGGACCAGTTCGAGGACATCATGCCGGAGGACCTGGTGAAGTTCGGGATGATCCCCGAGTTCATCGGCCGCCTCCCCGTGATCACCTCGGTCCACAACCTCGACCGCGAGGCGCTGCTCCAGATCCTCGTCGAGCCGCGCAACGCGCTGGTGAAGCAGTACCAGCGCCTGTTCGAACTCGACGGCGTGGAGCTGGAGTTCGAGCGTGAGGCCCTTGAGGCCATCGCGGACCAGGCGATCCTGCGGCAGACCGGGGCCCGCGGGCTCCGCGCCATCATGGAAGAGGTCCTGCAGTCGGTGATGTACGAGGTGCCGTCCCGCAAGGACGTGGCCCGTGTCGTCATCACGGCGGACGTCGTTCGCTCGAACGTGAACCCGACGCTGGTGCCGCGCGACGCGCGCGGTCCGGGCGCCGGGGAGCAGAAGTCCGCATAAGCGGCAGCTGTTTGCGCTACGCCGAAGGGGGCGCCCCGCGAGTGATCGCGGGGCGCCCCCTTCGGCTTGGGTCCGTACGGCGCAAGTGCGTGCCGTAGGGCGCTACTTGGCCTCTACGCGCACGTCGGCGCGGAGCTTGGCGGCCAGGCCCGCGACCGTGTCCAGGGAGATCTTCTCGCCGCTGGCGGTGGCACTCGCGTCGGAGTGGCCGACGGAGGCGACCGTGCTGTGGTCGCCCCAGATGCACAGCGGGGTCTCGAAGGTGTTCGGGATGCCGTCGTCCGTCTCGGCCTCGTCGGGGGCGCCGATCCGGAACTCGGCCTTCTGGCACTTCATGACGCCGTTGTCGAAGCCGGCGGGGGTGAACTCCTGGGGGCTGCCGATGAGGGTGATGCTCCCGGGCTCCTTCGTGGACTTCCTCTTCATCTCGGCGAACATCGCGTCGACGACCTTCTCGGGGTCCTCGACCTTTCCGTACACGCCGGAGAAGTTGAGGGTCTTCTGGCTGGTGCTGGTGCCGTTGGTGTACTGGCCGTTGACGTCCGTCGGGTTGCTGACGCCCTGGCTCTCCAGGTCCTTGAGGTCACCGGAGGACATGCCGCCGCCACCGCCGGCCGACTCCGCCTTCTTGTACGAGCCGCCCAGCACGGTCGCGGGAGTCTCCAGCTTGTACGTCTTGCCGTCGTCGGCGACGGACGAGCCGCCGTCGCCCTTGGCGAAGAGGAGGTACCCGCCGACCGCGGCCGCCGCCACGACCACCACGGCACCGATGACCAGCCCGGTCTTCTTCTTGCCGCCGCTCGGCGGGGGGCCGGGGTACTGGCCGTAGGGCTGCTGCGGCGGGACGCCCTGGGGCGGCTGCCCGTAGGGGCCGGGCTGCTGCGGCTGGCCGTAGCCGTAGGGCTGGGCGGGCTGGCCGTAGGGCTGCTGCGGCGGGACACCCTGCGGCTGCTGGCCGTACGGCCCGGGCTGCTGGGGTGGCGGTCCGCCGTACGGACCGGGCTGGTTGTAGCTCACTTCTGGGTTCCCCTCGTTGGTGGTGCGGTGGTGCGGCGGTGCGTCAGGACTTGACGCGGACCTCCTTGCGGACCCGGAGCGTGGTGGCCGAGGCGTCGCTGAGCGAGACCTTGCCCGCCATGGCGTTCGCGACCTCGACGGGCACCACGACGGCGACGGTGCTGTGGTCGCCCCAGATGCAGACCGGCATGCGGATCTCCTTGGGGCCCGAGGACGGGCCGCTGCCGCCGCTGTCGTTCTTGATGACGGACTCCTGGCACTTGAGGACGGCGTCGCCCGTGCTGAAGTCCTTCGGGCTGCCCACGAGTTCGCCCGTGTCCGTGCTGTCCTTCTGGGAGTCCTGCTTGACCTTGGCGAACATGCTGTCGACGACCTTGCCCGGGTCCTTGATGTCGCCGTAGACGCCCATGAACTGGATGGCCTTCTGCGACAGGGGATTGCTCTCGTCCCCCGACTCGTAGGCGGCGTCGACGTCCTGCGGATCCTTCACGCCGGCCTTCTCGGCGGCCGCCAGGTCGCTGGAGTTGAAGCCGCCGCCCGAGTCGTCGCTCTTGTCGTACTCGCTGAGGATCGTGGCGGGCGTCGTCAGCGTGTGCGGGCCGTCGTCCTTGATGCCGCCGCCCGCCACGTTCGAGGAGCCGCCGTTCTTGCCGCCCTTTTCGTCGTCGTCGCCCGCGAAGACGAAGTAGCCGCCGACCGCGGCGGCGGCGACCACGGCGACGGCGGCGATGATGAGGCTGGTCTTCTTGCCGCCGCCGCTGGGGGGCGGGGGCGGGACCTG
>NZ_LIPN01000550.1 GCF_001418325.1 Streptomyces atriruber | reverse complement strand
GGTGCGGGGGTTTTCTGCGTTTCGGACCAATTAGGGTCGGGATATGCGATACGACCTGGTCATCTTTGACAATGACGGCGTTCTGGTGGACAGCGAGCCGATTTCCAACACGATCCTGGCCGGCTATCTGACCGAGCTCGGGCACCCCACCTCGTACGAGGACTCCCTGCGCGACTACATGGGGGCCGCCGTGCACCGCGTACACGATCTCGTTCTCGAGCGGACCGGGCAGCGGCTTCCCGCGGATTTCGACGACGTATTGCATGAGCGGGTGTTCGCCGCCTTCGAGCGGGAGCTGCGGCCCATGGACGGGGCCGTGGAAGTGCTGGAGAAGTTGGCCGGGGACGGGGTGGCCTACTGCCTGGCTTCTTCCGGGAGCCATGAGCGGATCCGGGTCGGGCATCGGAAGACCGGGCTCGACAAGTGGTTCGGAGAAGGCCGGATCTTCAGCTCGCAGGACGTGGGGCGGGGCAAGCCTGCGCCCGATCTCTTCCTGCACGCCGCCGAGCGCATGGGGGTGCCGCCCGAGAAGTGTGTCGTGGTGGAGGACAGCCCGCTCGGCGNNTGACGCCCGCCGAGCGGCTCGTGGGGGCCGATCAACTCTTCGGTGACCTGCGGGACTTGGTCGACCTGCTGGTATGACGTCGGCCGGGTGGTGGGGCTGACATTTGTCACCGCCAGGTCCGGACGATCGTTTCTGTCGGCGGGCAGGCCCCGGAGGCGAAGCTGAGGTGGTCGCGGAGGAAGTGAAGCCGGACGTACACAGCAGCCCGACGGAGGAACCGACCATGAGCCAGCTCGCCACCGACACCCTCGTCGAGGTCCAGCCCGCCGCCACGGCCGACGCCGCCGACGTGCGCAAGGCCCGTCGCGAGTCCCTGAAGCCGCTGGTGCTCGACGCGCTGGTGCCCACCGCCTCGTACTACCTGCTCAGCAAGGGGTTCGGGATGGGCACCATGGCCGCGCTGGCCTGGAGCAGCGTGGTGCCGGCCGCGCGGACGGTGTGGGGCCTGGTCAAGGAGCGGCGGGTCAACGGGCTCGCGGCGCTCATCCTGACCGCCAACGTCGTGGGGCTGCTGCTGAGTCTCGTCTCCGGTGACCCGCGGCTCATGCTGGCCAAGGACAGCGGGATCACCGGGACGATCGGGCTCGCGGTGCTCGTGTCGGTGGCCGCGGGGCGGCCGCTGATGACCGCCGCCCTCAAGCCGTGGGTGACCAAGGGGAACGCGGCGCGGATCGCGTCCTGGGAGCGGCTCAGCGCGGCGCGGGGCCGGTTCTCGCGGCTGGAGCGCACGTTCTCCGTGGTGTGGGGCGTGGGGCTCCTGGGGGA
>NZ_LIPN01000055.1 GCF_001418325.1 Streptomyces atriruber | reverse complement strand
AGGCCGCCACCTGCGCCGCCTTCCTGCGCCGGGCCGCAGCCTTCTTCACCGCACACGGCATCGACCGCATCGAGCGGGTCCTGACCGACAACGCCTGGCCCTACCGCAAGAGCCTCGCCTGGCAGCAGGCCCTGGCCGACCTCGACGCGAGGGGCACACTCACCCGCGCCTACCGGCCCCAGACCAACGGCAAGGTCGAACGCTTCAACCGCACCCTGCTCGACGAATGGGCCTACCTGAGGCCCTACACCTCAAACGACGAGCGGACAGCGGCCCTGGCAGACTTCCTGCACACCTACAACCACCACCGCTGCCACACCGCACTCGGCGGCCACCCACCCATCACCCGCGTCAACAACCCTGCGGGCCAATACATCTAGGGCCTGTCCGATAGGTCGCGTGACTGGTCGGTGTTCGCCTCGTTCGGGTTGGCATGTGGCGGGACCTTTGAACCTCTCTTGATCTCGTACATCCCCTGGGGGAGGACTCCGTACGCCCCGGGCTCTTCGTAGACACGCCGCGCTCACGCCTCTGTCACACAGCTGCGTCGGCACCTCGGCAGGGGGCAAGGATGGGTTCTGGTCAGTGGGTTGTCCACGCCTCAGGAGGCAGGAAGCTCACCGGTGCGTCCATGGCCTCCGCGGGGAGGAACACCGGTCGGGTGAGCAGGTGGTCCCCCGATCTCTGGACGCCGATCACTACGCCCAGGCTCCGTGATCCGGGTTCACCGAGGTTCGCATAAAACAGCTCGGAGAAGGGCTCGCGGATCCCGGCACGGTCGACAATCCACTGCTCGAGCTCCGAGGGCGTCCGGCCGACCAGCGCGACGCCGTCCGCGTAGACCTGAGGGCCCTTCAGGGCGTCGACCGATATCCCGCGCAGCCGCTCCTCCCGACCGTAGTAGAACGTCAGCCCCAGCCCCCAGCACTCTCCCTTGACCGTGCTGTACCGATCTCGCGAGAGAGCCGCACGCGTGTGGCGCTGGGGGTTCCGTACGAGGGCACCCAGCGCTGCGGTGACCTCCTCTGGCCGCATCCCGAAACGCAGCGGACCCACCCCCTCGAACGGTTCCAGCAACCATCGCCGCCGCCCGCTGTCCGGAAGCACATCCCACACACCCCACCGGTCGAACATTCACTCAATCCTTCATCCAAGATTCCTGCTCCACGATCCGGCCTTCCGTGTCCTGCTCGGCGGTAGTACGAGCCGGGCCCGTGCTGGGCCACACCCCCAACCCCCGTACCAGCAACCAATGCCGCCCTCAGGCACGGTGCGTCGGCCATCCGAGGGCCAGGGCCGTCCAAGGTCCGCCGCCGGGAGGCTCCGGCCGCGAGCCGTTTCCTCCCGGTGGCCCGCCCACGTCGGCCGTCGCTCAGGCGGTGTGACGGCGACGGCTGTGGGCGGCGGCGGCCAGCGCCGCGCCCAGGGCGATCGAGGCACCGCCAGCCCCGAGCATCCAGCCGGAGCCGGCGGTGCTGCCGGTCGCGGCCAACGTGGCGCCCGAGTCGGCGTCGCTGCCGGTCTCGGTCAAGGTGGCACCCGAGTCGGCCCGGCCGACGGTGCCTCCCGTGTCGGTGGCCGAAACCTCTGGCAAGTCGCCCTGCGAAGCAGGCTTGTTGCCGGGGTCCTGCGGCTTGCTGCCGAGCTCGCCCGTGGCCGGCGGCTCGCTCTTCTCGACCACGATGTCGAAGTCGTAGGGCATCGCATCCGACATGATGAGGGTGTCGTCCTCGTCGAGGTATCCGCCGAGCGCCGAGGCGTAGCCGACGCCTACCGGCGTGCCGACGCCGACCTTCATTCGCAACGTGATGTCGGTGTGCTCACCGGGCGCCAACCCGGCGAGCGTGGTGAGGTGGCCGATGTTGGGGTCGACCGTCTTCCAGACACATGCGTCCTCGTCGTACCACTGCAGGGTCAGCAGGTGCCACCTGTCGCGATTATTGTGGCCGAAGGCCGCCAGCAGGGCGTAGACGTCGACCGTCTTGATCGCCTTGGCAGAGGAATTGATGGCGCGGAAGGTGAAATTCTTCCAGCCGGAGCCGGGCACGACCTTGCTGGGCAGGCCGTGCAGCGTAGTGCTCAGTGCCGCCTCGTCCAACTCCGCCGCACCGGCCGGGCCTTCTTCGGATTCCCGGGCCGGCCCGGCGGCAGGCTGGGCCGAGGTGACGGACTCGGCGGTCCCGGTCGGCTCGATGGTGCCGTTCGGGGTGGTGGCGGGGGAGGACGGCCGGGTTCCGCTGCCCGTCTCCTCTCCTGCGGCCGTGTCCACGGTGCCAGGGGCTTCGGGCTGCGTGGTGGGGGCGCCGGTCGGTACCGACGCGGCAGCGCCCGGCGTCGGCTCGGCAGGAACTCCGGCCGGGGGCGCCGCCGGGCTGGTTCTTGCCTCGGGTGCCGCAGCGGCCTGCGGCGATGCCGCGGCACCGGAGCTGGCCGGATCACCGGCTGACGGCTCTCCTTGCCCTGTCGGGAGCTCCGGGCTCCCGGGCTCCGGAGCGGGCTCCGGTATGGAGAGGGCCGGCGGGCTGACCTCTGCCGCCGCCGCGGGTGCAGCGGCCAAGAGCGTCGGGGTGGCCATCGAGACGGCAGCCAGGGCTGCCATACGCATGTACTTCAAGGGAAAACCAAATCTGTCGCTATGGGATGGCGTCCCCTAATCTTTCGCGGTTGTCAAAGTTTCCACTACCTTGCATCAATTTATGGACTCATAAGCCATGCTTTGGACAGGGCGCGGCACTGCTGCCCCTGGAGCGGGCGCCAGCTCGTTGCTCCTCGGCCGGCCGGGGGCCGCCGGTTCCTCGCAGTGCGATCGGGCGGTAGGCCAGGGCCCGCTCGACGACCTCGGTGGCCGACAGCTCCCGCCCGGCGGGCCAGAAGATCAGGTCGGTGACGTACCCCGCCGGACAGCCCAGAGCCCGGTCGAGCGCGTCCTCCAACCGGCTCTCCGCCTCCTCGTCGGTGCCGTCCGCCTCCAAGAGTCGCTGCACCAGGGCCACCGCGTCCTTGTGGCTCATCCCGCTCGGCTCACGCATCGCTCTCAGCGGCGGGGCGCTGGCCACCGGCGTGGGGCATGCGGTGAAGGACCTGGCTCCCGAGGTCGAGGTGATCTGCGTCCAGCCGCTGGGCGCACCGGCGCTGACACACTCGTAGCGCCAACAACGGTTCGTCGCCGCTGACGACGCGGTACTGGTCCAGGGGACGTCGATCATCGTCGGCATGCGGATGCTCCTCGACCACGCCGGCCTCGTCGAACCGTCGGCCGCGCCGGACCTCATTCTGAACTGATCACTAAGAGGCGCTCGGACCGTGATGAGGCGGCGTCGCGGCGAGGGCGTGGGTGATGCCGGTGTTCAGGTCGATGGTGTAGCCGGCGTCGAAGGCGCGTTGGTAGGCGTTGTCGCCGAGGGCTGTACGGGTCTGCTGTTCGCACACTTGGCGGGCGGCCACCACAGTGGGGACGCCGGCCTGTGGTTGGCCGAGTGTCTTCCACAGGTGCGTGGTCAGGCCGAGCAACCAGGCGGCGTCCGGGTACTGGCCTGTGGCGGCGACGGCCCGGGCCAGCGCCTCGAGGGCAATGCCGGTACCCACGTCAGCGCGCATCCGGCGGTTGACGCGCACGGCGGCTCGGGCGTGCTCCTGCGCGGCCCGGTAACGGCCGCGGGCCAGCTCGGCCATGGCATGGACGGTGTCGCCCCAGGCCCGCATGAAACTCTCGCCGTGGCGTGCGCAGACGACGCTCACTTCGTCCAGCCAGACAATGGCCTTCTCAGGGCGTCCCGTGGTGGCATACGCATGGGCGCCGATCACCAGGGCCGCCAAGGGGGGATAGGTCAGCGGCTTCTCGCGCCAGTCCGTGGCCAGCATGTCTTCGGCGAGGGTGACCACCCGGTCCGGGTCACCGTGGAGCGTCGCCAGCCGGAGGCCGTTGAGCGCCGTGTACCTGCCTTCGGTGTCGCCGAGACGGGCGGCCAGCGCGGTGCCCTCGGCGGCGCACTCTTCGAGGGCGGGCAGATCGCCCAGAAGGAACAGGGACTGGCCGTTAGCGTACAGGGCCTTGGCCCGCGCCCAGGAGGGCGCGGTGTCGGCGGCCAGGGCCCGGTCCAGGTAGAGCCGGCCCTCCTTGAGGAACCCGCAGGCGTACCAGAAGAACCACAGTGCACCAGCCAGGTCCAACGCGGTGTGGTGCTCGGTGTGGCCCTCGGCCTCGACCAGGCTGTATTCCATCGCGGTGCGGATGTTGTCACGCTCGGCGGTCATCCGGTCGAACCAGGCGAACTGGTCGGGGCCGATCCAGACGGCGTCGCCCCGGCGGGCCAGGTCCAGGTAGTGGTCGAGGTGGCGGCGGCGCAGCGCGTCCTCCTCGCCGAGGCCGCGCAGCCAGTGGGCCCCGTACTCGCGGATGGTGTCCAGCATCCGGTAGCGGTCGCTGCCCCCGGTGGGCACCCAGGACAGGATCGAGGCGTCGGCGAGCGCGCTGAGGAGAGCCGGGATCGCCTTGTCGGGGAGCAGGTCGTCGGCGCACACCCGGCGTACCGCTTCGACCTCGAAGGTGCCGGCGAACACCGAGGTCCGTGCCCACAACAGCCGCTGTTGCGGTGTGCACAGTTCATTGCTCCAGCCGATTGCCGTGCGCAGTGCCTGGTGCCAGGGCGGAAGGACGGTGTACGCCGCCTCTTTCGTTTCCAGCACGGCCAGGCGGTCGTCGAGGCCGGTGGCCAGCTCGGCGGGCGAGAGTTCGCGCAGTCGCGCGGCGGCCAGCTCGATCGCGAGCGGCAGTCCCTCCAGGCGTCGGCACAGGCGCACCATGTCGGGCTGGTTATCCTTGGTGACCGCAAACCCTGGCACCACGGCGCTGGCCCGCTCGGCCAGCAGCACCATGGCGTCGTTCCCGGCCGCCTCGGGGTCGTCGGGATCGGGGACCGGCATGGGGTCGACCGTCAGCACCCGCTCGACGGGCACGCCCAGCGGGCGGCGGCTGGTGGCCAGGATGCGCAGTCCTGGCGCGGCGTCCAGGAGTTTCTGGGCCGTCAGCGCACAGGCGTCGGCCAGGTGCTCGCAGGTGTCCAGGACGAGGAGCAGTTCTTGCCCGAACATGTAATCAGCGAGCACGTCGATCATCGGCCGGTTGGACATATCGGCCAGCGGCAGAGCCTCGGCGATCGTCAGGTCCAGGACCGAACCCTGGCTCAGCGGTGACAGTTCCACCCACCATGCCCCGTCCCGGAACGACGGCTGCAGTTCGACCGCGGCCTCCAGCGCCAGCCGGGACTTGCCCACGCCAGCGACGCCCGTCAGTGTCACGAGCCGTTCCCCGTGGAACAGCCTTTGCATGTCGGCCAGTTCGCTGCGACGGCCGACCAGCCCGGTCCAACGCCCGGGCAGATTCCCCACCCGCACAACCTCGTTGTCCTTGCCGGGCTCCCGCGCCGTCATGAGCTTGCCCTCCTCAGCCGGTCTCGCCTCCTGGACGAGGGAGACCATTCTGCTCGCTCACGCCGGCCTCCATGACCGAGAGCGCGGAAACGCCCGTATGCGCACAGCAGCGGTCACAACAGACCGACGGTCGGACTTTTCCGCGCAGACCTGGTCATGCCGCCGTTGGCCGTGAGCGTATTTCAACATCAACTTAAGGCGTGCTGGAGGGCGACGACGGCCTTCACGATGTCGGTGATCCGGTTGGTGCTGCAGCGGAGCTTTCGCAGCAGGCGCCAGTACTGCCCGGATCGACCACGATATGACGGCCGCCCGGCAGCGCGCGGTCATCGACGAGCTCGCCGATGCGGGGCTCAAGTGCTGGGCAGACAAGGCGCACCAAGGGGCGGGCAGGACAATACGGGTCCCGTTCTGGGGCCGCCGGGTCAAGCAAGGGAAGCGTCGGCACAACAGCAGTCACGCCAAGATCCGCTGCCTCGGCGAGCAGGCCATGGCAACCCTGAAGGGTGTCGTCGGTAGAGCGATGAAAGATGTCGGGCATAGGTTTGCTGGACCGGCAACATCTCGGTTGGCGCCTGTCGACTCATTAGGGGGTGTCCGATGGGTCGTGCTGTCTGCACTGGGCGTCAGTCGACGACCCACATCCACCAGCGATCAGATGACTTGATGGAAATGACCGCAGCACCCCCGGGACTGCCTGCCGGGGGTGCTGCGGTGTAGCTGGGGCCGGTCAGTCCCAGGTGGAGTCCTGGAGGTTGAACTTACCGGGGGTGGCGCCGTGGACGAAGCGCAGCAAGCCGTCCTGGATGGTCAGGGGCTTACCGGTCTCGCGGTCCTTCTGCCAGATCTCGTAGTAGTTACCCATGTCGTAGAAGGTGACCTTGTCGGCCTTGGAGGAGACGGGGGTCACCCAGCCGTCGCTGGAATCGATCCACTTGCCTTTTGCGGTGGCGCAGGTGACTTGCAGGTAGCCGCCCCAGTTGCCGTCCTTGGCCCACGCGCCGTCGGCGACCTTCACCCACAGTGCCGGGCCCTGGGAGTGGAGCGTCTCGGTCTGGGTCATGGCGACTTGCTTGCCGTCAACCGTCTTGCTGTAGCTCCTGGCCTCGATGCCGACCTGGGTGTCGCTGCCACTCCTGAACCGCACAGTGGTCTCGGAGGAACGGTGCGGGACGTACCGGTCGCCCGAGAAGTCGGCCTTGGAGGTATCGATCTCGAAGACCTTCCAAGCGAAATCACGCAGACGCTCGTTGCGGGAGTCCTTCATCTCGTGGTCGCCGGCCACGAAGTCCTTGAACGCCGCCTCGTCGCCACCGGCGCCCTGGACGCGCTGGACGATCCACCGCAGGGTCTGCCCCTCGGGACCGGCCGCCCTCTCCTTGAGGGCCTCCTCCTCCGCCTTCGTCTTGGCGGCCCGGCTGGCTTCCGCCTCCTTGAGGGCCTCCTCCTCCGCCTTCGCCTTGGCGGCCCTCCTGGCTTCCAACTCCTTGAGGGCCTCCTCCCCCGCCACCATCGCCTCGATGATCTCCTGGTCGAAAGAGTCGCTGGCGCGTCGGTCCAGCAGCATCATGCTGTCGGTGATGCCTTCCGGCGAAGGGGAGTCCCGGGGCGCGGTGATCGCCAGCCTCTTCAGGATCAGCGCCTCGATGCGCTCCTTCTTCCATTCCTGGTGCGCGGCTTCGATCTCCGCGATCTGCTGCGGGTCCAGCTCCTTCGCCGGCGGGGGCGCGTCCTCGTCCAAGAAGATCATGAAGCTGTTCTTACGCAGGTAGCCCATGGATGGCCCTCCCCTATCAGCAATGGGTTATCGGTTCATCACGCTACGTTTCGCCTACTGATTGATCAAGAGGGACCAGGGACTGTCCGGCGGGCCATGGCGGTGGAGCCCCATCATGAGCAGAGCCAGAGCCGGATCGCTGCGACGGGACCGTTCCCTCGAAGACGTAAGCGCGCTTGTCGAACCGTGTCGCCACGGCGCGGAAGCCCTTGAGGGCATTCACGGTGCGCTCGACTTCGTTCCTGCGTGCGTACCGCTCCCGGTCGAACCCGGTGGGTCTGCCGCCCGCGCTGCCACGGCGTCGGCGGTGGGCTTGCTGGTCTCTGCGCTCGGGGATGGTGTGCCGGATCTGCCGCCGCCGCAGGTAGCGCCGGTTGCGGCGGGAACTGTACGCCTTGTCCCCGCAGAGGTGGTCCGGGCGCGTCCGCGGGTGTCCACCGGCCGGTCGCGGGACGCGGACGCGCTCCAGGACCGGAATCAGCTGAGGAGCATCGCCCCACTGCCCCGGTGTGATCAGGACAGCCAGCGGTCGGCAGCCTCCGCCGCTCGCCAGATGGATCTTGGTGGTGAGCCCGCCGCGTGAACGGCCGATCGCCTCATCGTCCCGATGCCAGGCGGGAGAACGGCGCCGTCCTGATATCCGTGGGGGCCGGCTCCGGGCCCCGGCGGCCTGCTGGTGGACGCGGCACACGGTGGAGTCCACACTCACCACACTCCAGTCGATCCGGCCCTCCGCGTCAGCATCGGCCTGGACGGCCCTCAGTAGCTTCGCCCACGTACCGTCCGCTGACCACCTGCGATGCCTGTCGTAGCAGGTCTTCCACTTCCCGAACCGTGAGGGAAGATCACGCCACGGGATCCCGGCCCGTTGCCGGAAGAGGATCCCGTTGATGACCATGCGGTGGTCCCTCCAGCGCCCGCCCCGCCCCACGCTCTTCGGAAGGTGCGGCTCCAGCCGGTCCCACTCGCCATCTGAAAGGTCGCCCCGTCCCACACAGAACGGAACGAGACAGCGGCGTATTAGTCATGCGACCCACCGGACAGTCCCTAGGGCCTGCTGTTCAGCCGGCCCGGATCCACTGCCGGGTCAAGTTCCGCGGTTGCGGCTCAATTCGCACGCGGATCAATAGACCTGACGTCACGCCGGATTCAGGACATTCACGACGGACAGGCGCCGCTCCCCATCGAACGGGATCACCTCACGGGGAATGCCGTGACGTGGATTGGCGCCGTCACCGGTGTGCGGCAACAGTCGACCGTCGCGTCGACGAAAACCCTGGCCGAGTGGCCTCGGGTCGCGTGGACGCCCATGGCGTCGAAATACCGGACGAGAACCTCCCGGACGGCGCGCAGAAGATGCGCATCCTGCCGCCCGCCCTCCATGAAGCCGACTGGAGCGGGCTCCGGCCCTACTCCCCGGGCACGCGTGCCCCGTGGAACGAGGTCGTCCGGCGCAGCCGGAAGCCGAGCGATTCGTAGAGGCGGATGGCGGTGGTGTTCTGCGCCGACGTGTGCAGGAACGGTGTCTCGCCGCGGGCCCTGATGCCGTGCGCGACGGCGAGGACCAGGCGGGCCCCCAGGCCCTGGCCGCGGTGCGCGGGGTCGGTGCAGACCGCGCTGATCTCCGTCCAGCCCGGCGGGTGCAGGCGCTCCCCGGCCATCGCGACGAGGGCGCCCTCGCGGCGTATGCCCAGATAGGTGCCGAGCTCGACGGTGCGCGGCTCGAACGGGCCCGGCTCCGTGCGCGCGACCAGGTCGAGCATCTCGGGCACGTCGTCGGGGCCGAGCGGCACCGCCTCGGGGTCCGGCGCGGCGGCGACACCGTCGTCCACGAGCTGCACGCCGGGCACGTCGAAGGTCGGCTCCCACCCGTCGGGCGGGCGCACCGTCGTCCCGAGGAGCGGCACCTCGTTCCCGGCCCCGGCGAGCGCGGCCAGATCCGCCCAGTCCGCGGCCGCCATGTCGTCGGGCAGCGCGAGCCACGGCGACACATCGAGCGGATACCGCACCACACGGCCGCGCCACTCGCCGAAATGCGCGTGCGGGCCGGTGAGGGAGGCGTAGGCGGGGTTGTCGAGGGGGTGGGGGAGCCGCGCGGCGGCCGACGTGTCCCCGGCCTCCACGGTGACCTGGGCTCGCAATGTGTCCCCGGCCTCCGCCGCGCCTCCCGCTTCCGTCAACGCCGTCATGCCGGGACCTCGATCACGACCTTGCCCCGCGCATGGCGGCCCTCCACCGCGCGCAGCGCGTCGCCCGCACGGTCCAGGGGGTACGTCGCCGTGACCTGCGGGCGCAGCACGCCCGCCACGGCGAGGAGCGCGACCTCGTCCAGGACCGCCGACGTGCGGGCCCGCACCACCGGTGCGCCACCCAGTTCCGCCACGGTCTCCTTGGCCGCCGCCGTGATCAGCTTCCCGCGGTCGGTCAGCAGCTCCGCGACCTCGGCCAGGTCCGCGCCGCCCACCAGGTCGAAGACGGCGTCGATGCGACCGCCCGGCACGGACGCGCGGATGCGCTCGGCGAGCCGGGGGCCGGACGGCACGTGGACGGCGCCGAGGGTCTCGACGAACTCCTTCTTGCCCGCGCTCGCCGTGCCCACCACCCGCAGCCCGAAGTGCCGGGCGATCTGGACGGCGGCCACCCCGACGCCGCCCCCGGCGCCCGTGATCAGCAGCGTCGCGCCGGTGGGCAGGTCCAGCTGGCGCAGCCCGTCGTACGCGGTCGCCCCCGCGACCGGCAGCGCGGCCGCGTCCGTGAAGGAGAGCGTGTCCGGCTTGTGGGCGGCGACGTCGGCGGGGACCAGCGTGAACTCCGCGTAGCCGCCGGTGACCGGATTGCCGAAGACCGGGTCGCCGACCGCGAACCCCTCGACGCCGGGACCCACGCCCCGTACGACACCGGCGACCTCGCTGCCGAGCACCTCGTGACCGGCCAGCGGTGCCTGCCCAGGGCGGCGCTTGCCCGCCCGCAGCTTCCAGTCGATCGGGTTCACGCCGGCCGCGCGCACCGCGACGAGCAGCTGCCCGGGGCCCGGCTCCGGTATCGCGAGGTCGAGGAAGGCCTCGACCTCGGGACCCCCGTGCCGGGTGAATGCGTACGCCTTGGGCATCTGGCTCCCTCACATCCCGCTCATCGATGTTCCACCAGGGATGACCATCAAGATCCCCCGGCTATTCCCGGCGGCTGTTTCCGGGCCGGGAGCGGGTGCCGAGTCGCGGTCGCGCGGGCAAGCTGTCGGGTGAGGTGTCGAGGGAGAGGGCAACGCAGTGGTGCCGACCGGTGGGAACGACGACGATCTGCTCCAGGGGCTTTCGGTGGACGAGGCGCGTCCGGAGCGCCCGGTGCTCCTCGACCGGCAGGGGCGGCCCCTGCGGACGTGGCAGGAGAACTACCCGTACGCGAAGAAGCTGGACCGCAAGACGTACGAGCGGCGCAAGCGGATCCTGCAGATCGAACTGCTCAAGCTGCAGAAGACGGTGCGTGACCAGGGGCTGCGCATCGCGGTGCTGTGCGAGGGGCGTGACGCGGCGGGGAAGGGCGGCACGATCAAACGGTTCACCGAGCGCCTGAACCCACGTGGCGCCCGGACGGTGGCGCTGGACAAGCCCACCGAGCGCGAGGCGGGCCAGTGGTACTTCCAGCGGTACGTCGCCCAGCTGCCGTCGGCGGGCGAGATCGTCTTCTTCGACCGCTCCTGGTACAACCGCGCGGGCGTCGAGCCGGTGATGGGGTTCTGCACCCCCGACGAACACCAGCACTTCCTGACTCAGGCCCCGCTGTTCGAGAGGATGATCACCGACGACGGCATCGTCCTCATCAAGTTCTGGTTCTCCGTCTCCCGGGCCGAGCAGCGGACGCGGTTCGCGATCCGGCAGGTCGACCCGGTGCGCCAGTGGAAACTGTCCTCCACCGATGTCGCCTCGCTGGACCTGTGGGACGCCTACACGTACGCGAAGGTCGAGATGTTCCGCGCCACGGACGCGCCGCACGCCCCGTGGACCGTCGTGAAGACCAACGACAAGCGGCGCGGCCGCCTCGAAGCCATGCGGCACCTGCTGCTGCAGCTCGACTACGAGGCGAAGGACACGGAGGCCGTCGGCAAGGCCGACCCACTGATCATCGGCCCCGCCAACACGCTGCTGGAACCCGGGGAGGACCCCACGGACCTGTCACCCAGCAAGCTCGCGGACAAGGTAGGGGGGCCCGGCGACCACCCCGACCCGTGACGTCACCCGTTCAGAGACCGACCGCCCCGTCGATCCGCTCCCGGAGCAGGTCGGCGTGGCCGTTGTGGCGCGCGTACTCCTCGATCATGTGCAGGAGCACCCAGCGCAGCGACACCGTGCCGAGCCAGGAGTTCTGCCCCTCGACGTCGAGATCGGCGGCCTCCTCCACGAACTTCTCGGCGAACTCCACCTCGGCGCGCCACGCCTCCCAGGCCGCGGCGACCGCGCCGGGCTCCGCCACCGCGCCGTCGAAGTCCTCGTCGGCGTTGTCGGGCGTGGCATAGACGAGCGGCACGTCCTGACCGGCGAGATCCTGCCGGAACCAGCGGCGCTCCACATCGGTGAGGTGCCGCACCAGACCGAGCAGCGACAGCGCGGAGGGCTCGGCGGACCGCCGGTCCAACTCGGCTTCCAGGCCCCGGCACTTGATCTCCAGGGTCTCGCGGTGGGCCCGCAGGAAGGTGACCAGCATGGTCCGTTCGTCCCCGGTGGTGACCGCGCCGTACCGGGGGTCTTCCGCTTTGCCCGTGAAGAAGGAGGCTCTCCTGCGTGAAGTCATGCACCCATCATCGGGCCCTGCGCCGGGCCCCGTTGACGCAGCCCCTCGTACAGCGCTCCGACCAGGTGGATGCTGCGCAGGTCCTCGCCCGAGGTGCCGGCGCCCATGCGGTTCATCGTGTACGCGTACGAGACGCCGTTCTCCGGGTCGGCGAAGGCGTACGACCCGCCCGCGCCACCGTGCCCGAACGCCTTGGGGTTGGGGCCCGCCTGACCGTACTGGTTGAGCATGTAGCCGAGGCCCCACGGCCACGTCTCGGCGAGCGGTGTGCCCGCCCGCAGGACGAGGTCCGGCTCGTCGTCCTCGCTCTGCCGGGTGCGCAGCCGCTCCACGGCGCCGGACGAGAGGAGCCGTCCGCACGCCAACTCCGCGTACACGGCGGCGATTCCGCGGGCGGTGGCGTGACCGTTGGCCGCGGGGATCTCCGCGCAGCGGTAGGCCGCGGCGTTCACGTCACCGAGCGGGAGGTACTGCAGCGCCAGGGTGACCGGCGCCATCGGGTGGTCCGTCAGCCCGCCGACCGGGGGCTTCGGCGCCTCGCCGAACACGGTGCGCGAGGATGTCGAGGAGGGCGGGGACGTCGGTGCCTCCGTGGCGCGGACCGGCGGCGCCATGTCCGCGCACCGCCCGTGCTCGCTCTCCGGCGTGCCGACGTGCACGTCGGCGCCCAGCGGCCCGGTCACCTCGGCGCGCAGGAACGTCCCGAGCGAGACACCCGTGATGCGCCGTACGACCTCGCCGACCAGAAAGCCGAAGGTCACCGCGTGATAGCCCTGGGCGGTGCCCGGCCGCCACCACGGGCGGGTCGCCGCCAGCGCCTCGGTCACCTTCTCCCAGTCGTACACCGCACCCGGCGCCATTGGCTCGCCCGGCGCGATCAGCCCGGCGCGGTGACCGAGCAGCCAGCGCACCGGGATGTCGGCCTTGCCCTCCTGGGCGAACTCGGGCCAGTACCGCGCGACCGGCGCGTCCAGGTCCAACTCGCCCCGGTCGGCCAGGAGATGTGCGCAGAGCGCCGTCATGCCCTTGGTCGTGGAGTAGACGTTGACCAGCGTGTCCCGCTCCCAGCGGCGGGTGCCGCTCCGGTCCGCGTCGCCGCCCCACAGGTCGACGACGAGCTCACCGCCGACCGTGGCCGCGACGGCGGCCCCGAGCTCGTCGCGCTCGGTGAAGCTCCGCTCGAACTCCGCTCGCACGCCCTCGAATCCGGGGGCGCAGGTGCCGTGGACGCGCACAGTCATGCCGTGCATGGTTGCCCACGGCACCTAACTTTGCAAGATGCCCGCTCCTGTCCCTTGCGGGCCGCCCGCTACAGCCAGCTGCCGTAGCGCCGGATGTACCAGCCCTTCACCGCCTGGGTGAGCGCGCAGTACGCGAGCAGCGTGCACAGCAGCCACGGGAAGTAGCTCATCGGCAGCGGCTCCATCGACAGCGCCGTGGCCAGCGGGGAGAACGGCAGCCAGAGACCGAAGACCATCACCGCGCCCGTCATCACGAGCACCGGCAGCGAGGCGCGGGACTGGACGAACGGGATCTTCCGCGTGCGGATCATGTGCACGATGAGGGTCTGGGACAGCAGCCCCTCCACGAACCAGCCCGTCTGGAACAGGGTCTGCCGGGCGGGCGAGTCGGCCTGGAAGACGTACCACATCACGAGGAACGTCGTGATGTCGAAGACCGAGCTGATCGGGCCGATCCGGACCATGAACCGGCCGATGCCCCGTGCGTCCCAGGTCTGCGGCTTCTTCAGGTACTCCTTGTCCATCCGGTCCCACGGGATGGCCAGCTGGCTGACGTCGTAGCAGAGGTTCTGCACCAGGAGGTGGATGGCGAGCATCGGCTGGAAGGGGATGAAGGCCGAGGCGACCAGGACCGAGAAGACGTTCCCGAAGTTCGAGGACGCCGTCATCTTGATGTACTTGATGGTGTTGCCGAACGTCTGACGGCCCATCAGTACGCCCTGCTCCAGGACCATCAGGTCCTTCTTCAGCAGGATGATGTCCGCGGACTCCTTGGCGATGTCCACGGCCGTGTCGACGGAGACACCCACATCGGCCTCGCGCAGCGCCGCCGCGTCGTTGATGCCGTCCCCGAGGAAGCCGACCGTGTGCCCGTCGGCCTTCAGGGCGCGCACGATCCGTGCCTTCTGGACGGGGTTGACCTTCGCGAAAACCGTGGTCGTGCGGGCCAGTTCGATCAGCTCGACGTCGTCGACCAGGTCGATCGTGGCGCCGGTGATCAGCTCCCCGGTGTCCAGGCCGACGTCGGCGCAGACGCGCGCGGCGACCAGTTCGTTGTCGCCGGTGACGACCTTGACCGCGACGCCGTTCTCGGCGAGTGCGCGCAGCGCGTCCGCCGCGTCCTTCTTCGGCGGGTCGAGGAAGGCGAGGAATCCGACGAGCGTCAGCTCCGTCTCGTCCGCCACCGAGTAGCTCTCGCGCTCGGCGGTGTCGGGGTCGACGGGGAACGTGCGGGTGGCGACCGCGAGGACCCGCAGGCCCTCCCGGTTGTGCCGCTCGGTGAGGTGCGTGACGTGGGCGCGCAGCTGCGGGGTGAGCTCCACGCGCTCGCCGCGGTCCATCAGGTGGCCGCACCGGTCGAGGACCTCCTCGACCGCGCCCTTGGTGATGAGGGTGTGCTCGAAGACGGGTCCGGAGAGTTCGTCGCGGCGCAGGACCACGGACATGCGGCGGCGGGCGAAGTCGAAGGGGATCTCGTCGATCATCGTGAAGAGACGGTCGACGACAACCTCCTCGGCCTCGTCGACCCGGTCGATGACCGCCTGGTCCATGAGGTTGCGGAGCCCCGTCTGGAAGTGGGAGTTCAGATACGCGTACTCGAGCACCTCGCGGTCCTCCTCGCCGCGCGTGCCGAGATAGCGGTCCAGGACGATGCGGTCCTCGGTGAGCGTGCCGGTCTTGTCCGTGCACAGGACGTCCATCGCGCCGAGGTTCTGGATCGCGTTGAGCTGCTTGACGACGACCTGGTGCTTCGACAGGGCGACGGCGCCGCGCGCCAGGTTCGCCGAGACGACCATCGGCAGCATCTCGGGGGTGAGCCCGACCGCCACGGAGACGGAGAACAGCAGCGCCTGGTCCCAGTCGCCTTTGGTGAAGCCGTTGATCGCGAAGACGACCGGGACCATCACCAGCATGAAGCGGATCAGCAGGAAGCTGACCCGGCGCACGCCGACGTCGAACGCGGTCTGCGGGCGGTCGCCGGTCAGTGCGCTCGCCATCGAGCCGAAGTAGGTGTGCGCGCCGGTCGCGACGACCACACCGGTGGCTGTGCCGGAGGTCACCGACGTGCCCATCAGGCAGAGGTTGTCGGCCTCCACGGGGTCCGTGGTGGTCTGCTGGCCGAGATCGTGCGCGCGGGTGTCGGCCTTGGCGACGGGCAGCGACTCGCCGGACAGCGTGGCCTGGCTGACCATCAGGTCCTTGGCGGTGAGCAGCCGCAGGTCGGCCGGGACCATGTCGCCGGCGGCGAGGCGCACGAGGTCGCCGGGGACGACCTGCTCCATCGGGATCTCTTCGGTGGCCGCGGTCCCGCTCCAGCGGCGCGAGACCGCGCAGGACGTGGTGACCAGCTTCTTCAGCGCCTCGGCGGACCGTGTGGAGCGGCACTCCTGCCAGAACCGGAGGAGCGCGCTGATCAGCACCATCGAGGTGAGGATGTAGACGCCGGGGTCGGCCGGGTCCTGCCAGTACATGACGGCCGCGAGCACGACGAGCACCCCGATGAAGGGGTTCCAGAAGGACTTGGCGAGCTGCGCGGTCCAGTGCGGTGCGCGCTCGTGGGCGACGGTGTTCGCGCCGTACCGCTCGATGCGCTTGAGCACCTGGTCCTGACGCAGGCCGCGCGGGGTGGCGTTGAGCTCGCGCAGCACGTCGCGGGCGGGCCGCGCACTGAGTTCGGCGAGCCTGGCGCCGACTTCGCGGGTGCGGGCGTCCAGTTCGGCGGCCTTGCGGGTACGGGGGGCGGGGCGGGGGTTCTCGCCTGGCGGGGCCAGGCGTACCTGGGGAATCAGCTTGTTCATGGCAGACCTCCCTCCGTGCGGGGCATGACGAGGCAGACCCGGGCACGAGGACGTGGATGTGTGAATGCGGGGTGAAGAAATCACCGGGGTGCCGAGGGCGACTTGCCGTCGGCGGACGGAGTTGTCGCTGCGCGGTCAGCGCGACGAGGAAAGAGAAACGGCGGCGGAAAGCGCCTCAGAAGCGGTGGAAAGCAGCCATCGGCTTCGGAAAGAGG
>NZ_LIPN01000549.1:247-2404 GCF_001418325.1 Streptomyces atriruber | reverse complement strand
GGCGCCGTCGCGCAGGACGTCCAGGAGGCGGCGGAGTTCGCCGAGGGCCTGGCGGCTGGTGGTGCCGATCGCCTCAAGCGCCTGGCCCGCGCGTTCGGGGGACTTGGCGGCCGCGTACGAACCGCCGTCCGCGAGGCCCGTGATGACCGAGAGGTTGTGGCCGATGATGTCGTGCATCTCGCGGGCTATGCGGGTGCGTTCGGCGGCGGCGGCGAGCTGGGCCTGCTGGTCGCGCTCGACCTCCAGCTGCCGGGCGCGCTCCACGAGGGCCTCGGTGTAGTCCTGGCGGGAGCGCACCGCGATGCCGAGCAGCGCGATCAGGGCGTACGCCCACAGGTTGGGGATGATCTGCTGGTCCCAGCTGTCCTCGGGGTAGCGGATCGCGCCCACGACCAGCGGGGCCGTCATCATCAGGCCCGCCCAGCCGAGCGTCTTGAGGGGCAGCCGCATCGCGATGCTGAAGAGGACGAGCATCTGGATCAGGGCGGCCTGCAGCATGGCGCCGCTCCAGCTGTTGACCAGCCCCGTCGCCACCATGACGCCGAGGACCGCCATCGGGTGGCGGCGGCGCCACAGCACGGGCAGCGAGAGACCCATGGTCATCAGGAAGATCAGCGGTCCCGGGACGTCCGTGTTCGGTGCGACGTTGCGCCAGCCGCCGCTCGCGTCGACGAGCGCGGCGCCCACGAAGAAGGCGGTCACCAGCAGATCCCAGACGAGCGGGCGGCGCCTGTCGAAGGCGCGCACCCGCTGGGTCAGTCGCTGGAGGAGCTGGGTGAGGGGGTGTGGCTCGGTCACGGCTTCATCCTCGTACACCTCGTACAGGAACTGCTCAGACGTCGCGTCGCTTGAGCAGCATCGTCGCCGCCGTCAGGATGGCCGCCGCCCACAGGGCGAGCGTGCAGACCGCCGTGCCCGGCGCGATGGTGTTCTCCACCCGGGTCACCGAGCCGAGCGAGCTCGCCGCCTGGGCGGGGAAGTACTTCATCGCGGTGTCAACGGCGGCGAAGGGCAGCATCGCGAGGATCTCGGGCAGGATCAGGACGGCGGCGACGAAGGCGCCGATGGCGCCGGGCACCGAGCGGAGCAGGGCCCCGAGAGCGAGGGCGATGAGGCTGAGCAGGGTGATGGACGCGGCGCTGGTCGTGAGGGCGCCGAACACGCCGGAGTCGGTGAGCGACAGTTCCTTGTCGCTGTCCGCGAGCCAGATCTGGGCGAGGAAGAACGTGACGACGTTCGTCACCAGGCACAGGGTGAAGGCGACCGCCGCGAACACACCTGCCTTGGACCACAG
The DNA here is from genome assembly GCF_001418325.1 of Streptomyces atriruber. Taxonomy (GTDB): domain Bacteria; phylum Actinomycetota; class Actinomycetes; order Streptomycetales; family Streptomycetaceae; genus Streptomyces; species Streptomyces atriruber. The sequence goes on along the minus strand of NZ_LIPN01000549.1, from coordinate 1,110 downwards.
GACGGGCAGGCGGCGCGGGACCGCGGCGAGGGAGGACCGGATCATGCCCGTCGAGTACTCGCCCGCGGTGACGAGGATGCCGAGGACGGCGAGGCAGATCTGGGAGAGCTGGGTGCCGAAGAGGGTGAAGACGATGGTGTCGACCTCGGAGTCGTCGCCGTCGTAGGTGGCGCCCATGGTGATGCCGACCGCGATGACCAGGGCGCTCGCGGTGATCAGGGTGATCCATGTCGAGCGGAGCGTCCACAGCTTGTGCCACTCGGAGCGGACGATGCCCTTGGTGCTGAGGCGGTACTCGGGGGCCGTGGTGCGGGCGGGGGCCGAGCGGTCCGCGGTCAGGGTGGCGCTCATGCCGCGACTCCTTCCGGGCGAGGGGTGGCAGAGGTGACGGGGGCGGCAGGGGTGCCAGAGGTACCAGGGGCGGTCGTGGTGGGCGCGTACTCGACCGAGTCGCGGGTGAGGTCCATGAACGCCTGCTCCAACGACGCCGTCTGGGGCGTGAGTTCGAAGAGGGGGATGCCGTGGGCGGCCGCGGTCCGGCCGATGTGCTCGGCGTCGGTGCCGCGCACGTCGAGGACGCCGGGGGTGTCGCCGGAGATCCGTACGCCCGGTCCCGCGAGCAGTTCGGTCAGGTGGCCGGCCTCGGGGGTCACGACCTTGACCGCGCCGGTGCCCGACTCGCGCACGAAGCGTTCGACGGTGGTGTCCGCGAGGAGTCTGCCGCGGCCGATGATGATCAGGTGTTCGGCGGTCAGCGCCATCTCGCTCATGAGGTGCGAGGAGACGAGGACCGTACGGCCCTCCGCGGCAAGGGACTTGAGGAGGTTGCGGATCCACAGGACGCCCTCGGGGTCGAGGCCGTT
>NZ_LIPN01000549.1:0-223 GCF_001418325.1 Streptomyces atriruber | reverse complement strand
CAGGCGCTGGCCCATGCCGAGGGAGAAGCCCTTCACGCGCTTGCGGGCGACCTCGTGGATCCCGGCCAGGTCCAGGACCTCGTCGACGCGGCTCTTCGGGATGGAGTGGGTGTGGGCGAGCGCCATCAGGTGGTGGTACGCGGAGCGGCCCGGGTGGACCGAACGGGCCTCCAGGAGGGCGCCGACCTCGTGCAGGGGCGCGGTGTGGGCGGCGTAGGCGCGG
>NZ_LIPN01000548.1 GCF_001418325.1 Streptomyces atriruber | reverse complement strand
GGCAGGGGCAGGGCGCGTGACTGTGTCGGGATGTGCAACCACCCACCCCGCTCACCCTGCGGTGCGGGGTGAGCGAAGTGGGTGGGTGGGAAGCGCGCGGAGCCGAGCGGCCGGGTGGGGTCAGGCCAGGGCCGTTACCAGGACCGGCGCCACCTGGGTGATCTGCCAGGCGCGTGCGCCGTGCGCCGCCAGCGCCGCGGCAACCGACTCCTGGTCCACCTGAGCCGGAGGCTCCCAGCAGACGCGCCGGACCGTGTCCGGAGTGATCAGGTTCTCCTGCGGCATGCCGATCCGCTCGGCAACCGCGGAAACGGCCGCCCGCGCCGCGGAGAGCCGCGCCGCCGCCGCGGGGTCGCGGTCCGCCCAGGATCGCGGCGGCGGCGGCCCGCTCACCGTCTGCCCCGGCTGGGGCAGCTCGGAGTCGGCCAGCGCCTTCGCGCGGTCGACCGCGGCCTGCCACTGCTCCAGCTGACGCCGTCCCATGCGGTGCCCGAACCCCGTGAGCCCCGCGAGCGCGTGCACATTGGGCGGCAGCGCGAGTGCCGCCTCGACGATCGCCCCGTCGCTGAGCACCTTGCCGGGCGACACGTCCCGCCGCTGGGCGACCTTGTCGCGGGCGGTCCACAGTTCCCGTACGACCGCCATCTGCCGACGCCGCCGCACCTTGTGCATGCCGGACGTCCGGCGCCAGGGGTCCTTGCGGGGCGGCGCGGGCGGCGCGGACGCGATGGCGTCGAACTCCTCGCGGGCCCACTCCAGCTTGCCCTGCCGGTCGAGCTCCTTCTCCAGGGCGTCGCGCAGGTCGACGAGGAGCTCGACGTCGAGCGCGGCGTACCGCAGCCAGGGCTCGGGGAGCGGCCGCGTCGACCAGTCGACGGCGGAGTGGCCCTTCTCCAGGACGTAGCCGAGGACGCTCTCGACCATCGCGCCGAGGCCCACGCGCGGAAACCCGGCGAGGCGGCCGGCGAGCTCCGTGTCGAAGATCCGCGACGGCACCATGCCTATCTCCCGCAGGCACGGCAGATCCTGGGTGGCGGCGTGCAGGACCCACTCGGTGTCGCCGAGGGCCTCGCCGAGCGCGGAGAGGTCGGGGCAGGCGACGGGGTCGACGAGTGCGGTGCCCGCGCCCTCGCGGCGGAGCTGGACGAGATAGGCCCGCTGTCCGTACCGGTAGCCGGACGCGCGCTCGGCGTCGACGGCGACGGGTCCCGTGCCCGCGGCGAAGGCGGCGACGGTCGCGGCGAGGGACTCCTCGTCGGCGATCACCGCCGGAATGCCGTCGCGGGGCTCGAGCAGCGGGGTCGGCGCCGTTTCGACGTCGTCCGGAGGAGCGCCTCCGGTGGTTCGCAGTGAGCTGTCTGCTGCGGTCTCTTGGGCGTCGGTCACCTGTCAAGGGTATCTGTGTATGGACAGCGCCCGTCGACGGAACGTTCCGTCGACGGGCGCTCGGGGGGTGTAAATCAGTCAGTGGATGATGCCGGTGCGCAGCGCGACCGCCACCATCCCGGCCCGGTCACCCGTGCCGAGCTTGCGCGCGATCCGGGCGAGGTGGCTCTTCACGGTCAGGGCGGACAGGCCCATCGAGACGCCGATGGCCTTGTTGGACTGGCCCTCCGCGACCAGGCGCAGCACCTCGACCTCACGGCCGGACAGCTCTCGGTAGCCGCCGGGGTGGCTCGGGGTGCCCGGAGGGCGGCGGTGCATGCGGGCGGCGGCCGAACCGATGGGAGCGGCGCCGGGGCGGGTGGGGAGTCCGACGTTCGTACGGGTGCCGGTGACGACGTAGCCCTTGACGCCGCCCGCGAGGGCGTTGCGGTCGGCACCGATGTCGTCGGCGGCGGAGAGGGCGAGGCCGTTGGGCCAGCCCGCGGCACGGGTTTCGGAGAGGAGCGTCAGGCCGGAGCCGTCGGGGAGGTGGACATCCGCGACGCAGATGTCCCGGGGGTTGCCGATGCGGGGACGAGCCTCCGCGATGGACGAGGCCTCGA
>NZ_LIPN01000547.1 GCF_001418325.1 Streptomyces atriruber | reverse complement strand
GCAGGTGGTGGCCGGTGCCGTCGGCCACGAAGCCGAAGGGGGCGGCGAGTTGGCCGCGCGCCAGGTCGTCACGGACCACCGCCTACGGAGCGATGGCGAAGCCGACGCCTGCCGCGGCCGCCTGGAGGGTCAGGTAGAAGTGCTCCAGGGTCTGTTGCGGCGGCGGCCCGGCCGTGGGGTCGGGCGTCGTGCCCGTGATGCGCCGCCAGTCGTCCCAGGCCCCGGGGCGCGTGGCCGTGTACGGCAGGACGGCGTGCGCCGCCGGGCCGTCGCCGTCGACGAGTCGGGACGCCAGGTCGGGGCGGCACACCGGCCCGATCCGCTCGGCGAACAGATGGGTGCGGCTGACCTCGTCCGGGAACGGGAAGTCGTCCCGGCGCACCGCGAGATCGATGCCGTCCCGCTCGAAGCGGACCGGGCCGCCGCCCGCGGACTCCCTGGCACTGGACGCGGTGCGGACGACGCGCGTCCGTGCACGACTGCCGGACGGAGGCGCCCCAACTCAGCCCATGCGTAAGGCATTTGCCGCCGCTCGACCGACCCCGAACAGGCCGCGCCATAGTAATGTGACATTTTACTGGCCCATCTGCGCGCCACCGCGCCTCCGTTCGCGTCGCCTCCAGGGAGTCCTCGTGACCTCAACCGGCATGCACCCCGCCGCCCCGCTCCACACCGGCAGCCACGACCTGCCCGCCTCCGCCGAACTGTCCCGCTTCATGGCGGAGTCCTGGGCGCCCTCCGCCCTCCCCGACTCCGCCCGGGTCCCCGCGCACGCCGTCACCCCGGCACGCCGGGCCCGGCTGTCCGCCCGCTTCCCCGGGGAGCGGCTGATCGTCCCCGCGGGCGAGCTCACGGTCCGCTCGAACGACTGCGACCACCGCTTCCGTCCGCACAGCGCGTACGCCTGGCTGACCGGACTGACCGGCGAGGACCAGGCCGGCAGCGTGCTGGTCATGGAGCCGTCGGGAGCGCACGGGCACGAGGCGGTGCTTCATCTGCGGCCGCGGTCCCCGCGCATCGACGGCGACGAGGAGTTCTACCGGGACCGGCGCTACGGCGAGTTCTGGGTCGGCCGCCGCCCCGACCTGGCCGAGGCGGAACGGCTCACCGGCCTGCGCTGCGCCCACCTGGAGTCCCTGGGCTCCCCGCCGGGGCGCAATGCCGCCACGGACCCCGAACTGGCCGCCGCGCTCTCCGAGTTGCGCCTCGTCAAGGACGCCTGGGAGGTCGAGCAGCTGCAGCTGGCCGTCGACCACACCACCGCGGGGTTCGAGGACGTGGTCCGCGCCCTGCCACGTGCTCTCGGGCACCCGCGCGGAGAGCGCTGGGTCGAAGGCGTGTTCGGCCTGCGCGCCCGCGCCGAGGGCAACGGCACGGGCTACGAGACCATCGCGGCCTCCGGGGCCCATGCCTGCGTCCTGCACTGGATCCGCAACGACGGGCGGCTGCACCGCGACGACCTGCTGCTCCTGGACGCGGGCGTGGAGACGGACAGCCTCTACACCGCCGACATCACCCGCACCCTGCCGCTCTCCGGCCGCTTCTCCCCCGTCCAGCGCCAGGTGTACGAGCTGGTGCTCGCCGCCCAGGACGCGGGCATCGCGGCGCTGCGCCCCGGCGCCCGGTTCCGGGACTTCCACCGGGCCGCCATGCGGGTCATCGCGGAGGGCCTCGCCGAATGGGGTGTGCTCAAGGACCCGCGGGGCGACCTGCACCGCCGCTACACCCTGTGCGGCAGCGGCCACATGCTCGGGCTCGACGTGCACGACTGCGCCAAGGCGCGGGCCGGGACGTATCTGGACGGCGTCCTGGAAGAGGGGCAGGTCCTCACCGTGGAGCCCGGCCTCTACCTCCAGCCCGACGACGAGACGCTCCCCGCCGAACTGCGCGGCATCGGCGTGCGGATCGAGGACGACCTGGTCGTCACGGCGCAGGGCGCCCGCCTGATGTCGGGCGCCCTGCCGCGCACGGTCGAGGGCGTCGAGGAGTGGATGGGCACGCTGCTCGACGCCCGAGTCCGAGTGCCGGACGGTCAGGCGGAGTAGCCCTTCGGCGGGATCAGGCTGGCGAGTTGGTCGAAGGAGAGCCAGTAGATCTGGTTCCCGCCGAAGGAGGCGGGGTCGGCGATGAGGACCGTGCCGTTCGCGTCGTCGTACCCGATGACCGTGAAGTAGTGGTAGATCGTCTGGTCCGACGGATAGCCGGGCGGCTGATTCCCGGGCGGCGCGACGATGTTGGCCACCAGCGGGTAGTTGTTGTCGATGTCCAGCACGATGTCGCGCCACAGCAGGTCCTTCTGGGCCTGGGTGGGCGGATCGTTCGGCATCTCCTTGGTCTCGTACCAGCCGGTACCGAGGTTGGCGTTGAGCACGCGCGTCACCTGGCCGATGTGGTCGGTGCCCGCCTCGGTGGTGCCGAGCTGCCCGGCCAGGTCGCTCTGACTGGGCGGTGCGACGCGGGCGGAGAGAGCGATGCGCGTCGCGGCGGGGCCGCACCAGTAGCCGGTCTCCTGGACCTGGTAGTCGACCGGGAGCGTGTGCGCGCTCGCCGTACGCACACCACCGACGCGCAACCGCGTGCCCGGCTCGTTCCGGCCGCTGACGACGGCGGTCCCGGCCTGCGAGCCGTGCGCGAGGACGGAGATGCTCGCGGCGGGCGCGGGTTCCGGCGAGGCCGATGCCGAGGCAGGTGCGACGAGGGCGCCGACGGCGGCCACGGCGATCGCTGTGGCGACAAGTCTCTTACGCATGCGGGCTCCTGGGGTGGGGGGTGGCGTGGGGGAACTCCGGCCCGGCCAGCTTGCGTGCATGCCCATGACATGCGCAACGAATGAAAGCCCAGGCTTACGGCATCCCGCGTTCGGCGCCGCGCAGCAGCGCACGCCCTTCCGCCGTCGCCACGTGGAAGGCGCGCCCGGCCCTGCGCGCCGTGGTCACCAGACCCGCCGCGCGCAGCACCTTCACGTGCTGGCTGACGGCCGGGTGGGTGACCGCGAGGAGACGGGCGAGCTCGACGGTGGAGGCCCCGGTGCGGGCCGCTCGGAGGACCGCCGCGCGCGTGTGCCCCAACAGCGGCCCCAGGGCGTCGTCCTCCGCGCGGCCGGGCGGCGTGTCGCCGGTCCAGTCGGGCGCGTGGTCGATGGGATACACCAGGACGGGAGGCAGCGTGCCGTCGGCGAGCGTGATGGGTGTGGGCCAGCAGAAGAACGAGGGCTGCAGGACCAGTCCACGGCCGTCGAGCCGCAGCGTGTGGTCCACGGGATAGTCGGCCTCGAGCACCGGCGCCCGCCAGCGGAACCGGGGCCCCAGCCCGCTCAGCAGCCCCTCGGTGCCGCCGTCGAGGAGACTGTGCAGCCGCACGATCCGGTCGGCGTCGACGTGCGCGCGGATGCGCTGCCAGAAGGGGGCGAGCACCTCCACGTGGTACGCGTGGAGGGCTCGCCCCAGCTCCCGGAGGGCGTGGTCGTCCCCGACCGCCAACGACCTGGTCCAGGAGGGCAGTCGGCGCGCCGCGGCGACCCGCGTCAGATCGGTGCGCAGTCGCGGCGGGGGCGTGCGGACGAGGGTGTCGACCGCCGCCTGGAGCGTCGCGCAGTCACCGTGGGTGGGGGTGAGGAAGTCCGGGGAGTCCCCCCGGGGCGGCAGGAGGGGCGGCAGGAGCCGGCAGCTGTCGGGCAGCCGCGGCCTTGCCCATCGCCGCCAGGCACCGAACTCCCTTGCCCCGTCCCGGCGTTGCAGGGTCTGGACACTGTTGCTGATCTCCCACAGATAGTCGGCCCCCGGCGCGACACGCACCCGCGCCAGGTCCTCCGGCGTGAAGTACACCCGCAACATGGCCTGCCCCTCCCCCGCGTCCCGGACCCCGGCCCGGCGGCCGGTCCCGGCGGCTAGTCCTGGTACACCCGGTCGGTCCCGGGACCGCCGGACAAGGTGTCGTTGCCCGTGCCGCCGTGCAGCAAATCGTCACCGCTGTTGCCGTAGACGGTGTCGTTGCCCGCGTTGCCGTACAGCTTGTCGTTGCCGCGGCCGCCCAGGATCTTGTCCCCGTCCCCGGAGCCGTACACGGTGTCGTTGCCGTCGCCGCCGGTCAAGGTGTAGTCACCGCTGCCGCGCACCGCACGCAGGGTGTCGTTGCCGGTGCCGCCGTCGCAGTCGGAATTGCAGTCGGTCAGCGTGTCGTTGCCCGCGCCGCCGAAGAGGCCCTCGCCGTACACGCCGCCGCCGTGCTGCAGACGGTCGTCGCCGTCCTCGCCGTACACGGCCGTCGAGTCGTCGCCCTTGAGGGTGTCGTTGCCCGCGCCGCCGTGGAACTGCAGGTAGGCCTTGTTCCCGGGGGCCACCGAGATGCTGTCGTCCTTGTCGCCGAGGTACGCGCCGAGGGTGAACAGGTCGGACGCCCTGTCGCCGGGCGTGGAGATCGAGCACAGCACGACCGTGCGGTCGGCGTCGTCCGGGTGGCTGCAGCCGGAGTCGCGGGCGGCGGTGATGGCGACGCGGTCGTCGATGGTCACGTCGTAGATTCCGTCGTTCTCGCCGTCGGGACGGTAACGGACCGACACGGTCACCTCGTTGGCCTGACCCGCGGCGGCCTCGTACTGCAGGCGCGACCCGGAGACGGCCTCGACGGTGGCGGCGGGTGCGGCGGCGGCGGACGGCGTGCCGGTGAGGCCGACGACCGCGGCGGAGCAGGCCAGCGCGGTGGCGACGCCGAGCGGACGGAGGCGACGGGACCCTAACGGTTGAGCGAACATGCGTGTGTCTCCATGGAGTTCAGTGGTGCGGTCGGCACGTCGTGTGCCGTCGGTGGCGTTCCCACCTCACCCGGGTCAGACGGTCCGTCGGCGCCGCCGTTGTGCGCGGGCACCACTTGTTCACCGGGGGTTCATTGCCGTACGAAAGCGCGCCATACGGCGGCAACCGCGCATTTCACTCCTGCCCGGTCCGTGGGGTACAGTCGATCTTGTGCTCGCCGCCGGAACGACGGCGCCGGGCCCGGCGTTGGTGGTCCAAGGAAAGGCGCCCCACTTCCTGTGGGGAGATGCAGGTGCAAGGCCTGCCCAGCGCTC
>NZ_LIPN01000546.1 GCF_001418325.1 Streptomyces atriruber | reverse complement strand
AGAACGATCCGCTCCGGCCGCCTCCTGTCGACAGGTTGCGGCCGGAGCGGATCGTTCTGGTGCACGGGCCCTCCGACGTCACCTGGTGCGAGGAGCATCCCGAGGAGGCCGACGCGGCGCACACCGCCGTCGCCGCCAACTTCGCCGCGGCCGACGGCGCTTCCCGCATCGTCCTGATCTCCACGGACAACGTCTTCGACGGCGACGCGTGGCACAACACGGAGCACACCCCCACCGCTCCCGCCAACGCCTACGGCCGCGCCAAGCGGCACGCCGAACGCCTGCTGCTCGCCGGGTCCGCGCGGGCGGTCTGTCTGCGGGTCAGCCTCGTCTACGGCCACGAGCCCGCCGACGCCGGCAAGTGGCTCAACTTCTACGCCGCCTGCGCCCACCGGCTGGCCGACGGCGCGCACGTCGAGGCGCCCGACGACCACTGGACCACCCCGGTGCACGTGGACGACGTGGCCGAGGTCGTGACCGCGCTCCTCACCGGTACGGCCCCTCTTTCCCCGGTCCTGCACCTGGGCGGCCCGGACCGGGTCACCCGCGCCGAGTGGGCCGGGGTGATCGCCGAGTCACTCGGCGCCCCGGCCGACCTGGTGCTGCCGGTCCCGAAGGCCCGCAGCCGCTATGCGTCACGGCCCGAGAACGCCTGCCTGGTCAGCGAGTTGCTGCCGCGTCTGCCTGCGACGCACGCCGTCTTTGTACGCGGCGTGCGGGAGGGGGCACGCGACCTGGCGGCGTCGTTCCCGCGACGCCTCGGGGACACCCTCGGCTGAAGGCCGGGCGACGGCCCGCCCGCCGTCAGTCGTCCTCCAGCCGCAGCGTCTCGATCCGGTCCCAACCGCGGGCGGCGACCCGTTCGCGCAGCCCCAGTCCGGCGGTCGCGCGCACCACCAGGCACTGCGGGGGCCGCAGGTGGCAGGCGAAGGCGACGAGGGTCTCCAGGCCGCTGTTGGCCAGGTAGCGGACGCCGGTCAGGTCGAGAAGGATGTCGTTCGCCTGGTCCTGGTCCTGGGACCGGGCGTTGCCGTGCGCCTGGGTCTGGTCGGTCAGGGCGAGGGCCAGCGGGCCGCGATGTGTGCTCACGACCTCACCGGAGAGGCGCACGCCCGGGCTGTTGGTGGCGGGCATGATGAGGAGGAGGTCGTCGGCGAAGTAGTCGCGCATGGCAGCTCCGATGCCGTGATGCGCCGTGAAAGGAGAGGCAGTCATAGAGGTGGGAAACCCCACCGGCTGTCCTTCGCGCGGTGCTGTGAGGCGGGCACACAGTCCCGCGGACCAGCCGCTGGCGGAGGGGCCCACTCCGGGCCCGAGAGGTCGCCGGAAGGTCATTGCAGCGCTAACAGCAACAACGGACCACGGGCTGTTACTCAGTGTACCCTTATCGCCACGCTTCCGATAGTGGCATATTCAGGCAGTCACGCACGCCGCCCCGCGCGGGAAGAGCGCGGGGCGGCGGCGCCGGAGCGATGTGCCGGGACGTCAGTTCGCCGCGCCCGAGCAGCTCTTGGCGCCCACGTGGATGGCGACCGCGCTCTTCGCGGCGACGGTCGCCGCCAGCCGGCCGTCGCCGTCGACGGTCACGGGCTTGCCGGACTGGACGTCGCAGTACTCGCCCGCGGGCAGCGACGTCTGGTACGTCTCCGTCAGCTCGCCGTCGCCCGCGTTGATGGCGACGAAGGCCTTGGCCCCGCGGCCGAAGGCGATGGCGTTGCCGCCGTTGTCCCACCAGTCGGTGACCTCGGCGCCGCCCGCGGTGTTGCGGAAGGCGACCATGCTCGCGATCTGCCGCTGAGCGTGCTGGCACACCCACGCACCGCCGGAACAGTCCGCCTTGCCGTCGGCGGGCGGGCCGTCGTCCTTGCCGTCGAACGCATACCCGGAGTGGACGTCCGGAGATCCGTACGGGAAGGCCAGCGCGAAGACGTGCGCCAGGGTGTAGGGGGCACCCTGCTTGTACGTGAGGACGTTGCCCTGGCGCTCGGTGTCGTGGTTGGCGACGAAGACGGCGGCGGACTCCGAGGGCAGCTTGCCGTCGGCGATGTTCTTCAGCCCGGCGAGGCTGCCGCCTTCGAAGGCGCCCTTCAGGGCGTACGCGTAGGTGAACTCCTGCACGTCCCCGGTGCCGAGGTACTCGCCGGGCTGGACGTCCTCGCCCGGTCCGGGCAGCGTCTCCTGCTTCCAGTACGCGTTCGGGTCGCTCAGCTGCGACTTGATCGCCTTCAAGTCGTCCTCGGGCATGTGCTTGGCCGCGTCGATGCGGAAGCCGTCGACGCCGAGGGAGAGGAGGTCGTTCATGTATCCGGCGATGGTCTTGCGGACGTGCTCCTCGCCGGTGTCCAGGTCGGCGAGGCCGCCGAGTTCGCAGTTCTGGCTCTCCTCCCGCTTGGTGTAGTCCTGGATCTCCTTCTTGCAGTTGTCCATGTCGGCGCCCCCGTAGGTGCCGGGGTAGTCGTACTTGGTGAACTGCGTGCCGCCGGAGCCGGTGCCCTGCCCGTTGGTCATGTGGTTGATGACCGTGTCGGCGACGACCTTGACTCCCGCGTCGTGGCAGGTGCCCACCATGCTCTTGAACGACGCGCGGTCGCCGAGCCGGGAGGCGATCTTGTAGCTGACCGGCTGGTAGGCGGTCCACCACGACGGGCCCGCCAGACGCTCCTGTGGGGGTGAGGTCTGGACGTATCCGTAACCGGCCGGGCCGAGCGTGTCCGTGCACGCCTTGGCGATGGAGTCGAAGTTCCACTCGAACATCACCGCGGTGACGTCCTTCCCGTCAGCAGCGGTCCGGCTCTTCCCTACGGGCGCCGCCTCGCTCGGCTGCTGGGCGCCCAGGGAGAGACTGCCCGCGGCACCGGCCGCCAGGGCGGCGCCCAGGACGGCGATCCTGCGGGGTCTCGATATACGGCCGTGCATCGAAAGCCTCCTACGTGGGGGATCAGAGGTGCGGGGCCGTCGTGCCGCAAGTCCCTTTGCGCGCCCCGCCGTTGACGGCTTCATGAAAACTGATGCCGCCTTGCTGAAAGTTGTTGCAGTGGGACCATAGGAGGCCCCTGTTGAAGGGTCAACCCCTCTCCCACGACCGCCCGCCTCGCGGCGTCGGCCAGCATCCGTCGGTCGGTGCCCCACAGCGGGGCATGTGCCGTGACACGCACGCTCAGGCAGCGGGCGCCCGCCACCCGGCGCAGCGAGGCCGTGAAGTCCTCCTCGCCGAGGAAGGCGGCGGCGGTGCTCGGGGCACCGCCCTGGCGGTACTCGACGGTCACGGGACGGACCGGCGCGCCCGCGTCGGCCGCTGCCTGGAAGGCGGCCCGCCGGAACCGGCCGCCCGGCACCGAGCACCAGGTCGTCGCCTGGGGAAAGACGAGCACCGACGCACCGGCGCGCAGGGAGTCGGCCAGCTCCGCGACGAGGACCGGAAGTGCGCGCGGGCTGCCGTCCCGGTCGATGAACCGGGTGCCCACGCGCCGGGCCAGCGCACCGACCACCGGCCACTGGCCGACCTCGCGCTTGGCGAGGACGCTCACCGGCTCGACGGCGAGCAGGGCGACGACGTCGAGCCAGGAGATGTGGTTGGCGACGACGAGCGTGCCCGTCCCGCCCGCGTTCTCCGTCCGCACGCTGAGCGGCCCGGCACCCTGCGCCTCCACGCCCACCCCGAGCGCGCCCAGGACCGCGCGGGCCTCGGCCCGCAGGGCCGCCGGTTCGGCGAGCCGGTCTCCACGGGCCACCGCCCGCGTCAGGGCGTACGTCAACGTGGCGTACCGGCGGGCGAGTTCGCCCAGCGGCACCCGCGGGTCCGGGTCGGCGGCACAGCTCGCCGGACAGCCGCGGTCGACCGTCCACGCGCTCATCGCGCGTCCTCGCCGAGGAAGTAGCGGCGGTGGCGCGCGCTGAGCCGCTCCATGTCGAGGAGGACGAAGAAGTCCACGACGTCGAACTCCGGGTCGTGGGCGGGCGCTCCGCACACCCACGCGCCGAGGCGGAGGTAGCCGCGCAGGAGGGGCGGCAGATCGGCGTAGGCCGCGCGTTCCGGTGCCGGGCCGCCGGGCGTCCACGGGCGCCGCGGGTGTACGCGCAGCTCGGGCGGCGCCGCGTGCTTGGCGGTGCCGAGCAGCCACGCGGCGGCCGCCGCCCGCCCGCCGTCCGCCAACGGCACGGAGGCGCAACCGGCCAGGTACCGGTGGCCGGAGAGCAGGACGTAGCGGGCGAGCGCGGACCACATCAGGTTGATCACCGCGCCGGAGCGGTGGTCGGGGTGCACGCAGGAACGGCCGGCCTCGACGAGGGAGGACCGCAGGCCGCCCAGCGCGACGAGCTCGAACTCCCCGTCGGAGTAGGACCGGTCGGCCCGGCCGGGCGGAAGTATTCGGTACGTCCCGACCACCTCGCCCGTCGAGGTGTCGGTGACGATCAGATGGTCGGCGAGGTCGTCGAACGCGTCGATGTCGTGGCCGGGCAGGGGCGTGTCGAGGACGGCGCCCAGCTCTTCGGCGAAGACACGGTGGCGCAGCCGCTGGGCTGCCCTGATCTGTTCGGTGGTGTCCGCGATGGAGGTGACGTACGAGCTGGTGGGGGTCGCGACGAGCGGCGTCGAGGGCATGACGATTCCGTTTCTCGGTTCGAGGGGGATGACGGAGTCGGGGAAGTGGGGACTCTGCGAGTCGGGGAGTCCGTGGGACGGAGGGCTCGGGC
>NZ_LIPN01000545.1 GCF_001418325.1 Streptomyces atriruber | reverse complement strand
TTCAGGACCTCGACCTCGCGCAGGGTCAACACCCCGAGGTCGGGGGGCGTTTCCCCCTCCTCCGCCCCCGGCCCCGCCGTCTGCCGCGCGAACGCCTCGACCAGGCGCCGCGTCACACTGGGCGCGAAGAGCGCGTCGCCACCACCGACCGCCGCGACCGCGGCAAGCAGCCGCTCGGGCCCCGAGTCCTTGAGCAGGAACCCGGACGCACCGGCCCGCAGCGCCCCGTACACGTACTCGTCGAGGTCGAACGTCGTCAGCACCAGCACGCGCGGCGCGGGTTCGGCGGCCTGCTCCAGGATCTTCGCCGTGGCGGTGATGCCGTTCATGCCCGGCATGCGGATGTCCATGAGAACGACGTCGGGGCGGGTCCGCGCGGCGAGCGCCACGGCCTCGTCGCCGTCGCCCGCCTCACCCACGACCTCGATGCCGGGCGCGGCACGCAGCAGCCCCACCAGCCCCGCACGAATGAGGAACTGGTCGTCGACGACGAGCACTTTGATACCTGCGGTCATCCGGTGGTCACCCGGCTCATTGCGTTGCGTCGTCCCCCCGCGCCGCGGCCCGCGCCGAGGTCGGCAGGGTGAGCCGCACGGCGAATCCCCCCTCGCTCAGCGGGCCGATACTGATCGCCCCGCCGTAGAGCTTGGCCCGCTCCCGCATCCCAATCAAGCCGTGTCCGCTGCCCGTCCGCACTCTGTCCTGAATCACCCCCTCCCCGTCATTGATCACCGCGACCTCGATGTACCCCCGCCGGTAGGCGAGTTCGACGGACGCCGCGGCTCCATGGGCGTGCTTCAGTACGTTGGTGAGCGCCTCCTGCACCACGCGGTACGCGCAGAGTTCCACGCCGGGCGCCACCGGCCGCGGCGTCCCCGTGACCCGCAGTTCGACGCGGACTCCCCCGGCGCGGACCCGCTCGACCATCTCGTCCAGGCGGGCCAGGCCCGGCATCGGGGCCTCGGGGGCGTCGCCGGTGTGCTCACCGTCCTCGGCCCGCAGCACCCGCAGCATGCGGCGCAGCTCTTCGAGCGCCTCGCCGCTGGTCCCCGATATCGTGCCGAGCGCCGCGCGGGCGGTGGCGGGGTCGGTGCCGAAGACGAACGTCGCGAGGCCCGCCTGCACGGATATCACCGACATGTGGTGGGCGACCACGTCGTGGAGTTCGCGCGCGATGCGTCCCCGTTCCTCCGCGACCTCGCGCCGGGCCCGTTCGTCCTGCTCGCGCTTCAACTGCCGCGCGAGTTCGGTCGATCGGCGGGCGACGAATCCGAAGCGCCACAGGACGAGGGAGAAGCCGACGGCCTGGCCGACGACGGACGGCATCGAGGCGTCCTCGCTGATCGCGCCCGCGTAGATCCACACGGCGGCCATCAGGGCGGTGCAGGCGAGGGAGACGCGTGGGGGCCGCAGGGAGGCGACCGTGTAGACGGTGAGCATGGGTCCGAAGGTGCCGACCACTGGCCAGTAGCCGACGGTGACGTACACGAACCACGCCAGATGCACGACGAGCAGCACGGCGAGCGGTGCCTTGCTGCGGACCACGACGGGCACGCAGATCAGCGCGACCAGGGCATATCCGAGGGGGTCGAGGGCGATCCAGCCCTGTTTGACGGACTCGCCCCCGAGCAGCACGGCCACCGTGGTCAGGGCGACCGCGATCAGTGCGTCGACAGCGAGGGGGCGGATCCGCATCGCCGCAGCGTAACGCGCATATGGGCGGATGAACGTCAACCAGCCGCGGTACCGCGGAAGTTGTAGGAACCGCCCGTCTACCACCGCTGGAGCAGGCGGAGTTCCACCCAGGGCGTGACGACACGACCGACGGCCCGCCCGTAGTTTGTGGGACCAGCACCACACAGGACCGCGGCCGTCGGGGGACCGCACGGGGGAAGGCCCGGTCCGCATGACGGTGGCCCGTCCCCTCGGGGGAGGACGGGCCACTGTCAGGCGCCTGCGCATGCACGGACGGACGTCCGGTCAAGTTGACGTACGTCCGGTCAAGCCGCCGTACGTCCGGCTAGATCGTGTAGTGCAACGTGTCGTCCAGGAACGGGATCTCCAGCCAGGGCCTGGGCTGCGCCATCATCGCGAGGAGTGCGATGGCGAGGCCCAGCGCCCCGTACGTGACCATGTCCGTGAAGCGCGAGCGCACCGCGAGCATCCCGACGTCCGGCAGCGCCCAGCGCAGCACGGCGCCGCCGATGAGGGCGACGCCGATCAGCAGCGTGCCGACGCGGAACACGTCGAGCGCGGTGAGCAGCAGTCCGAGCCCGACCAGCGAGACGACGCTGAGGAGCGGCCACTGCCGGGCCGGTGCGGGGGCGCTGCCCGCCGCGGCGCGGCCGCCGCCCTCGGGGCGCGCGGTGTCACGCGTGAACAGCGGGAAACGGCGCGACACCTTCCGCGGCCGCCCGTCCGGACCCGGCGCGCTGACCGCGCCCTTGGCCCGGGGAGTCTCCGGGGTGCTGCCCGGTTCAGCTTCTGAACTCTTGGCCTCGCTCATGGCCTCGCCTCTTTCCGTTCGGCGCGCGGCTCAGCGCGCGGCGCGTTCCGCGGCCTCGACGACGTTCACCAGGAGCTGGGCGCGGGTCATCGGGCCGACGCCGCCCGGGTTCGGCGAGATCCAGCCGGCGACCTCGGCAACGCCCGGGTGGACATCGCCGACGATCTTGCCGTTCTCGTCGCGCGAGACGCCCACGTCCAGGACGGCGGCGCCCGGCTTCACGTCCTCGGGCTTGATCAGGTGCGGGACGCCCGCCGCGGCCACGATGATGTCCGCCCGCTTGAGGTGCGCGGCGAGGTCACGGGTGCCGGTGTGGCACTGGGTGACCGTGGCGTTCTCCGACTTGCGGGTGAGAAGGAGCGGCATGGGCCTGCCGATGGTCACGCCGCGGCCGACGACGACGACCTCGGCGCCCTTGATCTCCACGTCGTGCTGCCGGAGCAGCCGGATGATCCCGTACGGGGTGCAGGGCAGCGGTGCCGGCTCGTTCAGGACGAGACGGCCGAGGTTCATCGGGTGCAGGCCGTCGGCGTCCTTGTCCGGATCCATGAGCTCCAGGACGCGGTTCTCGTCGATGCCCTTGGGGAGGGGGAGCTGGACGATGTAGCCGGTGCAGGCCGGGTCCTCGTTGAGCTCGCGGACGACCGCCTCGATCTCCTCCTGGGAGGCGGTGGCGGGCAGTTCACGCTGGATGGAGGCGATGCCCACCTGCGCGCAGTCGCGGTGCTTTCCCGCGACGTACTTCTGGCTGCCCGGGTCGTCGCCGACCAGGACGGTACCGAGTCCGGGCGTGACGCCCTTCTCCTTCAGGGCCGCCACGCGGGCGGTCAGTTCGGACTTGATCGCGGCTGCGGTGGCCTTGCCATCGAGAATCTGGGCGGTCATGCCCCCCATCTTCCCGGATGAGACCCGCCCGGTACCAATCAGGGCACTCCCCTGGTGCCACGGTGGTTCACCCGCTGATCAGCGAGGTTGCACTTGCACAACGCATACGGAATGCGGCTGGACAAATAAGCCATGCCTAAAGAACGATATGCGGCACAGTGCCGCGGGCAGTGTCGGGGGGACGGACCGCATCTGTAGAACCTTCCTCCGTGGTGTGCCGCGTCGTCCCCGCACCACCTGACGGAGGAAGACCGCCATGAGTTACGGCGACCCGAACAACCCATACGGGCAGCCGCCCCAGCAGCCCCCGGCCGCTCCCGGGTACGGCTACCCCCAGCAGGGCCCGCCCGGCGTCCCGCCGCAGCAGCCCTACGGCTACCCGCAGCAGCCGGCCTACCCCGGCTACCCGGGCGGCAACATGATGCAGCAGTCGATGCCGGGCCTCCTGGTCACGGCGCGGGTCTTCCTGTTCCTGATCTCGTCGGTGCAGATCCTGGCCGCGATCGGCTTCCTCTACTTCGCCGCCATCGCGAACGACGTCTCCGACAGCGCCGACGACTTCGGTCTCGACGACGCGGGAATCGGTGACGCGGCGGCCGGCGTGTTCGTCATCCTCGCGCTCATAGCCGCGGGTCTCGCCACCCTGTCGATCACGCTCGGCGTGAAGTTCAGCCGCGGCGGCCAGGGCGTGCGCATCACCACGGTGGTGTACGGGGCGCTCGGCGCCATCGTCGGCCTGATCTACCTCTTCGTCGGCCTGGACACGGGCCTCGCCTCCGCGATCATCGGCCCGCTGATCTGGCTGGTCTTCGGCATCATCATCACCCTGGCGCCCGTCGTCCCCAGCGGCACCGCCTGGTTCAACCGCCCGCGGTACTGAGCAAGTCGAGTACGTACGACGGTGGCCGCGCCCCTCGCAGGGGGCGCGGCCACCGTCTTTCGTACGTCGGGTCCGCTCAGTGGAAGAAGTGCCGCGTCCCCGTGAAGTACATCGTGACGCCCGCCTTCTTCGCGGCCTCGACCACCAGCTCGTCGCGGACCGAACCGCCCGGCTGCACCACGGCCTTGACGCCCGCGGCGGTCAGGATCTCCAGACCGTCGGGGAAGGGGAAGAACGCGTCGGAGGCGGCGTAGGAGCCGCGCGCCCGCTCCTCGCCCGCACGCTCGACCGCGAGCTTCGCGGAGTCGACGCGGTTGACCTGGCCCATGCCGACACCGACGGAGGCGCCGTCCTTGGCGAGCAGGATCGCGTTGGACTTGACCGCGCGGGACGCCTTCCAGGCGAACGCGAGCTCGGCGAGCTCGCCCGCGTTGAGCGCATCGCCCGTGGCGAGCGTCCAGTTGGCGGGGTTGTCGCCGTCGGCCTGGAGGCGGTCGGTGACCTGGAGCAGCGCGCCGCCGTCGATCTGCTTGACCTCGACCGCGTTGGACGGCGCCCGGTGGGCGCGCAGGACGCGGATGTTCTTCTTCTTGGTGAGGACTTCGAGGGCGCCGTCCTCGTACTCGGGCGCGACGATGACCTCGGTGAAGATCTCGGCGACCTGCTCCGCCATCTCCTTGGAGACCGGGCGGTTGACGGCGATCACGCCGCCGAACGCGGAGAGCGGGTCGCAGGCGTGCGCCTTGCGGTGCGCCTCGGCGACGTTCCCGCCGATCGCGATGCCGCACGGGTTGGCGTGCTTGATGATCGCGACGCAGGGCTCGTCGTGGTCGTACGCGGCACGGCGCGCGGCGTCCGTGTCCGTGAAGTTGTTGTACGACATCTCCTTGCCGTGCAGCTGCTCGGCCTCGGCGAGGCCGCCCGTGCCGTCGACGTAGAGGGCCGCGCCCTGGTGGGGGTTCTCGCCGTAGCGGAGGACGTTCTTGCGCGCGTAGGTCGCACCGAGGAAGTCGGGGTGGCCGGACTCGTCGGCGGCCGCGTAGCCGTCGGCGAACCAGCTCGCGACAGCCACGTCGTACGCGGCCGTGTGCTGGAACGCTTCTCCGGCAAGCCGCTTGCGCGCCGTCAGGTCGAAGCCGCCCGCCTTGACCGCCGCGAGCACGTCGGCGTACCGCTTCGGGTCGGTGACGACCGCGACCGAGGGGTGGTTCTTGGCGGCGGCGCGGACCATCGAGGGGCCGCCGATGTCGATCTGCTCGACGCACTCGTCGGGCGTGGCACCCGAGGCGACGGTCTCCTTGAAGGGGTAGAGGTTCACGACGACGAGCTGGAAGGGCTCGACGCCGAGCTCCGCGAGCTGCCGCTGGTGGTCCTCCAGGCGCAGGTCGGCGAGGATGCCCGCGTGGACCTTCGGGTGCAGGGTCTTGACCCGGCCGTCCAGGCACTCGGGGAAGCCGGTGAGCTCCTCGACCTTGGTGACGGGCACCCCGGCGGCGGCGATCTTCGAGGCGGTCGAGCCGGTGGAGACGAGCTCGACACCCGCCTCGTGCAGCCCGCGCGCGAGCTCTTCCAGTCCGGTCTTGTCGTAGACGCTGACGAGCGCGCGCTTGATGGGGCGCTGCGCGGCGTCGGCGTTCGTAGCTGCGTTGGCGTTCGTAGCTTCGGCGGTCACGGGATAAGAACCTTTCGTCCCTCAATGCGGTAGCCGTGCCGGGCCAGACGCCCCACGACATCGACGAGCAGCGTGCGCTCGACTTCCTTGATGCGCTCGTGCAGAGCGCTCTCGTCGTCCTCGTCCCGGACCTCGACCACGCCCTGGGCGATGATCGGGCCGGTGTCGACGCCGTCGTCGACGAAGTGGACGGTGCAGCCGGTGACCTTCACGCCGTACGCGAGCGCGTCGCGCGCACCGTGGGCCCCCGGAAAACTGGGCAGCAGCGCGGGGTGCGTGTTCACGAACCGCCCGCCGAAGCGCGCGAGGAACTCCTTCCCCACGATCTTCATGAACCCGGCGGAGACCACCAGGTCGGGGCCGTGCGCGTCCGTCGCCGCCGCCAGGGCCGCGTCCCACTCGTCGCGGGTCGCGTGGTCCTTCACCCGGCAGACGAAGGTCGGGATCCCGGCGCGCTCGGCACGCTCCAGACCGGCGATGCCGTCACGGTCGGCGCCCACGGCGACGATCTCGGCGCCGTATCCCTCGGCCCCCTCGGCGCGGATGGTGTCGATCAGGGCCTGGAGATTCGTGCCCGACCCGGACACCAGCACGACGAGGCGCTTGGGGCGCGCGACCACAGCGCTCTTGGCCACAGCGGGGCCCTTTCTCGGAAGGATGCGTCTTCAAAGGTGTCTTCGAAGGTGCGTCTTTGTACGGTCGTACGAAGGCTTCGGGTGCCGCGATACGGGGAACCCTACGAAGCGGCCGACCGCCAGCAACGATACCGGCACCCCGGAACCGCCCCTCACGGGACGGGGGCGCGGGCGGAAGGTAGCGTCTGTGGGGAAGCGCCTGAATACCGAAGAACGCCGGGTTGTCGAGCCGCACAACGGCTCCGCCACGGCCCTACCAAGGGGAAGACGCACACCTGATGCCGGACCGTAGCCGCCCTTCGTCTCCGCCGCAGGACCCGGAATCCCAGGGACCGGAGTCCCGGGGCTCGGGCGCCCAGGGAACGGGCAAGGACGACGACAACCCCTTCGCGCCGCCGCCGGAGGGGACACCGGACCGGCCGTGGCAGCCGCGCCGCCCCTCGGGCGGCTCCGCCCCGGACGGCGACGACTCCGGCGGCAACCAGGGCTCCCCCTGGGGAAGCCAGTGGAGCGACCGTCAGCCCGGCCGCTCCCAGGGCGGCTTCGGCGACCGGCCCCGCCAGCAGAACGGCCCCGGCCAGGAGGGCCCGTCGGCGCCCGGCGGCGGCAACGGCAGCGGCATGCGCTGGGACCCGACGGACCCGGCCCAGCGCCGCGCGCGGTACGCCCTGCTCTCCGGCATGTGGGGTTTCTTCTTCGCCCTCTTCGGCTGGCGGTACGTGGCACTGCTGCTCGGCGCGCTCGCGGTGATGTGGGCCGTCCAGGCGCTGCGTGCGAAGCCGCGCACGCCGGACCCGACGGCACCGACAGCTGCACCGACTGCGGCACAGGCGCCCGGCGCCGCCGCACCGACTGCCGCGCCGACTGCCGCGGCCGCTCCGGCCGCCGCCGGGCCTCCCCAGGCCGAGCCGACGACGAGCACGCGGCCGCAGACGACGGCCGCGATCAGCGGCCTGGTGACGGGCGCCCTCGCGCTCCTCATGGTGGCCGGTACGTTCACGGCGCAGCTGGTGTACCGGGACTACTACACGTGCGTGGACGACGCGCTGACCAGCGCGTCGAAGCAGTCCTGCGAGGACCTGCTGCCGAAACAGCTGCGTCCGCTCCTGGGCGAGCAGGACTAGCCGACGTCCAAGGTGACGATCAGGGCGACTCCGGAGGGCGCGTCCGGCGCTCCCAGAGTCGTTCCCCCTCCTCCTTGAGCGCCTGCCAGCGGGCCTCGCGGGCGGCTTCGTCGTGCCAGATGGGGGGCGGGGGCGGGAGGTCCGGCGCCTGCGGGCTTTCATGCGCCTCTGCGGGCGCCGGGGCTTCGATTGGGTCCTGGGCTGCGGTCGGTTCCGGAGCCGTGGGTTCCGGAGCCATGGTTTCCGGAGCTGAGAGTTCCGAAGCTGTGGGTTTCGGAGCTGTGGGTTCCGGAGCTGTGGGTTCCGGCTCGCCCTCAGCCGCCTCAGTCGCCTCGGCCGCCTCAGCCGCCCGTCCGGGCCACGGAAGACGTACGTGTGGGATCCGGGGCCGCGGCGAAGGCAGCGTGAGCCGGGGCAGCCTCGACAGCCGGACCCGCCGCTTCTCACCGGCCGCCCCGGCCACCCCC
>NZ_LIPN01000544.1 GCF_001418325.1 Streptomyces atriruber | reverse complement strand
CGTCGCCGCCGGTCTCGCCGCGGCCGGCGCGGCCCTGGCGATGGTCGCCACCTCCGCCCCCGCGGCGCACGCGATCATCGGCGGCACCGAAGTCTCCAACGACGCCTACCCGTTCATGACGGCGGTCCTGTCGAAGGGACCGGGCAGCGCGCTCGACCGCCAGTTCTGCGGCGCGAGCCTGGTCACCCCCGACACGGCCGTGACGGCGGCGCACTGCCTGGTCGACGACGCGGGCAAGCCGGTCAAGCCGAAGACGCTGCAGGTGGCGGTGGGCCGTACGGTCCTGTCCTTGCGGCAGGGTCAGATACGCAACATCGCCAAGGGCGGCGTGGTCGTGCACCCGCGCTACCTCAAGGGCAAGGAGGCGTACGACGTCGCCTTCCTGCAGCTGGAGAAGCCGGTCCGCGGCATCTCCCCCGTCGCGCTCCCCACCCAGGGCACCGACGCGCTGATCCGCCCGGGCCAGAAGGCGACGGTCGCGGGCTGGGGCAACACGGACACGGAGCTGACCCACACCCCTGACCGCCTGCGCCAGGTGAAGGTCCCGATCCTCTCCCACGCGGAGTGCCGGACGAGCTACAAGGAGTACGACGCGAAGGTCAACTTCTGCGCGGGCGTCGAGACGAAGGACTCCTGCCAGGGCGACAGCGGCGGCCCCGTCTTCCGCAAGGTCCCCGGCCGCGAGGCGCCCATCCTGATCGGCGTCGTCTCCTACGGCGACGGCTGCGGGGCGCAGGGTGCCCCCGGCGTCTACACGTCCCTCAGCTCGTCGAAGCTGTGGAAGACGCTGGACGAGTCGGCGTCGGGCAAGAAGGTGAAGCGGGCGCTGAACCGCCGCTGACCGAGGACTGATACCGCGGGGAGGGCGGCCCGGGGGCGCGCATGCCGTGACGGCGCCCCGGACCGCCTTCCCTCCGGCCGCGGTTCACGATTCACCGGATCCCCTCGATGAGCTTCTCCAGTGCCTCGTCGCCGGTCGCGGCGAGCAGCGTGACGCTGTCCATGCCGACGTAGAACCTGCCGTCCGGCGCGATGCCCGGGTAGGTGTTCCGGCGGTCGGCCTCGCCGACGGGATACAGATGCGCCCCGGCTTGCTCGCTGAGGACGTCGAAGATCTCGTCGTCCCGCTCGGCCGCGAGCGGGTCGAGCCGGAAGCCCGTGCGGGCCATCGTCCGCCCCGGACCCCGCTCCTCGGACGCCGGCCCGCCGAACTCGGCGAGGAAGAGCCGCGCCGCCTCGTGGATCTCGAAGCCGCCGTGCTCGTGCAGGGCCCGCTCCCACTCGGCCGTGGGCACGGACCGCCCGGGAGACCAGCCGACCGCCCGCAGCACCCGGTCGGTCGCCGCGGACCAACGCCCGCCGGACTCGTCACACCGCGACCTCGCCACACCGCGAACCCGTCACACCGCGAACCCGTCACTCCGCGAACCCGTCACTCCGCAAAGCGGAACGTGGACGTCACCGCGTCGAAGATGTCGAAGAAGGAGTCCGCGAGTTCGAGGAGCTGGCTGCTGCCGGAGACCAGGGCGACCTTGCCCTCCTGGCCGGGGACCGGGATGAAGGTCTGCATGAGGACGACGCGGATGACGCGCTCGTCGCCGGGTACGGAGACGTCCTCGATGCCGTACGTCCGGGCCGCGGGGCCGACCCCCGGGATGTCGACCGTGGTGACCTTGCGCCATGCGTCGCCCTCCCGCTTCGCCTCGCGGACGCCGAGCTGGGCGACGATCCGGTCCGGGTCGGTCGGGAGCACGTCGCCATCCGGGGTGCGGGCGCCGACCAGGGAGACGGTGACCGAGCCCGTCACCGGCGTACCGCCGCCGAAGCTCTCCGCCATGCAGCCGCAGTACAGCGCGCCGGACTGCCACGCGTCCTTCGACGCCTTGCGCAGGAACGCCTCGAAGGTCTCCCGGTGCGGGGCCAGCTCCGGGCGCGCCCGGACGCGGTCGTTGATCATCTGCCGGATGGCGGCGTCGCGCGACTCGGGACGCACGTCGAACTCCCACCATGTCTCCGGCACCTTGATGCTGAAGCCGCCGCGCGCGATGGTCTGCGGTGGTGTGTAGCGGGCCATGGCTGGCACCCTCTCCGTTCCTGGGCGGTGTCTGTCGTCGTCCCCGGGCACGTCGGCCCAGGTCGGCCAGCCTACGGGGCGGTTCTACTCCCCCGTCGCCCCGTCGATCCGCTCCCTCAGCAGATCGGCGTGGCCGTTGTGGCGGGCGTACTCCTCGATCATGTGCGTGAGGATGTAGCGCAGCGAGTACGTGTCGCCGCGGAAGTCGACGGTGACGTCCAGGGAGTCCACGCAGCTCAGGGCCTCCACGATGGCGCGGGAGCGGGCGCACTCCGCGTGCCATATCTCGAACGCCTCGTCCGGGTCCGCGTCCGCCACGTCGAAGTCGGCGTACTCGCCGGGGACCCGGCCCTGCCAGTGGGCCTTCGACGCCTCGCCGTTCAGCACGCTGCGGAACCAGCTCCGCTCGACCTCCGCCAGGTGCCGGACCAGACCGAGCAGCGACATGTCCGAGGGCGGTACGGCCTGCTCCTTGAGCTGCTCGGCGGTCAGGCCCGCGCACTTCATCGCGAGGGTCTCTCGCTGGTACTGGAGGAAGGCGTTGAGCGAGGTGCGTTCGTCGGCGGCGGCGTGCGGGGGGTCGGTTCTGCGGGGGCCGGACACGGGGGCGGGGATCTCATCGGACATCGGGCCATCATGCCGATGCCGGGCACCCGACGCGCGGAAAACCCCCGTCCGGGCCGCCCTCGCCCTTCTCCGTCGCCAAGGAATCAGCGGTACCAATCCTCGCCCGCACTCCCAAGAGCACTCCGCAAGTAGCTTTCGAGGTGCGGCGAGATCCACCTCCGGGAGTCCGTCTCGTGGTCCCACACGAACACGTCGTCGCGTTCCGGAGTCCGTACGAAGGCGAACTGATCGCCGCCTCCGTTGTCCCCGAAGAACAGCAGGGAATCGAACGGCATGTACAACGTCCGATAGTGCCCGTCGCTCCTCAACTCCGCGTTCTGCGACAGGATCTTCGCCGCGCTCCAGACGACTTCCGTGCCGTACTCGCCCTCGATTCCGTCCGTTTCCAGGAGAAGTGAGGACAGAGCGGAGGGAATCGACTGCCCGAGGCCACTCTCGATCGCGCGAACCTCGGTGCCGCCCGCCCCTTCGGACAGCCGCACATCCGGGAATTCCGCGGCAAACTCACGCCACATCCCGCTCCTCCCCCGCACCCGCTCGACAACGGTGAGTTCCATCCCGCACCCATGATCGCCCGGCCACCCAGTCACCGACCAGGGACCCTCCGACCAGCAGGATCGACGAGGAATTCGGCAACCTCGCCCAGGCCCTCGCCGAACCCCCGACCCGCGAGGCGTTCCGTAGCCCGTGGTCGTCGGCTCGTCGCGACAGTAAAGTGCGCCGAATGGACGAGGGGGACGAAGTGGCCGTGGAAGTCAAGGGTGCCGGGTGCGTTTCCGGAGGGTGGGTTCGCCACGGCAACGGGGGGAGGGCTGCTCGCCGGTCCGGGGCGGCCGGGCTCCTCCGCCGGTCCACGGTCCTCGTCGCCTGCCTCCTGCTCCCGCTGCTCGCCGCCGCTCCCGCCCTCGCCGCCGCCCCCGAGCCGTCGCCGCGAGAGGCCGGGCGGGCCGCCTCGCTCGCCGCTCATCTCCGTTCCGATCCCGTCTACGTCACCGATCAGCTCCCCCGTGCCGTGCCCCGCTCCACCGCACCCGAGTTCGCGAAGCTCGCCGAGCGCACCGGGGTGCCGACCTACGTGCTCGTGCTGCCGGGGGCGGGAGCCAGTGCGGAGAACGAGGGGCTGCTCGGGGCCGTGCACGACCGGCTCGGGCGGGACGGGCTCTACGTGCTCGTCGACGACAGTTCCGTCGCCGCGGCCAGTGCCTTCGGCGTGCGGGCGCCGGCCGAGGACGCGCAGACGGTGCAGCAGTACGAACTTCCGTACGACGCCGGGCCGCTGCTCAGCTTCGAGCGGTTCGTCGAGGTCATCGCGGAGGGAAGCAAGAAGGCCGCCCAGCATGCGGCGGACGCTCGGGCGGAGTACGCCGGGCACGGGCCCTACGGCGAGGGCTACAAGGAGCCCGAGCCGCTGCACATCAGCCCCACCGACCGCCGGAACCAGTCCTTCCTGACCGGCATCGCCCTCGCGGCCCTGCCACTGCTCGTTCTGTTGCTCGCTCCGTATGTACGGCGGTGGTGGGCGCGTCGGCCTGCCAACGCACCTACCGGCACCGACCTCGGTGCCGGTGTCGGTGTCGGTGCCGAGCAGCCTGCCAAGGGGGGCGGGCCCGCTACCGGCCGCTTCCGGTGGGTCGTGGCGTCCGTCGCCGCCGCCCTCGCGGGCCTCGTCGCCCTCTCCGCCGCCCTCCTCTTCGACCAGACCACGTCGAGCGCCGCTCCCCCGCCCACCGGCGCCGACATGACGGCCCGCGTCGAGCGCGTGGTGGACGGGCTGCGGCGCGACCCCGTCTACACCGACCCCGAGAGCCCCCGGGTCCTCTCCGGTCGGCGCATGGACGAACTCCGGGAGAAGGTCGCGGAGTTCGAGCGGGGGCCCGTGTACGTCGCGCTCGTTCCGCAGCTGCCCGAGGACGAGTCCGCGGGCGAGGCCGAGGCCTTCACCGACGCGCTGCACGCCCGGCTCGACAAGCCCGGCGTGTACGTCGTCGCCGACCCGCTGGCGGGTGAGATCGACGTCATCACGTACCACGTACGCATCGACGCGAACCTGATCGCCTTCGACGTGCCCGACACGATCCGGTACGGAGACTCGGACGACCGTTCCGACGACCACCGGCTCGGCGAGCGCCTCGACCGGCTGATGACGTTCCTCGACAAGGCGCCCCGCACGGACCCGCCCGAGACCTCCTCCTACGGTGACGCGGCTCCCGACCCCGTCGAGGAGAGCGCGCTGCCCCGCCTGTTCAGCGGGGACTTCTGGCCGGGGCTGATGGTCGGCGCGTTCGGGGCGCTCCTGGTCTTCGGGGTCGTTGCGGGGGTGCTCGGGGTGGTGCGGCGCGCTGCTCGGCGCGGTGTCTCCGCCGGGCGGCGGCCCGTCGCGGGCGTGGCCTTCGAGGCGCCCGCCGCCCCCTCCGCCTCCTACCTCCGCGACGCCGCTCGCGAGGAACTCGGCGCGCTGGCCCGGGAGTTCGATCCTGATGCGGCCCTCCCCTCCGCCCTGCGCACCCGCATATGGGACTGCCTCGACACCGCCACACTGCTCGCCGACCGGGCGGGATCGGGGCGGGACGCGACGGGGCCCGACGGGCGCGTGGACGACGACGTGCCACCCGCCGACCTCGCCGCCGCCGTCGCGCTCGCCCGCATGGGCCGCGCCGCCCTCGCGACCGGCGACACCAGCAAGCCGAGCTGCGCGCTGAACCCGCTGCACGGGCCCGCCACCGGCTGGCGCGAGGCCCAGTACGCGCCCGAGGACAGCAGGCGTCGCACCCTCCCGGTCTGCGCCACCTGCCGCGTCTTCGTGACGGAGGATCCCGGCCGCGCCCACACGCTCCGCCTCACCCTGCCCGGTCCGGGGCGCGGGCGGAACGGCGGCGGCCGCGTCCCGTACGAGGACGTGGCGGGACCGCTGCCCGCCGCCCGCAAGGGTGTCCCCCAACTCATCCGCAAGGTACGGGAGTACGCCGGTGTCCAGTGACCTGAAGCGCGGCGCGGCACAGCCGGCGTCCGCACGCCCCACCGCCTCGCCGCCCGGACGAACCCTCGACTCCCCTCCCCCCGGCTCCTCTTCCCTCAGCTCCTCTCCGCTCGGCTCCCCCTCTCCCGTCGTCCTCGTGCTCCTCGCCCTCCTCGCCTTCCTCGGCCCGCTGGTCGCGACCGCCGCCCCGGCGTACGCCGCCCCAAGCCCGGGTGCGAAGATCGCCGACGCGCTGCGCACCTCGCCGGTGTACGTCGCCCCCTCGTACGCGGAATCCGCCGTACCGCCCGCCCGCCAGAAGGAACTGGCCGCGCAGATCCGCAAGTCCGGGCTCCCGATCAAGGTCGTGCTCGTCCCGCTCGCCAAGGGCGACGCGTTCGGCGGCAACCCCGACACCCTCGCGGCCGTCGTGCGCGACCATCTGGGCGACCGGGGCGAGGAGGGCATCCTCATCACCACCGAGGAGTGGAACGACGACATCCGCGGCTTCGAGTGGCCGGGCCAGAAGCACCAGGCCAGGGACGCGGTGGGCGCGGTCGGCCTCATGGACGAGTTCGACGACGCCGGGCTCGCCGAACTGACCGCCGAGGCGATCCGCCTCATCGAGCGGGGCGACGGCAAGGCGACGTACGACAAGGCGACCAAGGAGATGGACGAGCAGCTGGACGACGATCTGAGCGACCACGCCGGTGACGGCCCGGGCGCCGACGGTGGCTCCGGGAGCTCCGGCCGACCCGCGTGGTCGGTGCTCGTGGTCGCCGCCGTCGTGGCGGCCGCCCTGCTGACCGGTGCGGCCCTTCTCGTACGTTCCGGACACCGGCGCCGATACCGTTCCGGCGCGAGCGCCCACCCCCGCGCCCCCTTCGCCTTCCCCCAGGCAGTGTTCGCGGCGGCGCACGCGGCCGACGAGGCGGAGCTGCGCCGTCGCGCGGAGACGGAGGTGCTCACCCTCGGCGAGGCCGCGCGGGCCG
>NZ_LIPN01000543.1 GCF_001418325.1 Streptomyces atriruber | reverse complement strand
GTCCCTCCCCCGGACCCGGGACGTCACGGAGACCGTCCAGTCGACCCAGACTCTGAGCACGCGTTCCTTCAGCACGACGGCCCCTTCTCTCCCACCCGATACCGCGCCCTTTGTGGTCAGAGGCAACGTACGCCACACGGCGTGCATCGGCAGCAACTCTGCGCAACGCAAGCGGTATCCGGGGTGCCCGAACCGCAAGTTGGCGGGTTCTCTTCCCCCTCGTTGAGATCACCATGCACGAAGTCCCCTCACGCGAACCGTGAACTCAGCCCTGACTGTCCCACATCGAGTTGCATCCGCGAAGAGCTTTCGCGAAGTCGTTCTTCTCAACCGCCCGGGATCGGGTCAACGGCCCAGGATCGAGCCGAAGTCGGAGCCGGAGCCCAGGAACATGCCCGAGGCGATCAGGATCATCGTGGCCGGGAGCATGAAGACCAGGGTCACCATCGTCGCCTTGGGGATCGTCTTCGCCGCCCTGCGGCGGGAGTTCTGCGCGTCCGTGCGGCGCATGTCCGTGGCCAGCTGGATCAGCGTGTCCGCGATCGGGGAGCCCAGCTCCTCTCCCTGCTGGAGTGCGGAGACGAACTGGGC
Source organism: Streptomyces atriruber (assembly GCF_001418325.1). Lineage (GTDB taxonomy): Bacteria > Actinomycetota > Actinomycetes > Streptomycetales > Streptomycetaceae > Streptomyces > Streptomyces atriruber. The sequence continues at coordinate 3,450 of NZ_LIPN01000543.1, read as the reverse complement.
GACCTGCTCCGACGCGTTGCGGCGGCGCAGGTCGTCGAAGGCCTGGCGGCGGCTGACGCCCATGTCCATCTGGCGCAGGGTGATGCGGAGTTCGTCCGCCCACGGACCCTCGTACCGCTCGGCGACCCGGTCCAGCGCCTGGCGGAAGCCGAGGCCCGCCGAGACGACGACCGCGAGGACGTCCAGGAAGTCGGGCAGCGTGCGGTCGATGACCTCGCGGCGTTCGCGGATCGCCTGCCAGATCAGCGCGTCCGCCGCGACCGCCCCGAAGGCGAGCGTGAGCAGGCCGAAGAGCGGGGAGCCGTTGGTGAGGAAGACGAGGCCGAGGACCAGGCCGAAGACGCCGTAGACCGCTCGCCGTGCCGCGTAGCGGTCTATCGTCAGGCCGCCCGGGTTGCCCGCCATGTCGATCCTGCGGCGCTTGGCGTCGACGCGTTTCGGGCCCATCAGGCGCAGGACCGCGGGCGCGAAGCGCATGCCGAGGCGGTCCACCGCCGAACCCGCCACCGAGACGCGGGTCGCGCCGACCTCCAGGGCCACGGCCAGGTCGGAGGGCAGCTTGGCGTCCGCGCGGTACATGCGGATCCCCTGACAGACGCCGGCCACGGCGAGGCCCATCACGGCCGCGAGGAGCAGGCTCAGCACGGTCACTCCCTCCTAGACTTCGATCTTGCCGAGGCGTCGGATCACGAAGAAGCCGACGCCGTACAGGCCCAGTGAGATCAGGATCAGCGTCTGGCCCAGCGGTGAACCCGTGACCCGTTCCAGCGCCCCCTCGTTCGAGGAGTTGATCAGGAGCAGGGAGCCGAGGCCGAGCAGCGGGACCGTGAAGGCCGTCGCGTGGACCTCCGACAGCATCGTGCGGACCTCGCGCCGCGTCTCCTTCCTGTCCTCCAGGGTCTGGGTGAGGTTGCGCAGGGAGTTGACCACCGTGCCGCCCGCCTTGTTGGACAGGACGAGGGTCGTGACGAGGACTATCAGTTCGCGGGACGGGAGGCGGTCGGCGAGTTCGCCGAGCGTGTCGTCGATGGAGCGGCCCATGGTCAACTGGTCCGCCACGTGCGACAGTTCCTCTCCCGCGGGGGCCTCTAGCTCTTCCGCCGCCATCGCCAGGGACGTGCGCAGGGCCAGGCCCGCCGCCGTCGCGTTGGCCAGGATGCGGGCCACGTCGGGGAGTTGGTTGATGAAGGCCTCGATGCGCTTCTGGCGCTGCCAGTTGAGGAAGGCCGCCGCGCCCCACACCGCGACGCCGCCCGCGATCGGGCCGAAGAAGGGGGCAAGGGTCGCGGCCGCGACCAGCCAGAGGCCCGCGACGACCGCGACGACGTAGGTGAAGAACTCCCCGGCCGTGAGGTCGAGCCCCGTCGAGGACAGGCGCAGGTGGATCGCCCGGCCCAGGCGGGTGCGGCGCAGACGGCGGTCGACGGCGGCGAAGCGGCGGGAGCGGGCGGGCGGGCCGCCGTCCCCCGTGCCGGGGCCGAGCGCGAGACGGTCCACCAGGGCCTGGCGCTGCGCCCGGCCCGACGCGTACGTGTGGACGCCCGCGACGGCGAGCGTGCCCGTCAGGACGGTGGCGCCCAGGGCGAGGAGGGCGGGGTCGTTCATCCGATCGCTTCCCTCGTGTTCAGTACGTCGACGGCCTCCGCCACACCGAACGCGGGCGGCACCGGTTCGTTGGCGACATACAGCTTGTCGGCGATCTCGCGCGGCAGCGGCAGATGCTCGAAGTAGCCGTGCACGACGCGGTCGGCGCCGAGCGGCCGCGGCACGAAGCGGGAGACCGGCACGATGCGGAACTGCTGGCGGCCGTGGGAGACGAGCAGCACGATCTCGGCGACCTTGCGGGAGCCGTCGCCGTGCCGGGCGAGCTGGATGACGACGTCGACGGCCGAGTTGATCTGGTCCTTCAGCGCCTCGAAGGGGATCTGGACCTCCGACATGGAGCCGAGGGTCTGCAGCCGCATCAGCGCGTCCTCCGCCGTGTTGGCGTGGACGGTGGCGAGCGAGCCGTCGTGGCCGGTGGACATGGCCTGGAGCATGTCGAGGGTCTCGCCGCCGCGGACCTCGCCGACGATGATGCGGTCGGGGCGCATGCGCAGGGAGTTCCTGACCAGATCGCGGATGGTGATCTGGCCTTTGCCCTCGACGTTGGGCGGCCGGGATTCGAGGCGGATCACATGGTCCTGCTGGAGCTGGAGCTCCGCCGAGTCCTCGATGGTGATGATGCGTTCGTGGGCCGGGATCAACCCCGACAGGGCGTTGAGCAGGGTCGTCTTGCCGGTGCCCGTACCGCCGCTGACGATGAGGTTGAAGCGGGCGCGCACGAACGCGGAGAGCAGCATCAGCATGTGTTCGTCGAGCGAGCCGAGGCCGATGAGTTCGGGGAGCGTGTAGGCGCGCGGGAAGCGGCGGATGGTGAGGGTGGCGCCGGTCAGAGCGAGCGGCGGGATGATCACGTTGACGCGTTCGCCGGTGGGCAGTCGGGCGTCGACCATGGGGTTCGACTCGTCGACGCGGCGGTTGACGGTCGAGACGATGCGTTCGATCGTCTGCATCAGCTGGTCGTTCGAGGCGAAGCGGAGGGGGAGCTGTTCGACGCGGCCCGCGCGCTCCACGAAGATCGAGTCGGGGCCGTTGACCATGATCTCCGTGATGGAGGTGTCGGCGAGGAGCGGTTCGAGCACGCCGAGTCCGAGGGCCTCGTCGACGACGCGGCGGATCAGCTGGGCACGCTCGGAGGTGGAGAGGACGGGGCCTTCGCGGCTGATGATGTGGCCGAGCACGCGCTCCAGGCGGACGCGGCGGTCCGCGGCCGTGAGCGACGACATCTCGGCGAGGTCGATCTCCTCCAGGAGCTTGGAGCGGTAGACGGCGACGAGGCCGTCGTCGCGGCTCGGCTCGGTCTGGTGGGTCGGGGCCACGCGGTCGCGCAGACTCATGTCGTCCTTCAACCTCCTTCGGGTGTACGAGGGTTCGCGGTGCGGTCGTACGAGGGTTCACGGTCGGGGCGTACCGGGGGGGCGGTCGCGGGTCGGGTCAGTCGGCGTCGGCCGCGTCGTCGTTCGGCATCGTGGCCTCCTTCGTCACGCTCCAGTCCGTGTCCACGAAGGGGAGCAGCGTCGGGACCTGGACCTCCACGGTGGCGGTCGTCGTGGCGCCGCCCTTGCTGACGCCGACGGACGCGGTCAGGCCGCCGTCCATGGCGGCCGCGCCCGCCGCCTCCCCGGAGTCGCCCTGCGAGGCCGCGCGGGCCGCGGCCCGGGCGCCGGAGCCCGCCTGATTGGCCGCGTAGCCGACCAGGCCGAGCTGGATCGCGGCGAGGCCGATGAGCAGCAGGATCGGCAGGAATCCGGCGAACTCCAGCATGGAGACGCCCCGGTCGCCCCACCGGCGGCGACGGCGCCCGGACCGGGCCCTGGACCGGCTCACCCGTCCTCCCCCTCCTTGGCC
>NZ_LIPN01000542.1 GCF_001418325.1 Streptomyces atriruber | reverse complement strand
CCGTGCCGCTCGGCCAGGCGCTCGCCGATCTGGTGACCACGGCGGTGGGGCTCGTGCCGCTGGCGCTCGTCGGGCTCGCCATGGGGTGGCGGATCGAGGGCGGGCCGTTCGCCGCGGCGGGCGCGTTCGGGCTGCTGATGCTCTTCCGGTTCGCGACCACCTGGATCGGGATCCTGCTCGGTCTCGCCTCGCAGAGCGAGGAGGCGGCGGGCCAGCTCGGCGGCGCGACGTTCATGCTGCCGCTGCTTTCGAACGCCTACATCCCGACCGACGGACTGCCGTCCTGGGTACGCTTCGTCGCCGAGTGGAATCCGATCAGCGCGGTGGCGACGGCGGTGCGCGACCTGTGCGGCAACGCTCCCGTCCCGACGGACGCCGCCTGGCCGGTCACGCACCCCGTCGCGGGAGCGGTCCTGTGGTCGCTGGCGCTGCTCGCGCTCTGCGTCCCGCTGGCCGTCCGCCGGTACGCGCAGGGCGCGCGGTAGAAGCGACGGACACCCCTGCTCCAACTACAGCAAAACCGCACCGACCGGGGGAGTTTGGGCATATCGGCCCAGCGGTCGCTGCGGTTCGGCTGAATCTTTGCGGTGTCAACGGGTGCACACGGCACGGGTGTTGTGCGCGGGGGTGATGGGTGACTACGGAGCGGGGCGGAGTGGGGGGAAAGATCCGCCGCGGAGCGGCGGTTCAGTCCCGGGGACCACCCGCGGTCAGCGTCCGCCGAACAGCGAACGCCGCAACCGGCGCAGCGGCGCGAAGAGCGAGACACGGCTCACTCGTGCACCCCTGGTGCTGCGGGCGTGCGCGGCGTCACGTGAGGTCAGCTCACGCATCAGCAACGTCGCCTCGTGCGCCTCGCGCTGCGGGACGGCGGGGCCGCCCAGCACCGAGAGGTGACGGTCGAGACGCGAGCTGGTCGCGCTGCTGCCACAAGTGATCGCAGGGACACGCGCCCTGCTGCGCACTGTTATCTGTTCCATGTCACTCCCCACCCGTACGAGGGCACCCGGCCCAGGGCAGGTTAACCCTATCGCCCCATCGGTACACGCGTGTATCCCGGTCACAGGATTCACCTACCCCGCAAGGTGGTTGACGATTACTCTCCGAATCCGACTGATTCCAGGGCGAGTTGGACAAACAGCCTGACAGTGGGGCGGAGGGCGGCCGATCGCCCCATGGGCGGGGGGCGGCAGCCCGTCCCCCGCGCGGCCGGGGCGGACCGGACGTGGGCTATCTCACGTGCGGTTTCCCTCGCTGCGACACGGTGCGGGCCCGGGCCCGGG
>NZ_LIPN01000541.1 GCF_001418325.1 Streptomyces atriruber | reverse complement strand
TGGGCGGCGCGGGGCGGGCGGCGGAGGTCAGGCGGTCCAGTCGAGGATGACCTTGCCGCCGCGGCCGCTCGCCGCGTCGTCGAAGGCGGCCTCGAAGTCGCGGTGGCCGTACCGTCCCGTGATGACGGGTGCCAGGTCGAGGCCGCCCTCGAGCAGCACCGACATCGCGTACCAGGTCTCGAACATCTCGCGGCCGTAGATGCCCTTGATGGTGATCATCGAGGTGACGATCCGCGACCAGTCGACGGCGAACTCCTCGGCGGGCAGGCCGAGCATGGCGATCTTGCCGCCGTGGGTCATGTTGGCGACCATGTCGCGCATCGCGCGCGGGTTGCCGGACATCTCGAGGCCGACGTCGAAGCCCTCGCGCAGGCCGAGCTCGCGCTGGCCGTCGGCGATCGTCGAGCTCGACACGTCGAGGGCGAGGCTGACGCCGACCTTGCGGGCCAGCTCCAGGCGCTCCTCGCTGACGTCGGTGATCACGACGTTGCGGGCACCGGCGTGGCGGGCGACGGCCGCCGCCATCAGACCGATCGGTCCGGCGCCGGTGATCAGCACGTCCTCGCCGACCAGCGGGAAGGACAGGGCCGTGTGCACGGCGTTGCCGAACGGGTCGAATATCGCGGCCACGTCGAGGTCCACGGGGACGCGGTGCACCCACACGTTGGACGCGGGCAGCGCCACGTACTCGGCGAAGGCGCCGTCCCTGCCGACTCCGAGGCCGACGGTGGCGCGGCACAGGTGCCGCCGCCCGGCGAGACAGTTGCGGCACTTGCCGCAGACCAGGTGGCCCTCGCCGCTGACCCGGTCGCCGATCTTGATGTCGGCGACGTCACGGCCGGTCTCCACGACCTCGCCGACGAACTCGTGCCCGACCACCAGCGGCGCGCTGATCGCCTGCTGCGCCCAGCCGTCCCAGGCCCTGATGTGCAGGTCCGTACCGCAGATCCCGGTGCGGAGCACCTTGATGAGCACGTCGCCGTGGCCGATGACCGGCTCCGGTACGTCCTTCAGGCTGAGACCCGGCTCTGCCTTCTCCTTGACCAGCGCCTTCAACGCCACGGCTCCCGTCGTACGTCGCTTCTTCCCCCGACGACACAGGAATCTTCCCTACGGCGGCGCCCCGGTCCATCGAGGATTTCTTAAGCGCCGCCGCAGCTTTCCTTCAGGCCCGGCGAACAGGCCCGGCGAACCCCGGCGATACGGGCCGCCAGGTCAGCGCGTCTGGCCGCGCTCGAAGTAGGCGATCAGCTCCGGGTCGAGGCCGGGGACCTCGCGGGGCGTCCCGCCGTCCCGCAGCGACTGCGTCGCCCGCACGCCCGCCGCGACCGCCATGCGCGCCGCGACGGGCGACGTGTCGGTGCGCCCTCCCTCGCGTACGAAACGTACGAACTCGTCGATGAGCAGCGGGTCCGCGCCACCGTGCCCGCCGTCGTCCTGCGCGTCCGGCACCGGGTGGACGGCGTCGGCCTCGTCGCGGTAGCCCGACCGGCGCGCGTTCCACACCTTGACCACTCCCCCGGGGCCGTCGCCGAAGTTCTCCAGGCGGCCCGCGTCGCCGATGACGGTGTAGTTGCGCCAGTAGTCGGGGGTGAAGTGGCACTGCTGGTAGGCGGCGAGGACTCCGTTGTCCAGACGCATGTTGACCAGGGAGACGTCCTCGACGTCGATGACGGGGTTCAGGTCGCGCTGGGTGTGCGGCGGCCAGTGGCCGTCCCTGGTGTACCAGTCGTCCGTCTTCGGCTCGCCTGGCTCGCGGCGGTGCGGGTTGTCGCCGTAGACCATGAGGTCGCCGAGGGCCTGCACCCGGCTCGTGTAGCCGCCGGCGAGCCAGTGCAGCACGTCGATGTCGTGGGCGGCCTTCTGTAGCAACAGGCCGTTGGTGTACTGCCGTTCGGCGTGCCAGTCCTTGAAGTACCAGTCGCCGCCGTAGCCCACGAAGTGGCGCACCCAGACCGTCTTGACCGCGCCGATCTCCCCGCGCTCGATGATGTCGCGCATCAGGCGGACCACGGGCATGTGGCGCATGTTGTGCCCGACGTACAGGCGCGTGCCCGTCTCGTGGGCCGTGCGCAGGATCTCGTCGCAGGCCTCGACGCTCGTCTCCAGGGGCTTCTCCACGAAGACGGGCTTGCCCTCGCGCAGCGCCTCGCAGGCGAGCGTGGCATGGGTGTGGTCGGGGGTGAGGACGACGACCGCGTCGACGTCCGGGTCCTCGACGACCTTGCGGTGGTCGCTGGATATCAGCGCGCCCGGGAAGGCCGTGGCCGCCTCGGCCCTGGCGGTGGCGTCGTGGTCGGCGAGCGCGGTGACGCGGGCGCCCGCGTCCGGCCGGTGGGCGGTGCGGGCGAGCGAGCCGCGCAGTCCGTAGCCGAGAACGCCGAGACGGAGGTCGGTCATGGAACTTCCTTCGCTTGAGCCGGTGTTGCGGGTGCTGACCTCGGGGTGCGGGTGTCTACCCCAGGGGTGCGGGCGGGGCGGATGAGCTTGATCCTTATCTATCCGGCCCCGCCCGCCCGTGTCGAGGGGCGCGACGCCCCGGCTACGGATGGAGGAGCACGTGGGCGAGGGCGACGCGCCCGCTCCCGGCGAGCCTGATCCGTACGAACCTGGCCGGTTCTCGCGCCCCTCTCCCCCCGAACTCCAGGAGCGTGGGGCGCAGCGCCTTCCCGGTGATGTGCCGGGTCGTGGCGTCGGTGAAGTCCGCGGTCCTCGACAGCTGTACGTCGAAGTCCGCCGTGGCCGTCGACGCGCCGTTCCACACCTCGACCTGTCCGACGGGCCGCACCTCGCCGAGGTCGACCTGCCACCAGGCACCCGGCTCGGCGAGCGTACGGGTGTCGGTGGAGGTGTCGCCGTCGACGGCGTACGCGGCCGGGGCCTCGCCGTCCGTGGAGGACTGGGTCGCCCGGCCCGCGCGGGCCAGGTCGGGGCGCAGCTGTTCGGCGCGCTCGGGACGGGCGCCCGCGCGACGCGCCACGGCGAGCGCCGCGGCGGGCAGCCGGTCCAGTTCGGTGTGGTTGTCCCGCATGGTCGAGCCCGTGCCCGCCAGGGCGGGTGTGTCGGTGTCGGTCCAGTTGCCGGTGGCGTGGTTCTGGATGCCGTAGTCGGCCCAGTTGGAGACCCACTTGTAGCCGATGCGCGTGATCACGTTGCGCTCGACGCGGATATACGAGGACTGCTCGTCCAGGTAGATCCCGTTGCCGTCGCGCTCGGTGTTCCCGTACGCCGAGCGGTTGATGTAGTTCCCGGAGATGACCGTGCCGGGCTGCGCGCCCTGCGTGTAGATGGCACCGCCGTCGTGCTGGTCGTGCTCGACGCGCATGACGTCGGTGATGCGGTTGCCGGTGACGCTGTTGTCGCGGAGCACCGATTCCCGGGCCTCGGGCTGGTTCCAGCCCCAGCCGACGGAGATCCCCGAGTAGGGCAGGTCCGCGAGGGTGTTGTGGTCGACGTTCAGCTCCGCCTCGTAACCGGCCCAGATGCCCACCGCGTCCGTGTACTCGACTCCCGCGCGACGGACGGTGTTGTACGCGAACGTGTTCCGCTCCCCCGCGAGTTCGGGCCGCGGGTCGGGCTCGGTGTCGCCGATGTAGGCCGCGCCCGAGGAGAGGTCGGTGAAGCGGGAGCGGGTGACCGACGAATCCTTGGTGCCCGCTTCGAGGACGACGCCCGCACCACCGAGACGGGTGAACTCCGCACGGTCGACGGCAACATGGCGGCCGCCCCGCACGGTGAGCGCCGCCGCGGGCTTGGTGTAGTACCGGCCCGCGTGGTCGGTGGGGCCCGTGGCGCCGGTGAGGGTGAGACCGGCCTGCGTCCCGGCGTAACCCTCGTCGGTGGCCAGCTGGTGGTAAGCGGCGTACGCGAAGCCGATGCCGTCGACACGGATGTCGTGGGCGCCGTCCAGGACCATGAGCCGCTCGGTCACCGGCGCGACCGCGTGGACGCGACGCGGGTCCTCACCGGCGCGCGGGAGGTAGGTGACGGCGCGGTCCTCGGCGTCCCACACGAACTCGCCCGGCTTGTCCAGGAGTTCGCGGGCGTTCTCGAAGAAGGCGACGCCGTGGTAGCGGGCCGAGTCGACGGTGGTGGAGTCCCAGGCGGGGCCCGTGCGGTCGGTCCCGCTCGCCGAGTTGGCCCAGCAGGGCTGCGCGAACGTGATGCGGTCGCCCGCCACCCCGGTGATCCGGCAACGGTAGTTGCGCCAGCGGACCTTGATGACCGCCTCGGCCCCCGTCGGCCGCTCCCACTGTGCGATGCCGGTGGCCGTGGCGCCCGTCATGCCGTCCTTGGTGGCGTCGCAGGTGGCGGCGGAGCAGGCCGCGCCTCGTGCCCGGACGGCACGGCGGCCATTGACGAAGAGCTGGCGGGGAGCGACCCCTTCGGGGACGGCGGCGGTCCAGGTGCCGTCGCGGTTCTCCGTCCAGCCGTCGGCCGCGCGGCCTCCGGAGAGCACGGGGCGGGCACCGGGCGCCGCGGCCCAGGTGACCGCGTGCCCCGCGCGCCCGGAGTCGGCGGCGCCAAGCTTCAGCGGCTCGGCCAACTCGTAGGTTCCGTCGGCTAGTTCGACGCGCACATCGCGTGCGTGCCGCACATCGCGTCCGATGAGGGTCCGCGCGGCGTCCCGGGCACCGGTGAGCGAGCAGGGGCGTGCGGCGCTGCACGCGTCGCCGGTGCCGTGCGGGGCGGCGTGCAGGACGCGCGGGCCGGGCTCCGCCGCGACCCCCGGGGCGGCGGGGGCGCCGAACGCCAGCGCGGCGGCGAGGCCCGCGACCAGGGCGCCTGACCTGCGGCTCACTTGACGTCACCCCAGTCGGGGTGCCCCGGCATGGGCGGGTTGTCGAGGTCGTACAGCCAGTGGTGCAGGAAGGTCCCGACGGACGGGTCTCCCGTCACCTGCACCGCGTTGTCGATGAAGTCCCGCGTGGAGGCGTTGCCGTGCCGGTGCTCGGTCAGCCACGCCTTCATGACGGCGTCGAACTCGCCCTGCCCGATCTGCTGCCGCAGGGCGTAGAGGGAGACGGCGGCGCCGTCGTAGATGTTGAAGCCGCCGAGCCCGGTCGGCTTGCCGGGCGGACCGTCGGTCTTGCGCACCGCGTCGAGTTTCTCGTACGCGGTCCTCATCTTCTCCTCGATGGGCTGGAACCCCTTCTGATCCGCCCACACCGCCGCGTAGAACACGGCGGGCCCCTCGTTCAGCCAGGCGTCCTGCCAGGTGGCGGGGGTGACGGAGTCGCCGAACCACTGGTGGGTCAGCTCGTGGACCATGGTGGTGGAGTAGGTGGGGCGCTCGAACCAGCCGGGGCCGAAGAGGGAGAGGGTCTGGTTCTCCAGCGCGTCGCCGTAGCCGTCGCGCACGATCTGCACGCCGTACGTGTCGAAGGGGTAGCGCACGCCGAGGGTCTTCTCCAGCCAGGCGAGCTGACCGCCGGTCTCCTCGACGACGGGACGGTACTTCGCGACCTGGTCCTCGGGCACGAGGTGGCGCAGCTTCACGCCGTGCGGGCCACGCCCGTACAGGTAGGTCTGCTTGTTGACGGAGATACCCAACAGCTCGGGCGCCATCGGGGAGTTGAGCGAGAATTCCCAGGTCTCCTTGGCGCCGGGGGCCTTGCGCCGCGCGGTGAGGTTGCCGTTGGCGGCGGGCGTCCAGCCCTTGGGCGCGGTGAGGTGGAAGGTCCAGGTGGCCTTGTCGGAGGGGTGGTCGTTGACGGGCGCGAAGGTGTCCGCGCGCGAGGCCTGGGCGGCCGAGGCGAAGCCGCCGTCGGACATGTGCCGCCAGCCGGGCAGGCCGACGGGCTTCGTCTTTCCGTTGCCGTGATAGGTGACTTCGACGTCGAAGGAGCGGCGGTCGCGCAGGGCGCGCGCGGGGGTGACGGTGAGCTCCTGGCCGGTCTTGCCTGCGGCGAGGGACCAGGTGGCGGGCGAGCCGTTCACCGTGATCCGGTCGATGGCGAGCGAGTCCACGTCGAGGTTGAAGGACGACAGGTCCTGGGT
>NZ_LIPN01000540.1:5333-5520 GCF_001418325.1 Streptomyces atriruber | reverse complement strand
GTGTAGAGGAGACAGGGGTGGGGTCGGGGACGGCGGCCGGCGGGGTGTCGGCCGGGTCCTCGGAGTCCGAAGGGCCGGCCGGTTCGGAGGGGGCGGCCGGTGTCGTCGGGTCGGCCGGTTCCGCCGGGTCGGCCGGCTGCGACGGGCCCGGTTCCGGTGCGGGATCGTCGGCGGTGAAGGCCGCGGG
>NZ_LIPN01000540.1:0-5316 GCF_001418325.1 Streptomyces atriruber | reverse complement strand
GCCGTCGGCCGCGACGACGCGGACCTCCACGCCGTCCGAAGGCCCGACCCAGAGCGGGTCGGACGCGGCACGCCTGCCCGCCTCCCCCTTCTCCGCGGGGTGCGTCTCCAGGTCCAGGGCCCGCCAGCCGCTCCAGGCGCCGGAGCCGATGGCGCGCGTGCGGACCTGCGCCGTGCCCGCCGGCTCCTCGGTGGCCCCGCCCCACGAGACGCCGAGGAGCGAGAACGGCTCGGTGGACGTGCGCGGCAGCTCCCGCTTCGTCGCGCCGTCGGCCTTGAGCGGGAGATCGTGCACGCTCGCCGGGCGCTTGGCGCGCGGATCGGCGCCGGGGGTCTCGCCGTTGCTCGGATCGGCCATCGCGTACGTGACCGCACCCGCGCCCCCCAGCACGACGGCCCCGATCGTCAGCCACGCCCTGCGCTTGAGACTCAGCGGTCGGTACGCATGCGTGGTACGCGCCTTTTCACGCGGTTTGCGCGGGCTCAATTGCCCCACCCCTCAGCGAATTTCAGGTGAACACAGCGAGTCCGTACGACTGGCCGGGCGGGCAAAGGGTTGTAGCGCTCCGGGCGATTCGTCGCGTGATCTATCCCGCACCTCCCGGCAGTGACACGTGGGCGGGGCGGTGCGCTGGGTCATGTGAGAGTTGTGACGTACTGAATCGGGCGAATCGGGTGGGGCTTCGAGTGGGAGAACGGGTGGGGGCACGGATGCCGGGCCTGGCGCGGACGGACGGACGGTGGCGGCGCAGGGCCGCGGTCTGGGTCGCGGTGGGCGCGGCCGTGGGCGGCCTCGCGTCCTGCGGCACGGACCGCCAGGTGACGTACTCCGGAGGCACCCTCGAAGAGCTCGTGCCGGACGACGAGGCGCGCGGCAGGGAGCTCTCCACCGAGGCCATGACGCTGCTCCGGAACGCGAGGACGCTGCGCATCGGCGTCGAGATGAACAGCCCGAAGGGCCGCCAGAAGGTCTCGCTCCACATGGACCGTGACAGCAACTGCACCGGAACCTTCGACTCCGGCCCGGCGCAGCGCGGCGACCTCATCATGATCGGGGGCGGCTCGACCTACGTGCGGTTCAGCGACGAGGCGCTCGCGGAGATCCGGCAGCTCGCGGCGGGCCGGGGCCCGGAGACCGCGGCGCGGGTCCGGGAGCGGACGGCGATGGCGCGCGGCAAGTACCTGAAGATCCCGACGGGCACCGGTGGCGGCCCCTCGATGCCGGTGAACAGCTGCGACCTCGACAAGTTCACCCGCTCGATGCCCGGCAGCCCCGGCCCCGACGACGTCATCAAGGCCCTGCCCGGCACCCGGCGTTACGGCACGGACGTGATCCCGCTCGTCGAGGACAAGGAGGAGGGCACGACGTCCGTGTACGTGGCGGCGAAGGGCAAGCCGTACGCCCTCGGCGTCGAGGTCGACGAGGACGGCGAGACCATGAAGATGCGCATGTCCGCGTACGACCGGCCGGTGTCCGCGGTGGCTCCGCCGGCTGCGCAGACGATCGACATCTCGGACGTCGGCCCGGGCGGCGGAGGACTCTTCGAGGTGTGAGCCCCGCCTGTGACATTTCCGCTCCCGGCGACGCAGTCGACCGTGAAGGCCCGGGCACGGCGACCCGGGCCCGAGCGGGCCGGATGGGAGCGGGTTGGGCCAGGGTGGGGGACCCCGTCGAGCACAGGCGCACGACGAGGAGCTGGGCAGGGCCGTCGCGGCGGCCCAGGCGGGCGACGAGGCCGCCTTCGCGGTCGCGTACCGCCTCGTCCAGCCGGGGCTCGTCGGCTACCTGCGCGGCCTCGTCGGCACGGACGGCGAGACGGCCGAGGACGTCGCCGCCGAGGCGTGGCTGGAGATCGCCAGGGACCTCGGGCGGTTCCACGGGGACGGGGCGGGCTTCCGCGGCTGGACCGCGACGATCGCCCGGCACCGCGCCTTCGACCACCTCCGCCGCCTGAAGGCCCGGCCGCGCCCCGCCCCGCTGGAACAGGACATGCTCGAACTCCCGGGCCCGCACAGCACGTCGGCGGCCGCGCTGGAGGCGATCTCCACGGAGCGCGTGCTCGCCGTGGTCGCGGCACTGCCCCGCGACCAGGCGGAGGCGGTCCTGCTCCGCGTGATCGTCGGCCTGGACGCCCCCACGGCGGCCCGCGTCCTCGGCAAACGCCCCGGAGCGGTCCGCACGGCCGCGCACCGAGGCCTCAGGAAGCTGAGGGAACGTCTCAACTGCTCCGGGGCGGTGTGACTGGCCCGGCCGGGGCTGCCCCCCGGGCTCGACTCAACCGCAGTGGGCGCCTGAACTGGCATTTTGTCGCCCGACTGGTTGTTCTCGCTATCCCGTATGGAGCGGTCTCTATGGAGGTGCTGTTACCTGTCGAGGCGACCATTGTGCGTCGGGGTTTCTCCAGTGCGACGCTTTTCGTCGAAGTACACTGAAGACGACGGGATCGTTGCCGCGGACGACTTCCGGCTGATCGACCTGGCCGCCTACGACGCGCGGGCACCGCTGAGCCGGGACCTCGCGACCTTGCTGATCTCGCTCTGCTGGCGGGAGATCGGGGAGTCCTCATCCGAGAGCCAGTCGGCGTTTCTCGCATATCTGGAGCGGGATAGGCGCGACAAGCGCCTCGATGACGGCATGCCGGGCCGGGTGCGAAAGATCATTGACGCGTTCCGGGAGCCCACGCTTCGGTTCGTCCTCGAAAAGCCGGGGAATCCCGAGCAGTGGCACAGGCAACTGAAGGTCTCGCTGGTCGCCCAGGCGATGCTGCACAGCGCTTACGTCAGCGGTACGCCGGATGCGCGCCGTTGGTGCGCACGGCTGGCGGGACGGCTCACCCGGGTTCTCCTCGGTCCGATCGACCTGGGGACGGTCAAGCCGGTTTTCTTCGATGCTGGGGATGAACCCGGACAGACCGGCTCGGTGGCGCCGCGGGTGACCGGCCGGTCGGCGCGGGGCGCAGCCGCCTTCGTCGACCGCACAGGTCCGCGCAGTGAGCTGCGCGCCGCGCTGGAGGATCGGGCGACCTCCGTCATCGTGGTCAGCGGTCCGGCGGGGATGGGCAAGACGGCGCTTGTGCGCGCGGTAATCGCCGAGCTGGGGTGGACGGAACCGGACGAGGAGTCCTTCGCTGGCACGACGCCACGCCGTACGGGGACATCGGAGTGTCGACACTGGTCCGGGACATCGAACCACCCGGGTCGGACCAGACGGTCGGCTCCATCGCGCGAGCACGCCTGGAGATCGCCCTGGACGGCCTCGACGCGAACGGCGGCTTTCGGCGGGTGGTCGTGATCGATTCCGCGGAGAATCTCCTCCAGGACGAAAACCTCCTGCGCGACTCGGAGTTCGATCTGGCGCTGGAGGCCGTGCAAAGTCGGCCGAACCCGCTCGTCAAGGTCGTTCTGGTGACGCAGCGCATGCCCGAGGCGACGACAGGTGTGGCATGGACGGACAAGGCGGTCCGTATTTGCCTCAGCGGACTCAAGCCACCGTCGCTGCGTGAGCAATTCGCCGTGCTCGACCCGAGCGACAGATACGGACTGGCCGCCCTGCCGGAGAAGGATCTGCGGCGCGTTCACGGTCGTCTGGCCGGCAGTCCGCGGCTCGCCGAACTGCTCTCCGCGGTCATCAGCAGTGACCCGCCGGGGCTACAGATATACGAGGTCGGAGCTTGGCTGTCATCCGTGTCGGCGAGCGAGGTGCATCAACGTCTGGTCCATCTGTTTGTTGAGCGACTTCCCGCCGAAGAACAGCGGGTGGCGGAGGGGCTGGCGGCGCTCGGTATTCCGGCCGGTACCGACGATGTCATCGGCATTCTGGAGCCGTACGTCCCGGCACTCCGGATCGAGCCGGCCTTGCGCTCGCTCGTGGCGACCGGTCTTGTCCTGGAGCGCCGGGACGGCCGACGGTATCTGCGGACGGTACATCCGCATGGTCGCGGAAGAAAACCCACGGTTCACGCCCGAAGAGGTGCACGCGGAGATCTACTACAACCGGGGCCGCCACGACATTTCCAAGGACATGGTGCGCAAGGTCCTCGGCGCGCCTCGCCCCAGACTTCCGCTGCGGTGGCCTTTCGGTCGATGACGGCGGCCTGGTCCCCGGCTTCGTACGGAGCGGCGCCCAGGTGGGCCAGGGCGAGAGAACCGAGCCGGCCGGGGCCGCCACCCCCCACAGGAGAGGCCCCGGCCGACACACGGTACGAACCGCGTGCGGTCCGTACTCCCTTCAGCGCCGCGGGTGCGTTTTCTGTCACACCGCGTTCTGTCACCCGCTAGTTGCACGTTGTACAAACATGGACGTAGGCCTGTCCGAGCCCGTAGCGTGCTGCTTCGCGCCGGGGCCGGGCGCAGATCTCCGAGTGGCAGGATTGAGAGAGTGCTGGGGGAGGACGCGGAGCTGACCGCCGCGGTGCTTGCGGCACAGGACGGGGACGAGACCGCGTTCCGGACTGTGTACCGCGCCGTGCACCCGCGGTTGTTGGGATACGTACGCACGCTGGTCGCCGACCCGGACGCCGAGGACGTCGCTTCCGAGGCCTGGCTGCAGATAGCGCGCGATCTTGACCGGTTCAGCGGCGACGCGGACCGGTTCCGGGGCTGGGCCGCGCGCATCGCGCGCAACCGCGCCCTCGATCACATACGCATGCGGGGCCGCCGTCCCGCGGTGGGCGGCGACGAGTCGGAGCTGACCGGCAAGCCGGGCGACGCCGACACCGCCGACGAGGCGATGGAGGCCCTCGCCACCAGCGAGGCACTGGCCCTGATAGCGCAGCTCCCGCAGGACCAGGCCGAGGCCGTGGTGCTTCGCGTCGTCGTCGGACTCGACGCGAAGAGCGCGGCGCAGACCCTCGGCAAGCGCCCCGGGGCCGTCCGCACGGCGGCGCACCGCGGCCTGAAGAGGCTCGCGGAACTTCTCGGTCCTGAGGGGGCCGACCCCAAGGAGGCACTCGGCGCCGTGCCGCCGCAGAGAGAGCCGCGCGGGTGCGCGGTGACGTCCGCCGGTGTGACGCAATCGCGTACGCGGACGCAGAAGGACATGTGATGGCCGACGAGCAGCACAAGTGGCTGGACCGCGACGCGGCGGAGCGTTTGCTGCGCGGGGAGCCCCTCGAAGGCATCGATTCAGCCGCCCGCCCGCAGGCCGAGCGGCTCGCGCGGGCGCTTGAGGCGCTGGACCGCGCGGGTGAGCCGGGCGGGATGGGCGGGACGGGTGAGGCACGTGAGCCGGGCGGGCAGGGGCAGCCGCCGCACGCCGCCCAGGGCCCTCACGGCGCGCACGGCCCCCACGGTGCTCACGGCCCCCACGGTGCTCACG
>NZ_LIPN01000054.1 GCF_001418325.1 Streptomyces atriruber | reverse complement strand
GTGCGGTGGTGTCCTTCGCCGCTGCCTCTGGTGCGGTGGTGTCCTTCACCGTTGTGTCCGGTGTGGTGGTGCCCTCCGCCGCACGAGGCCGGCGGCGGGCCTCCAGTGCCAGGAGCCAGCGGCGGTGGAGTTCCAGGCGCTGCTCCGGCGTCGCCCCGCACAGGGCCGCGAAGCGTTCCACGGGGGCGAAGTCGAGCGGCACCGCGTCGCCCGCGCAGTAGCGGTGCAGCGTCGAGGTGTTCATGCCCAGACGGCGGGCCAGCGAGCCGTAGCTCCGGTCCGTGCGCTCCTTCTGCGCCCGCAGCAGCGCCGCGAACTCCGCCACCTCGTCGACGCCGTCGCCGTCGTCCTGTGCCGACACAGGGCCCCCCGTTCTCGTACGACCCCACCCGGCCCGGGACGGTATCCCAGGCACCCCATGTACCTGCACGTCAGAGGGGCTGGGATGGTTCCACCGCGGCCGATCGGGCGTCGGTTGTTGCGCAGGGCCGTCGTGACCGCTGATGCTCTTGGTGCCGCACCGACCAGGTCCGCACCGACCAGGCCGGGCCGACCGAGCCCAAGCCGACCACTCGGCCTCGCCGCGGCACCCACGTCCACGCACTCCTCCACGGGGGTAACAGCCATGTCCAAGCGCATCCGAACGAGCGCTCTCACCGCACTCGCCGTCGCCGCCCTCGCGGCGGGCACGGTCCTCACGGCACCGTCCGCCGGCGCCGCGCCCAAGGCCGCCGAGCCGAAGGCCGCCGCGCCCAAGCTCCTGTCGGCGTCCCAGCTGCCGCCGCACCCGACGTCGTCCTGGACCGCGGGGCCGACCACCGAGGGCTTCCCGGAGGCGCTCGGCCTCTGCGTGAGCACGGAGGGCGTGCCCTCCTACGACTACCGGCACCGGGAGTTCCGCACCGACGTGGACACCGGCGCCGTGCAGTTGACCGTCGTGGCGGACTCGGCCGCCCTGGCCAAGGGCCTCGCGAAGCACTACGACGACCTGATCCGCACCTGCGCCGACCGCATCGAGAAGGCGTCGCCCGACGTCGCGGCCGAGGGCCGGGACTACGGCAAGCTGCCCGTCGAGGAGGGCGCCCGCGTCCGCGGCCTGCACACCGAGACGTCCTCGGGCGCCACCGACGTCGCTCTGCTGTCGGTCGGGCGGGACGGCAGGACCGTCACCGTCGTGAAGTGGGGACAGCTGGGCGACTTCGGGGACGCGCCCGTGGCCGCCTTCAAGAAGACCACGACCACGGCCGTCAACAAGCTGTACTGACCGGGCGGTCACCGGGCCGGCACCGGAAAAGGCCAGGGGCCGTCCTCCCGCCACGGGGGTCGGAAGGACGGCCCCGCCGGTCGTGTCGGCCGCGCCCCGGCACAGGCCCCGACACGACGAAGCCGCCCGCCTGGTTCCCCCGTGGCGGACGGCTCGCGTCGAGTGTCCAGAGATCAGACCGGCGACGGCGACGTAGCGTCCTGGGCCGCTGGACGACACCGACCAGGGGTCGGCGACGGGATTCGAACCCGCGTTGCTCTCTTGAGAGGAGAAGTAGCCGCAGCCTGCGCACCTGAACGAGATCCACCGTAGCCGCGGCGCGCCCGCCGGGCACGTGAATTGACGCGCTCCTGGCGATCCCCGTTTGACTTGGACCGAGGTCCAGGTCAGAGGCTTGCCCCATGAGCGAAGAGGAAGAGCGGTTCGGCATCGGGGAGGCCGCCGCGCGTACCGGTCTCGACCCCGACACATTGCGGTACTTCGAGCGACAGGGGGTCCTGCCCGCCCCGCGGCGTGACACCGCCGGGCGTCGTCAGTACGTCGCCGCCGATGTCGAGCTGATCCGCATGCTGGTCCACCTGCGCGAGACGGGGATGCCGCTGGCCGACATTGCGCAGTTCACCGGCGCCGACGCCGGGGCCGCCGACCCGTCGCGGCTGCGGCTCGACCTGCTCGCGGCGCATCGCCGTCGCGTCGAGGACCGCCGCGACGCGCTGGACCGCGCCCTCGACGTGATCACCCGCAAGATCGCGGACTACGCCGGTCGAACGGCCGACTCACCGCAAGTGCTGCGGCGGCCCGACACGACGATCGCCCACAGCGTCCAGGGGGAGGGGCCGCCGCTCTTCCTCGTCGGCGCGCCGGTCGGGCGAGGCGGGTTCGCCGCTCTCGCGGACGAGCTCGCGGGGCAGTTCACCGTCGTCACCCATGACCCCCGCGGCATCGGTGCCAGCCGCGCGACCCGGGGAATGGCCGAGCCCACGCCTGAAGTCCTCGCCGAGGACCTGGCCGCACTGGTCGACACGTTCACCGGCGCGCCCGCGATGTTCGTCGGCGTGAGCGGCGGGGCGGTGACCCTGCTCGAACTGGCCGTGCGTCATCCCCATCTCGTCGGGTCGGCCGTGCTGCACGAACCGCCCCTGGTCACGCTCCTGGACGACGACGCCCTCGCGGATCGCGCCGCCGCCGCGTTCGCCGTCGCGGCGACCGATCCCCAGCGGGCCGTTCAGGAGTTCTACGACCTGAGCGGCGCCGCCCACCACACGGGCCCGGACGAGCTGCCTCCCGCGCATGTCGCACTGCCGGAACTACCGGCCGAGGAGCTCGACAAGAACCGCTACTTCCTCGGCCGGATGGCCGGTCCCAGCGTCTTCTACGAGCCCGACGCCGAGGACCTGCGCCGAGCCCGGTTGACGGTGTGCGCGGGGGCGTCGAGCCATCACCAGATGGCGCGTCGGGCGGCCCACGCCCTGGCCGCCCTGCTGCACCAGCCCCTGATCGACATGCCCGGCAACCACATGGGCGCGAGCGCGGAACCGGCGGAGTTCGCCCGCGCTCTCGTACCGCTGCTGCTCTCTACGGCTCCGTGACGGATTCCGGGTCGCCGTCCGTGACGCCGCGGTCCGTGACGCCGTCCAGGACCACGGCGAGGCGTTCCAGCACCCGTGCCGTCTCCGCGAACCCGTCCTCGCCGAGCGCGTCCGCCAGCCGCGCCGCCAGCTCCGCATGGCCCGGCTCGATCCGTGCCACGGCCGCCCGGCCCGCCTCCGTCGGCCGGAGCAGCTTGGCGCGGCGGTGGGCCGGGTTCGGCACGTACTCGGCGAGTTCCTTGCGTACCAGGAGGTCCGCCACGCGCTGCACGCTCTGCCGCGTGATGCCCATCGTGCGGGCGATGCCCGCGACCGGCAGCGGTTCGCGCAGCACCGCGCCGAGCACCTGCCACCAGGCCGCGGTGAGCCCGGCGGGCTTCGCCAGTTCCTCGGAGGCGGTGAGGAACTGCCCGTTGAGGCGGAAGACGGTCAGGGCGGTGCGGCTGAGCAGGTCCTGGTGGGTGGGGGTGGGGAGGCCGCCGTCGGTCATCAGGTGCTCCCCGCTCACGAGTTGAGCGTCTCGTACGCGGCCGGGTCCGAGTCGTGGAAGAGGCGGTACCACGCGTCGAGACGCTCGCCCTTGAAGACGTCGCCGAGGCGGCCGAAGATCTCGCGGGCGAACGCGACCGGCTCGGTCGGGCCCGCCGTGATCAGGTCGCCGTCGGTGACCGCGTCCGTCTCCACGTACCGCTCGCCGCCCTTGTAGCCGGTGGCCGCCAGGTACATCGACGCCGCGCTGGTGTGCGCACGGTCGTCGAGGAGCCCCTCGCGGGCGAGGCCCGCCGTGGCCCCGCAGATGGCGCCCACCGGCACGCCCGCGGCCAGGAACGCGCGGGCCGTGCGCGCGAACGGCGCGAGGTCGTCGCCCGTGTCCCACAGGTCGCCGCCCGGCAGGATCAGCAGGGAGCTGTCCTCGGGGCGCAGCTCGGCGAGGGAGAGATCGGGCCGGACCCGCAGGCCGCCGATGGAGACGACGGGGGCGGCCGTCGGGGCGACCGTGCGGATCTCGTAGCCGAAGCGGGCGAGCCAGGCCGTGGTGTGGCCGGTCTCCCAGTCGGCGAACGCGTCGTAGAGCGCCAGGTGCACGGGCTTGCGGGACATGAGGGCCTCCGGTGTCTGCGTGCGGTGCGTAAGGGCTGGTGCCGTGTGTACGTAAGTATGCTGTCAAAACGGCAGTGTGCTGTCAATGGGATTCGCGGCGCGAAGCTGCGGCGGGAAGTCACGGCGCGGAGTTCGTTAACGCCCACGAGGGGCGGCCTTAACCTCCCGCTCCCTAGCGTCCTCGGCATGGACAGCACACTGACCCTCAGCGCCCACCTGGCCCTCGACCTGGCCGCCGTCGCCCTGCTGACCTTCGGCGTCTTCTATCCGCGGCACCGCAGGCGTGAGCTCGTCCCCGCGTATCTCGCCCTGAACGTCGCGCTGTTCGCGATCGTCGCCGGGCTCGGGACGGTCGGCGGCGACGGCGGGCTCGCCCTCGGCTTCGGGCTCTTCGGGGTGCTCTCGATCGTGCGGCTGCGCTCCGACGCGCTGCAGCACCAGGAGGTCGCGTACTACTTCATCACCCTGGTGCTCGGCCTGCTCTGCGGTCTGCCCGCGCTGAGCCTGCCCGTGGCGTCCCTGCTCGCCGGTGTCCTGCTCGCCGTGATGTACGGCGCCGACCACCCCCGCCTCTTCGCGCGCGACCGGCGGACCGTCGTCACCCTCGACTCCGTCCACCGCGACGAGGAGTCCCTGCGGGCCGAGCTCGCGCGGCGGCTCGGGGAGCCGTTGGGGTGGACCGTCCAGGAGGTCGATTACGTACGTGACCTCATGGTCCTGGAAGTACGTTTCCGTCAGCCGGAACCTTCCGTGCCGTCCGGGGAGTTGACGGTACGACGACGCACGACCCGGTCCCGCACGATCGCCCCCAGCCACCCGAAGGAGACCGTGTGAACCCCGCCGTACGCGCCATCGGCCGCGCCGCGACCGCCGCGCACCCCATCGCGCTGGACGAGGTGAACGCCAGGGCGGAGCTGCTCGCCCGCTTCGACAACAGCTACCTCGTGCCGGTCGAGATATTCGAGGATCTCGCCGCGCTGCTGACCGACCCCCGACGGGCCGGTGGGCCCTTCCGGGCGCTCAGCATCGGAGGGAAGCGCTGGTTCCGGTACCACTCGACGTACTACGACACCCCCGACCTCGGCACCTTCCACGACCACCGGCAGGGACGGCGGCTCCGCTACCGCATCCGGGAGCGGATCTACCGGGACAGCGGGGAGCGGCAGTTCGAGATCAAGCTGAAGAGCGGGCGCGGCGAGACCGTCAAACACCGGCAGCGCCTGGAGGGCGACGATCACGCCCTGGACGGGGTCCGGCTCGGATTCCTCGCCGGTGTGCTGCGCGGGTCGTACGGCATCGAGGCCCCGGAGGGCCTCACCCCCTCTCTCGTCACCGACTACCAGCGGGCCACCTTCGTCGCCGACGGGCAGCGCGTCACGTGTGACGCGGGGCTCGTCGTGCGGGACACGGTGACGGGGCGCAGCGCCGCCGCCGACAGCGGTCTCGTGCTGGTGGAGACCAAGACCAAGGGGCATCTGACGGAGGCCGACCGGGTGCTGCACCGGTTCGGGGTGCGGGCCGCGGACTTCACCAAGTACTGCGGAGGGTATGCCGCGGTCCGGCCCGAGCTGGGCATCAACAAGTGGGCGCGGGCGGTGCGGACGGCGTTTCCCCGGGCGGCGCGGGAGGGAACGTCAGCGTGACGCGGGCGCCGGTGCCGGATTCCGTGGTCGGGGCCGTTCCGAAGCGGCCGCCCGCCTCCTCGGCCGTGCGGCGCGCGATGTCCAGGCCGAGGCCCGTGGAGCCCGCGCCGCTCGTGCCGCGGCCGGGGGCGGTCGCGGGATCGGGGAGGCCGGGGCCCTCGTCGGCGACGGTGAGCTCCGCCCCTCCCTCGGCCGTCCGGCGGACCGTGACGGAGAAGTCCGTGCCCTGGGGGGTGTGGTCGAGGACGTTGCCGATCAACGCGTCCAGGGCGGCGGCGAGTTCGTCCTCCGGCACGGGTACGTAGGTCGCGGCGTCCGGCGTCGTGGTG
Source organism: Streptomyces atriruber (assembly GCF_001418325.1). Classification (GTDB taxonomy): domain Bacteria; phylum Actinomycetota; class Actinomycetes; order Streptomycetales; family Streptomycetaceae; genus Streptomyces; species Streptomyces atriruber. The sequence continues at coordinate 2,066 of NZ_LIPN01000054.1, read as the reverse complement.
CGGGCGTCGCGGCTCTGGTCCTCCGCCAGCGGCGCCCAGAACGCGGCGCGTTCGCGCGCCACCGCCGCCAGGTCCGCGCGCGGCGCCGCGCGCAGCGGGCGCCGCGCCTTGCGGATCACCTCGTCGACGCTGCGCTCCAGGGCCGTGACGTCCGCCGCGATGCGGTGGGCCTCGTCCGTGTCGCGGAGGGTCTCCGCGTCCAGGCGCAGGGCGGCCACCGGAGTGCGCAGGCGGTGCGCGAGGTCGGCGGCGTTCTCCCGCTCGGCGGCGAGGAGTTCGTCGATGCGGGCGGCAAGACGGTTCAGCTCGCCCGCGATCAGGCGCAGCTCGGGTGGCCCCTCCGGCTCCGCGCGGGCCGTCAGATCTCCCGCGGCCAGGCGGTCCGCTGTGCGGGCGAGGCGGCGAGTCGCACCGACGAGCCGGGCGCCGAGCCGGTCGGCGAGGAGCAGCCCGAGGAGGACGAGGCCCACGCCGATGCCGGCCAGCACGAGCCAGGACGCCAGCGTGCCCGCGTACAACTGCCGTTCGGTGAGCGTCACCTGGACCACCGCCGTGCCGTCCTTGGCGCCCTGCACGGGGACCAGGACCAGTCGGCCGCCGGAGCTGGTCTCGTAGGTGAAGGCGCGGCCCGTGCGGGCGAGGCGCACCGGGTCCGTGACGGCGGGCCCGCTCCGGGGCCCGGGGCCGATGACGCGGTCGTCCGCGAGGATCAGCGACGTGCGGGCCAGGCCCTTTCCGTTGACGCTCTCCACCGTCTGCTCGGCCGTCTCCCGCTCGTCCGCGGTCGCCAGGGTGGGGCCGAGGGCGTGGGCCACCCACTGGGCGCGGGCGGTGGCCTCGGCCGTGGCGCGGTCCGCGGCGTGACTGCGGGTCAGCAGGGTGAGGGGGACGAGGAGCGCGGTGAGGACGAGGGCGGTCGTCGCTGCGGTCAGCAGGAGGAGGCTGCGGCGCATCAGGCGGGGTCCTGTTCGCCGGGCGCCGCGAGCTTGACTCCCACGGTGCGGACCGTGTGCAGGTAACGGGGGTGCTGGGCCGTCTCGCCCAGCTTGCGGCGGAGCCAGGAGAGATGGACGTCGACCGTCTTGTCGGCGCCGCCCAGGGGCTGTTGCCAGACCTCGGCGAGCAGTTCGCGGCGCGAGACGACCTGGCCGGGGCGGCGCGCGAGATAGGCGAGGAGGTCGAACTCGCGGGGCGTGAGGTCGACGGCGACCTCGTCGAGGGTGACCTCGCGGGACGCGGGGTCGATGGCGAGGGCGCCCACCCGCAGCGGCTCCTCGGTCTCGGCCACGCCGAGGCGGCGCAGCACCGCCTTGATCCTGGCGTCGAGTTGGGCGGCGCCGAACGGCTTGACGATGTAGTCGTCCGCCCCGGCCTCCAGGACCGTGACCATCTCCGGCTCGTCGTCGCGGGCCGTCGCCACGATGACGGGCACGTCGCTGACGGCGCGCAGCATGCGCAGCACCTGCGCCCCGTCGACGTCCGGCAGCCCCAGATCGAGGACGACCAGGTCGGGCCGGCTGGTCACCGCCGCGTCCAGCCCCGCCATGCCGCTCGGCGCGGTCGCCACGGCGTGGCCCTTGTCGCGCAGGGCCCGCACCAAGGCGCCGCGGAGCTGGGGGTCGTCCTCGACGACGAGAAGATGCGCCATACAACCACCGTAGTCAGGGGCGGGGCGGAACCTTGACCGGGGCCTCAACCCGGGCCTTAACCCGGCGTTAGGAAACGATGCGGCACAGTGGCGGGATGAGGAAGTGGCGGAACGCTGTCGTCACGGCCGCGTGGGTGGCCCTGGGGACGGCGGCGGGGGCGCTGGGCGCCTGGCAGCTGGCGAGTTCGGACGGGGCGGGGGGTGCGGCGCCCAGTCGTCCGCTGGACGAGGCGGCGGTGCGCAGGGCGATGGCGTCCTCGTCCACGAACCCGCCGCCTCCGTCTCCGAATCCACCCCGTAAGCCGACGTCGTCCTCGTCTTCCGAGCCGTCCTCGTCGTCCTCGTCGTCCTCGACCTCCGCGCCGTCCTCGGGACGATCCACGGTCCGTTGCACGGCCGGCGCCGCCACGGTCGAGTG
>NZ_LIPN01000539.1 GCF_001418325.1 Streptomyces atriruber | reverse complement strand
AATCGGCGCAGCCGACGCGACCGCAGGGAGCGCCCTTTACTGCCGGCCCGGAACCGCCACACTCCGCAAAACCCCGGGCGGCCCCGGTGACCATCAAAGACACCGCCCCACCGAAGTCACCCCGGCAGGTGCGGCGCGTCGATCTCCGCCCAGATCGTCTTGCACGGGCTGAGCGGCAACGTACCCAGCTCCGTGCCCCACCGCGCCGCCAACGCCTCGATCAGGAGCAGGCCCCGCCCGGATTCCGCCTCCGCGGCAGGATGGCGGGGGTGCAGCGGCGGGCTGCGGTCCGCCCGCGCGTCCGTCACTTCGACACGGAGCGTGTTCGTGTCGCCCAGCGCCAGCGTGAGCCGGAAGCTCCTGCCGGGCACGTGGCCGTGCAGCACGGCGTTGTTCGCCAGCTCGGCGACGACCTGTTCCGCGTTCTCGGACGGCAGGCGCCAGCTGCGGAGTTGCTCCCGCGTCAGGAGCCGGGCCAGCCGCGCGCCTCTTCGCGTCGCGGAGAGCAGGATCGTGAACTGGTGTACGGGGGTGGGGGTTTGAGCCCGGGTGGTTTCTTGGTTCACGTCACTCAGCGTGGCCCCGCGTGCGTACGGTGGGCGGCGGTACGTGCTGTGCGTACCGCTTTTGTCCCGGACTTGTCCCGCCCTGTCCCGGCTGTCTCGCTCCCTGTTCGGGTACGTGTGCGCGTTGGGCTTGGACGGTACGGCGGAGGGTGTGGGCACGTGGAGCGCAACGATGGTGTGGATGAGCCCGGTTGGGACGTCGACCCCGAGGACGAGATCAGCTCGGTCGTGGAGATGGTCGGCCAGCAGTTGCGGTTGAGGAGGGAAGCGGCGGGCCTGCGCGTCGCCGAGTTCGCGGTGGCGATCGGGTACGGGGAGGACCTCGTACGGAAGATCGAGCGCGGGGCGCGGATTCCTCGTCCTGAGTATCTGGACAAGGTGGATGAGGTGGTCGACGCGCGGGGGCTCGTCTCCGCGATGAAGAAGGAGATGCGGGAGGCCCGGTATCCGCGGAAGGTTCGGGAGCTGGCCAAGTTGGAGGAGCGGGCGGTTGAGGTCGCGGTGTACGCCAGTCACGGCATGCATGGTCTCCTGCAGACGGAGGAGCACTCGCGGGTTGTGTTCCGGGCTCGGCAACCTGCTTACTCGCAGGACGAGGTCGAGCGATTCGTGACGGCGCGTACGGCCCGGCAGTCCATCTTTGGCCGGGAGCCTGCACCCAGCTTGAGCTTCGTGCAGGAAGAGGCTGCTCTACGGCGGCCAATCGGAGGCACAATGGTCTGGCGTCGACAGCTCGAACGTCTATTGGAGATCGGGGAGTTGCCGCATGTCACGCTGCAGGTGATGCCCATCGACTGCGAGGCCCATCCTGGCCTCGACGGTGACATCGAGGTGCTGAAGTTCGGGGACGGGACAGCGGTCGGACGCTCTGACGGAGCGTTCAACGGCCGCCCGGTCACTGAACCCAAGCAGCTCCGCATCCTGGAACTGCGGTATGGCATCATCCGGGCCCAAGCTCTCACGCCACGGGAGACTCGGACCTTCGTTGAGCGAGTGCTGGGAGAAACATGATCGGCAAGGCCTCTGCCCGGGACGCCTCCGGACTGGAGTGGTTCAAGAGCAGCTACAGCAGTGGCAACGAAGGAGACTCGTGCGTCGAGGTCGCCCTGGAGTGGCAGAAAAGTAGCTACAGCGACAGCAGCGAGTCCGGCGACTGCGTCGAGATAGCCACCACCCCCCACACCATCCACATCCGCGACTCCAAGA
>NZ_LIPN01000538.1 GCF_001418325.1 Streptomyces atriruber | reverse complement strand
GGCTGGGGAGCGGGTGCTATGCGGCGTTCGGCCGTCCCGGTCGCGGGCGCGGCTGCGGGTCAGGGCTCGGCTTCGGATTCGGCTCCGGGCGGGGCCGCGGCTCCGTCGGTGGCTGCGGATTCGGGCGTGCCGCCTCCGCGATCGGTTCCGGCGCGAAGACCATCAGCGTCACGTCGTCCCGTACGCGTCCCGCGTAGTCCAGTACGTCCGCCCATACGCGTTCCGCGAGGTCTCCCGGCTCCTCAAGCACCGTCGCGTCCTCCTCGATCATCGCCGTGAGGCGGTCGATCAGTGGGTAGAACGCGCCGGACTCGTCCCGGGCCTCGCCCACGCCGTCGGTCAGGCCCAGGAGGAGGTCGCCGGCGAGCAGCGGCACCGTGAGGCCCTCGGGCGGGGCGAGTCCCGCGATGCCGAGGCCGAGCGGCGCCCCGCACGGCACGTCCAGTTCGGTGACCTCGCAGCCGCGCAGGAGCAGGGGCTGCGGGTGCCCGCAGGAGACGACGCGGACGACGGAGGCGTCGTCGGGGAACTCCAGGAGCACCGCCGTGGCGAACAGCTCCGCGTGCTCCTGCCCCGCCGAGTCCACGACGAGCCTGCGGTCCAGCTGGGCGGCGACCCCTTCCAGGTCCGCCCGGTCGAGGACCGCCTCGCGGAACGCCCCGAGCAGCGCGGCGACCGTGCCGACGGCCGCGAGCCCGTGGCCCTGCACGTCGCCGATCAGGGCGCGCACCCCGCCGGGCCCCCTGCGTACGTCGAAGAAGTCGCCGCCGACCAGCGTCTCGTGCTGCGCCGCCTCGTAGAGGCCCGCGCACCGCACCCTGCCGACCTGCTCCTGCAGCGGCGGCAGGACCGCGAGCTGGGCCGCCTCCGCGACCGTGCGGACGGTGACGAGCTGGGCCTCGCGGCGGCTGCGCACCCAGGCGAAGAGCACGCTGAGCAGCGCGATGAAACTGATCGTCAGCTCGTCGCTGTTGCCCGGGTGGCCGAGGTCGAAGACCGGCAGGGAGAGCAGCGCGAGGACGCCGGCGCCGACGAGGGCGGTCAGCGCGGGCCCGTACGACAGGGCGGCGAGCGGCGGGACGGCCGCGATCAGGAAGCTGAGGTCCAGCGTTCTGGGGGTGAGCAGCTGGACGAGGGTGATCGCGACGAGGAGCACCGGCGGGGGCCAGCGCACCCAGGGCGGAGGCGGCGTGCCGCGCAGCAGCCAGTCGCGCTGGTCCGCCTCGCGCCGCCTGGCCTCAGCCCTGATCATCTCTTCACGCTCCTACGCCCGCGGCACCCCCGCACGCCGGGCCGGTCCGTCGGGTGCCGCACGCCCGGCGGACCGGGCTCACCGATGGCAGGTCAGAGGGGGCGTCCCATGAGGACGTCGTCGACGTACGCGCCGTCCAGCAGGAACTCGCCGGGCAGCACGCCCTCGACGACGAAGCCCTCCGCCTCGTAGAGCCCCCGGGCCGGAATGTTGTGGCCGAGCACGCGCAGGGTGATCCGGAGCGCCCGCTGGCGGCGGGCCTCGTCCATGGCCGCCCGGATGAGCCGTCTGCCGATGCCGCGGCCGCGCGCCTCCTCGGCGACGACGAAGCCCTGGATCTGGCGGACGTGCGCGTTGGCGAGCAGGGGGGTGGGGTAGCCGAGCTTCACATAGCCGATGATCCGCCCGTCCACCTCGGCGACCAGGTGGTCGCGGGGCCCGAAGCGATCGTTGAAGAAGGGCTCGTAGGGGGGCTGGGGGCGGGGCTGCACCGCGTGGAGCGTGGACCAGGTGGCACGGTCGAGACGGGCGAGCGCGTCGTCGTCCTCGGGCAGTGCGGTGCGTATGTGCATGTCCGGCATGGCGCCACTGTACGGCCGCGGGGGCGCGCGCCACCCCGGCTCTGCGGGGCAGGCACGTTCCCGGTTCCACGGGGCAGGATGGGAGCCATGGAAACCACACAGTCGCGCGTCGCCGTGGCCGGCGCCTCCGGGCTCATCGGGACGGCGCTCACGCGCTCCCTCGCCGCCGACGGGCACGAGGTGGTGCGTCTGGTGCGCAGGGCGCCCCGCGCCGAGGACGAGGTGCGCTGGGATCCCAAGGAGAGGTACGTCGACACGGCCGGCCTCGCGGGCTGCTCCGCGGTGGTCAATCTCGCCGGTGCGGGCATCGGCGACCACCGCTGGACGGACGCCTACAAGCGGGAGCTGCGGGACAGCAGGGTGCTCGGCACCGAGACGCTCGCCACCGCCGTCGCCTCGCTCGACGAGCCGCCGAAGGTGTTCGTGAACGCCAGCGCGATCGGATACTACGGAGACACCGGTCAGCGCGCGGTCGACGAGAGCGCCCCCGCCGGGGAGGGTTTCCTGCCCTCCCTGTGCGTGGAGTGGGAGGAGTCGGCCGCCGCCGCGCGGGACGCCGGTGTCCGTACGGTCCTGGCCCGCAACGGCCTGGTGATCGGCCGCGAGGGCGGGGCGTGGGGCCGTCTCTTCCCGCTCTTCAAGGCGGGGCTCGGCGGCCGCCTCGGCAACGGACGGCAGTACTGGAGCTACATCTCCCTGCACGACGAGGTGGCCGCGCTCCGGCACCTCATCGACACGGAGACGCTGTCCGGGCCCTTCAACCTGACGGCGCCCGATCCGCTCACCAACCGTGAGGTGACGGCCGCGATGGGGCGGGTGCTGCACCGGCCCGCGCTCCTGCCCGCACCCGCCCCCGCGCTGCGGCTGGTCCTCGGCGAGATGGCGGGGGACGTCCTCGGCAGCCAGCGGGTGCTGCCGACGCGGCTCCTGGAATCCGGTTTCGCCTTCGCGTTCCCCGCCATCGACGAGGCGATCAGGGCCGCGCTGCGGTGAGGCCCGCAGGGGGCGCAGTCTCCGGCGTACGCCCCTGACAGAAAGCGATCGGTTCCGTTTCGCAGCATGACCAGTGTGCGACCTACGTGCGACCGTGCCCGGTTCGTGCGCGACTGCCCCTGACCGGAACCGCTCCTACCCTCGTGCCCAACGCAGGTATTCGGAGCCCTGTTGGGGGCATCAGCACCTCACCAGCCGCGCGACCTCGGGAGGGGCACGTGCCAGAGCATGCGCACCATGCGGATGTCGTCATCGTGGGAGCCGGGGCCGCGGGGCTCTCGGCAGCACATCGGCTGACCAGCGCCGGTGTAACGACCGTCGTCCTGGAAGCCGCCCCTTACGTCGGCGGCAGGATGTCGACCGAGAAGGTCGACGGGTTCCGACTGGACAGAATCGGACAGCTCCTCACCACCTCGTATCCGGAACTGCGCCGGATCCCGGGGCTCGACTCGCTCGTCCTGCGCCCCTTCGCGCCGGGCATCCTGGTGCACAGCGACGGCCGCCACCACCGGGCGGCCGAGCGGCTGCCCACAGGGAGCGCGAGGGGCGCACTCACTGCGGCGCGCGCCCTGGCAAGCGCCCCCCTCGGTCCGCTGACGGCACGGACCCCCTCGCGGACCGCCTCCGGCACGCCCCCTCGCTC
>NZ_LIPN01000537.1 GCF_001418325.1 Streptomyces atriruber | reverse complement strand
GTTCGAACATTGTTCTGGTGGTCGCGAACCTCGACCCTCACCACACCCAGGAAGCCACGGTCTCGTTGGACATGCCGCAACTCGGCCTGGACTGGCACGAGTCCGTGCCGGTGCGCGACGAGCTCACCGGCGAGACCTACCACTGGGGCAGGGCCAACTACGTGCGCCTTGAACCGGGCCGCGCTCCCGCGCACATCCTCACGGTCCTGCGACCGTCCTCACCGTTGATCGGAGGGTCACCCACACCATGATCGTCAACGAACCCGTCCAGGACACCTTCGAGGACACACCCGCCAAGGACCGCGACCCCGAATGGTTCAAACGCGCCGTCTTCTACGAAGTCCTGGTCCGCTCCTTCCAGGACAGCAACGGCGACGGCATCGGCGACCTCAAAGGCATCACCGCCAAACTCGACTACCTCCAATGGCTCGGCGTCGACTGCCTCTGGCTGCCCCCCTTCTTCCAGTCCCCCCTCCGCGACGGCGGCTACGACGTCTCCGACTACACCGCCGTCCTCCCCGAATTCGGCGACCTCGCCGACTTCGTCGAATTCGTCGACTCCACCCACCAACGCGGCATGCGCGTCATCATCGACTTCGTCATGAACCACACCAGCGACCAACACCCCTGGTTCCAGGCCTCCCGCACCGACCCCGACGGACCCTACGGCGACTACTACGTCTGGGCTGACGACGACAAGCAATACCAGGACGCCCGCATCATCTTCGTCGACACCGAAGCCTCCAACTGGACCTTCGACCCCGTCCGCAAACAGTACTTCTGGCACCGCTTCTTCTCCCACCAACCCGACCTCAACTACGAAAACCCCGCCGTCCAGGAAGAAATCATCTCCGCCCTCCGCTTCTGGCTCGACCTCGGCATCGACGGCTTCCGCCTCGACGCCGTCCCCTACCTCTTCGCCGAAGAGAACACCAACTGCGAAAACCTCCCCCGCTCCCACGCCTTCCTCCAACGCGTCCGCGCCGAAATCGACGCCCACTACCCCGACACCGTCCTCCTCGCCGAAGCCAACCAATGGCCCGAAGACGTCGTCGACTACTTCGGCGACTTCCAAAACGGCGGCGACGAATGCCACATGGCCTTCCACTTCCCCGTCATGCCCCGCATCTTCATGGCCGTCCGCCGCGAATCCCGCTACCCCGTCTCCGAAATCCTCGCGAAAACCCCCGCCATCCCCTCCGGCTGCCAATGGGGCATCTTCCTGCGCAACCACGACGAACTCACCCTCGAAATGGTCACCGACGAAGAACGCGACTACATGTACGCGGAATACGCCAAAGACCCCCGCATGCGCGCCAACATCGGCATCCGCCGCCGCCTCGCCCCCCTCCTGGACAACGACCGCAACCAGATCGAACTCTTCACCGCCCTCCTCCTCTCCCTGCCCGGCAGCCCGATCCTCTACTACGGCGACGAGATCGGCATGGGCGACAACATCTGGCTCGGCGACCGCGACGCCGTCCGCACCCCCATGCAATGGACCCCCGACCGCAACGCCGGCTTCTCCTCCAGCGACCCCGGCCGCCTCTACCTCCCCACGATCATGGACCCGGTCTACGGCTACCAGGTCACCAACGTCGAAGCCTCCATGTCCTCCCCCTCCTCCCTGCTCCACTGGACCCGACGCATGATCGAGATCCGCAAACAGAACCCGGCGTTCGGACTCGGTTCGTACACCGAACTGCCCTCGTCCAACCCGGCGGTTCTCGCCTTCCTGCGGGAGGCCCCGTCGACCGGCGCCGACGGGGACGACGGAGACGACCTGGTGCTGTGCGTGCACAACTTCTCGCGTTTCGCCCAGCCCACCGAGCT
>NZ_LIPN01000536.1:8837-9492 GCF_001418325.1 Streptomyces atriruber | reverse complement strand
GTCCCGGTCTGGGCGATGGCAGGCGGCGTCGGCGCCACGCTGGTCATCGGCGGCCTGGCGGGTTTCTATCCGGCCGTCCGTGCGGCACGGCTGCCCCCGACCGAGGCGCTGGCGACCACCTGAGCCCTCCCGCCCACCCGCTGACGTCGGAAAACCCTCTGAGAGGCACCCGCAAGGGCCTCCGGGACCGCGGTGCTCCCGCTGGAACCGTCCCCCGTGCCACGGGGGCACCGCGCCCGTCCGCGCCGCCCCGGGCCGATCCCGGCACGCGACGCGGGCGGGACCCCAGGCAGTGCGGCCCTCGGCAGGCCGTCAGGCCGCCAGACCCGCCACGCGCGCCAGCCGCCGGAAGGAGTCGAGGAGCCCCACACGGTCGTACGTACTGGTCGTGACCAGCACCTCCTGGGCCCCGCTCTCCTTGATCACCCGCTCCAGCTCATCGGCCACCTGCTCCTCCGTGCCGTGCACGTGGCCGGTCAGCCCCGACTCGTAGAAGCCGCGCTCCTTCTCCGTCATGGCCAGGGCCTCCACGCGCTCGGCGGGCGGGAGCGGCGGGAACGTTCCGTGCGTGCGGGAGTACGCCATCGACCAGGCCTCCGGCACGAGCAGCCGGCGGGCCGCGGCCTCGCTCTCGGCCACCGCGACGGAGCCCGCG
>NZ_LIPN01000536.1:0-8805 GCF_001418325.1 Streptomyces atriruber | reverse complement strand
CGCCGCGGCGACGGCCGCCGCGAGGACCGTGGGCGCCGAGCCCGCGACGCCGGGCACGCCGTGGTGTTCTGAGACCCAGAAGCGGTGGTACCCGAGCGCTTCGAGGTCCTGGGCCAGGCGCACGGTGTCGCGCAGGGCGGAGGGCCCGTCGTGCCCCTCACGGGTGCGCGATCGGTCGAGGACGGAGAACCGGGTTGCCGCGATCACTGAGCTCACACAGGGTTCAACGCCCGGGGGCCGCCAGGATTCCCGGGCCGCCTCGCGGATCCCGTACCGCCGCTTCTACGCTGTCGACGTGACGGAAGACAGCAGATCTCTGACGGCGAGCGGCAGGCCGCTGGCCGTGTTCGACCTGGACGGCACCCTCGCGGACACCGCGCACCGGCAGCGTTTCCTCGCGGGCAGGCCACGCGACTGGGACGCGTTCTTCGCCGCGGCGCCCGAGGACCCGCCGCTGGCACGCGGCGTCGAGCTGGCCCTGGCGAGCGCGCGGGAGTGCGAGGTCGGCTATCTCACCGGCCGTCCCGAGCGCTGCCGCGCCGACACGGTGGACTGGCTGGCGCGCCAGGGACTGCCGGGCGGACGGATCTGGATGCGGCGCGACAACGACCGGCGCCCCGCACGCCGCACCAAGCTGGAGGTCCTCCGGGACATCGCCCGCAAACGGACGATCCGCATGCTGGTGGACGATGACGAGCTGGTCTGTGCGGAGGCGGAACGCGCGGGCTTCACCGTCGTCCGGGCGACCTGGGCGGACACGTCCGAGGCCCTGAAGGACGCCCAGGAGCGCGAGGGCCGCACCTGAGGGCCGCCCACTGCACCTGTCCCACCGCACCTGAGGGCTGCGCCCACTGCGCCGAGGCTAGACCTCGGCGTCGTCCTCCAGACGGAAGCCCACCTTCAGGCCGACCTGGTAGTGCTGGATCTCGCCGTCCTCGATGTGGCCGCGCACCTGCGTGACCTCGAACCAGTCGAGCGATCGGAGCGTCTGCGAGGCCCGTGCGATGCCGTTGCGGATCGCCTGGTCGACGCCCTCGTGCGAGGTGCCGACGATCTCGGTGACGCGGTACGTGTGGTTCGACATGAGGATGTTCCTCCGGGCCGTCGGATGGGGCCGTGCGGCGCCGTGCCGCACGGCGCCGAGAAGTGCCGTCACTCCACCGTGCCCCAGCCGTCCCAGTGGCGCGAGACGGCGTACCCCCTTGACCAGTCCATTGGTACGGACCAAAATCCAGCCAGTAACCCGTTCGAGCCACGTGCTCACCCCCCGCGTCGGGCTGACCTTCCCCTGTCCGCAGGCAGAAAGTGACCGACGTGAAGCCGCACCACCGCGCCGCTGTGTCCCTGGCGCTCGCCCTCTCCTCCACCGTTCTGGTCGCCGGGTGCGGCGTGCTGCCGGGCGGTGACGACTCCAGGACCGTCACGGTCTGGCTCATGAAGGGCAGCGCTTCGCCCGAGTTCGTCGAGCGCTTCACGTCGGACTTCGAGAAGGAGCACGACGGCATCGACCTGGACATCCGCATCCAGGAATGGACCGGCATCGGCGCCAAGGTGAAGAAGGCGCTCAAGGAGGAGGGCGGCGAAGGACCCGAGGTCATCGAGGTCGGCAACACCCAGGTCGCGCAGTACGTCGACGAGGGCGGTCTGTACGACCTGACCCTGGAGTCCGCACGCGACCTCGGCATGAACGACTGGCTGCCGGGCCTCGCCGAGCCGGGGCGCTACCGCGGAGCGCAGTACGGCATCCCCTGGTACGCCGCCAACCGCGTCGTCATCTACAACAAGGACCTCTTCGCGCAGGCGGGCATCGAGACCCCGCCGCGGACCCGCGAGGAGTGGATCACTGCGACGGAGAAGCTCAACACCGGCGGCCGGCAGGGCATCTACCTCGCGGGCCAGGACTGGTACACCCTCGCGGGATTCATCTGGGACGAGGGCGGCGACCTGGCCAAGGAGACCAAGGAGTCCTCCGGAGACTGGCGCGGCACCCTGCACACCGCCGCGGCGCTGCGCGGCATGGAGTTCTACAAGCAGCTGCAGGCGCTCGGCGAGGGCCCGCGCGACGCCGACGAGGAGCACCCGTCGCAGGCCGGGGTGTTCGCGGGCGGCGACGTCGCGCAGATCGTCGCGGTGCCCGGCGCGGCCCGCGCCATCGAGGAGAAGAACCCGAAACTGAAGGGCAAGCTCGGCTACTTCCCGATCCCGGGCAAGAAGGCGGGCAAGCCCGCCGCGGTCTTCACCGGCGGTTCCGACCTCGTCGTGCCCGAGCACAGCAAGGACCACAAGGGCGCGGTCGAGGTGATCGAGGCGCTGGCGGGCAAGAAGTGGCAGACCGACCTGGCGCGGACGATGAACTACGTCCCGAACAAGGCGAAGCTGGCCCCGGCGGTCGCCGACGAGGAGGGCTCCGCGGCGATGGCCGTCGGGGCGGCCAACGGCCGGGCGACCCCGAACTCCCCCCGCTGGGCGGAGGTCGAGGCGGACAACCCGATCAAGGGATACATGACGAAGGTCCTGACGGGCGGCGACCCGGCGACCGAGGCCCGCAAGGCCTCGGCCCGGATCACCAGAGCACTGGACGTCGGCGGGCTGTGACGGACGTCCGGTGGCGCAGGGGCGCTACGCGACCGTGCTCAGCGACAGCGCGAAGCGCCCCCTCTCGTCCGTCCACCAGTGCGTCAGCTTCAGCCCCGCCGCGTCCAGTTCGGACCGGACGCCGTCCTCATGGAACTTCGCCGAGATCTCCGTGCGGAGCTCCTCGCCCGCGACGAAGTCGACCGCCAGATCCAGTGCGTGGATCTTCACCGTCTGGTCGGCCGTGGAGCGCAGCCGCATTTCGATCCACTCGTGCTCGCGGTCCCAGACGGCCACGTGCCGGAAGGCGTCCGGGTCGAAGTCCCCGGCCAGCTCGCGGTTGATGACCGTCATGACGTTCTTGTTGAACGCGGCGGTCACGCCCGTCGCGTCGTCGTACGCGGAGACGAGGACCGACTCGTCCTTGACCAGGTCCGTGCCGAGGAGCAGTGCGTCGCCGGGGGAGAGCAGGCCACGCACCGAGGAGAGGAACGAGGCGCGTTCGGCGGGCAGCAGATTGCCGATCGTGCCGCCGAGGAAGGCGATCAGGCGCGGCCCCGGTGTGCCCGGCAGCGCGAGGCCGCGGGTGAAGTCGGCGATCAGGGCGTGCACGTTCAGCGCGGGCCGCTGCGCGAGCAGGGTGTTCGCGGCGCCGGTCAGCGCGCTCTCGCTCACGTCCACGGGGACGTAGGTGTGCAGGGACGCCATGGCGTCGATGAGGTGGCGGGTCTTCTCCGAGGAGCCCGAGCCCAGCTCGATCAGCGTCCGGGCCCCCGTGACCTCGGCGATGCGGTCGGCGCGGGCGACGAGGATCTCGCGCTCGGCGCGGGTGGGGTAGTACTCGGGCAGGGTGGTGATCTCCTCGAAGAGGGCGCTGCCGCGCGCGTCGTAGAACCACTTGGGCGGCAGCGTCTTCGGGGTGGCGGTGAGGCCGTGCAGGACGTCGGCGCGCAGCGCGGCGCCGGTGGCGTCCTCGGGCAGGGTGCGGGTCAGCAGGAACGGGCTCACGCGGGGGGCTCCTTGAGCGGGGTCAGCAGTACGTCGGTGCGGCTGGCGGCGAGCAGGGTGCGGTCGGGCACCTCGCGCCAGTGGGGGTCGTCGTCGTAGGGCTCGGAGGCCACGACGGTGCGGCGGCCGGGCTCCGCGAGGTACCAGAGGGTGTCGCCCCAGGCGGTCGCGGCGATCGTGTCGCCGTTGGTGAGCAGGAGGTTCAGGCGCGACCCGGGGGCGGCCTCCGCGATCTCCAGGACGGTGTCCGCGAGGGCCTGTCCCTCCTCGTCGCCGCGGCGCAGCCGGTGCAGGACGAGCGCCCACACCAGGGCGGAGTCGCAGCGCGCCTCCATCGAGAGCAGCTCGGCGGGCGGCAGGCCGTGGGCGAGCGGGGCGAGCGAGCGGGGCCAGCCGGTGATCGCGCCGTTGTGGCTGAACAGCCACGGCCCGGAGGCGAAGGGCGCCGCGGCGGCCTCCCCGTCCGCGCCCGACAGGGTCGCGTCGCGCACCGCGCCGAGCAGCGCACCGGAGCGCACCACCCGCGCCAGATCGGCGAACGAGGCGTCGCCCCAGATCGGCCCCGAGCGGCGGTAGCGGGCGGGCGCCGGGTCGTCCTCGGCGTACCAGCCCACCCCGAAACCGTCGGCGTTGACCGTCCCGTGGCGCTGCATCCGCGGCGCCCAGGACTGCCGGAACAGGCTGTGCGCGGGCGTCACGAGGAGGCTCCCCAGCGGCTCCGGCGGGCCCAGGAAGGCGAGGTGACGGCACATCAGGCGGATCCCGGTGTGGGCGTCTCGGTGGGCCCGGCGTCCCGCGCCGTGCGGAACCCGGAGAAGATCTGCCGCCGCACCGGATGGTCCCAGTTGCGGAACGTGCCGCGGCAGGCCACCTCGTCGACGGAGAAGGCCCCGCCGCGCAGCACCTTGTAGTCACCGCCGAAGAAGACGTCCGAGTACTCGCGGTAGGGGAAGGCGGCGAAGCCCGGGTAGGGCAGGAAGTCGCCGGACGTCCACTCCCACACGTCGCCGATCAACTGGCGCACGCCCAGCGGCGATTCACCGGCGGGGTAACTCCCGGCGGGCGCGGGCCGCAGATGCCGCTGGCCCAGGTTGGCGCGCTCCGGAGTGGGGTCCGCGTCGCCCCACGGATAGCGCATCGACCGGTCGGTCACCGGGTCGTACCGTGCGGCCTTCTCCCACTCCTCCTCGCTGGGCAGGCGCCGGCCCGCCCAGCGCGCGTACGCGTCGGCCTCGTACCAGCTGACGTGCAGGACCGGCTCGTCGGCGGGCACCGGCTCGACCGTCCCGAAGCGCCGCCGCAGCCACTGGCCGCCCTCGCGCCGCCAGAACAGCGGCGCGCACAGGTTGTTCCGGCGGACCATCGCCCAGCCTGCCGGGTCCCACCAGCGCATCCGCTCGTAGCCGCCGTCCTCGATGAAGAGCTGGTACGCGGCGTTCGTCACCGGAGTCGTGTCGATGAAGAACGGCGGGACCAGCCGGTGGTGCGCCGGACGCTCGTTGTCGAGGGCCCACGGCTCCGTGGACGTCCCCATCGTGAACGGACCGCCCGGCACCAGGACTTCGGCGGGTCCGGTGAAGGGCTCACCGGTCGGCGGGTCCGGAGCGGTGAGGGCGGTCCGCCCCGACCGCAGCTGGTGCGTGATCAGCATCGTCTCGTCGTGCTGCTGCTCGTGCTGGGCGATCATCCCGAAGGCGAAGCCCGCGTCGGTGAGCGGCGTGCCGCGGAACGGCGTCTTCTCCAGTACGTCGAGCGCGCGGCCCCGCACCTCGGCCGCGTAACCGCGGGCCTCGCCGGGCGCGAGCAGCGGCAGGCTCGGGCGCTCGGCGCGCGGGTGCTCGAAGGCGTCGTACAGCGGGTCGATCTCGGGGCGCATCGCATCGCGCCCCGCGACCGCGCGCAGCAGCCACTGCTCCTCCTGGTTGCCGATGTGCGCGAGATCCCAGACCAGGGGCGACATCAGCGGAGAGTGCTGCGCGGTCAGTTCGGCGTCCTCCACGCACGAGGTGAGGAGGGTCGTACGCTCCCGGGCGGTGAGGAGCGCGGCCAGCGCGCGCGCCCGCAGGGCTTCCGGGTCGGTGGCTTCCGGGTCGGTGGTGGAGCCGGTCATCGGCGGACATCCTTCCCAGGCGTGTTCCCAGGTGTGTCGTGGAGTGTGGGGTCGTCGCGCAGGGCGTCCAGCAGGTCGTCCGCCGGGCAGCGGCCCTGTGCGACGTACCGGGCGGCGTACGTCGCGACGGCGTCCCGCACGGACGGGGCGGCGCCCAGCCGGGGCAGCGCGTCGACCGCGGCGGCGAAGCAGAGCACGGCCGCCTCACGCAGTTCCGCGTCGGCCGGGCCGTGGCGTGCCGCGTCCAGCCAGAGCGGATTGTGCGGCGCGGCCGGCGAGTCCGCGGGCCCGTACCGCTCGGCCAGCGGCTTCACGGCGCGGTAGGCGGTCTCGGCCGCCGCCGGGTCGTCGAACAGGGCGGTCGTCACGGCGAGCGGCACGAGCCAGCCGTCCTCGCCCGGCTGCGCGTCGACCATGCGCAGTTCCAGGTGGCCGCGCGGGCGCACCGGCGGAAACAGCGTGGTCAGGTGGTAGACGAGATCCTCTCGGGTGGGTCTGCGCGATGCCCCGGCGCGGGCCCACGCCCGGAAGCTCATTCCCTCCGGAACGCTCCAAGGGCCCTCGCCCGGCTCTCTCTTGACGCACATGACCGGCGCGTCCAGGGCATGTCTGGTCCACGTCTCGCGGGGCTCCCCGTCCAGCGGCGGCGCGCCGGATCTGCCGGGTTCGATGCCCGCCCACACGGCCTGCCGGGTCGAACGCCATCCGGTGGGGCGGCCGTCCTGGAGTGGTGAGTTGGCGAACGCGGCGACCAGGACAGGGCCGAGCAGGTGCGCCAGACGCCAGCGGCGGGCGTAGCCGAGCGGGCCCGGCTCCTCGTATCCGGCGTCGAGGCAGATCTGCACCGACGCCGTCGAGCACATCATGCGCCGCCCGGCCGGGCCTCCGCGGTCCAGGCACGACTCCAGCGCGTCGTAGCGGGGCTCGCGCAGGATCCGTGACGGCGGACGCCACGGGTCGGCGCCGACCCCGCTGAGGGTGAGGCGGTGGGGGTGCAGAGCGTCGCGTACGACGGCGAGATCGGCCTGCATGGCCGAGATGCACTCCGTCAGCGAGGCGGCGGGAAGCGAGCTGAGCTCCAGCTGGCCGCCGGGTTCGACGGTGACGGACGAGTGCAGGGGCAGGGCCCGCAGTGCGGCATAGGCCGCTTCGAGGCGGGCGGCGGGTACGGGCAGGTGGGGCAGGTCCGGTTCGTGGACGAGCCATTCCAGTTCGACCCCGATGGTGCGGGGTGGGCCGGTCTTGAAGCAGATGCCGCGGACCAGCGCTTCCACTTCGGCTTCCGACACCGTGTCACGCGCCCTTGTGGGGTGCGCCGTCCGGTGTTTCGTACAGTCTCCCTCAGGCATGCGGGGATCCTTCCATCCGATGCTGCTCGTCACACCCAAAACCCTCAAGGGCGTTCGCACAAGAGTGCCCCTCAGGCCGTTCGCGTACCGGGAATTTCTGTTGCGTCGCCCGACGCACGCGGCTCACCATGCGTTCATGAACGACACGGGGGCACGGGTATGAGCGCCCGGCTGCGCGGACAGGCGCAGGAGACCGAGCGGATCGTCGCGGCGGGGATGTACGTCACGCCGGACGGCCGCGAGAGGGTGATCGCCGACGCGGTGGCCGCGGCGCGCACCGGCACGCGCATGTTCGGACCGGATCCGGTGAGGGCACCGTCCAGGGAGCGCTTCGAGGGCACGGACTTCGAGAGAACCCACGTCACCAGCATGCACTCCATCGGCACACGCTGCGACAGCACGCGTTTCGAGATCACCGGGGAGAGCAGCCTGGAGGCGGCCCGCAGGCTCACGGCCGAGGAGGCCGAGGAGGCCGAGGAGGCCGAGGAGGCCGAGGAGGCCGAGGAGGCCGAGGACGCCGGGCAGCCGGGCGCCTCCCCGGTGGCGGTCCTGAACTTCTCATCGGCGCGCAACCCGGGCGGGGGCTATCTGAACGGTGCCCAGGCGCAGGAGGAAGCGCTGTGCCGCGCCTCCGCGCTGTACACCTGCCTGCTCGAAGTCCCCGGTTTCTACGCCCACCACCGCGCCGACCGCGACCCGTTCTACAGCGACCGGGTGATCCACTCGCCGGGCGTCCCCGTCTTCCGCGACGACCGAGGACGGCTCCTCGACGAGGCGTACACGGTCGGCTTCCTCACTTCCGCGGCGCCGAACGCCGGGGTGATCCGCCGCCGGGAGCCGGAGCGGGCCGCCGACATCGGGCGGGCCCTGGCCGCGCGCGCCGAGCGCGTCCTGGAGACGGCCGCCGCCTGCGGGTACCGCCGCCTCGTGCTCGGCGCCTGGGGCTGCGGCGTGTTCATGAACGACCCCGAGCAGGTGGCGGGGGCCTTCCGGGCGCTGCTCGGCGAAGGCGGCCGGTTCGCCGGACAGTTCGCGCACGTCGTGTTCGGCGTTCTCGACCGGACGAAGGGCGCGGTGACGCGCGGCGCCTTCGAGACGGCGTTCGCCCACGAGCTCAGCGCCAGCCGTAACGCTCCCTGAGCCGGAGCACGACGAGGTCGAACCGCATGCGGTCGAGCGCACACGCCTCACGCCGCATTCCGCGCTCGTGCACCCGCAGCACCCGGTCGATGTCCACCCAGGAGTCCCGCCCCTCCCGGTCCCAGGGACCGGTCCCGATCGGCACCCACTCCCTGTCCCGGTCGTGCCGCTTGCTCGACAACTGCACGGCGAGCAGCGTCCCCGCGGCCTCGCGCGCGACGACCAGCACCGGCCGGTCCTTGCCGCGCCCGTCGTTCTCCTCGAAGGGCACCCACGTCCAGACGATTTCCCCCGGATCGGGATCGCCGTCGCGGTCGGGCGCGTACTCGGTGCGGACCCGGCCCACCTCGCGCGGCTCGACCTCGGCGGTCGCGGTGGCGCCCGAGCGGCCGGGCGATGCGGACAGGTGCGGGTCATCGGTGAAGGCAGTCACACGGGTCACCGTAGAACCTGTCCGGCCCAATCCGCTGAGCGGGTCCGCGGGCCGACCCGCACGCTCGGTCCATGCCGCCACGAAACATGCGCAACCGGCCGCGACCCACGCGCCGCGCCCGGTCCCTCGCCGTCCTCGCCGTCGCGGGTTCCGCGCTGGCCCCGCTGCCGGCCGCGTCGACCCCCGCCGCC